>JAQYWI010000047.1 GCA_030145015.1 Desulfobacterales bacterium
GCTAAGTCGTTTTGTATGGAGGAACTTAAAAGATAAAGTATTAACATCGAACATCGAACGCCCAACATCGAACGCTCAATAGAAAAGATGAAGAAACAAATGAAATTGAATGGTGGAGCGAAGCGACATCCTTATTCGAAGTTCAGTGTTGGATGTTCGACGTTCGATGTTAAGTTTTTTCAATATTCGATGTTCAACGTTGGGCGTTCAATGTTCGATGTTCAATTTGTTTTAAACGGAGGAAGAAATGCCTGCGATTTTATTCATTAAAAATTGTAATTTGGAAGATTGCAATCAGTATTACTTTCATTCTTTTGCATTCGTCTTATTTGGACTGCTGGCGCTGTCGCTCGTGATCAGCGGCTGCACCATGGTAGGGCCCGATTACGTCAAGCCGACGGCACCGGAGCCTAAAGAATGGCTGGATTCAACGGATCCCAAAATTGAAAGCAAGGCGGCCGATTTCAGCGCCTGGTGGACGGTGTTCAATGATCCGATGCTTAACACCCTGGTCAATAGCGCCTATCAGCAAAATTTAACCTTACAGGTTACCGGAATTCGAATATTGGAAGCCCGGGCACAGCTGGGCATTGCCGTTGGCAATCAATACCCGCAAACCCAGCAGGGTTTTGGCGATGCCACGGTGGAAAAAACCAGCCGAAATTTACCCAACGCAATCAGCGCCGAAAGGTTTGCATATGTTTATGATGTGGGATTCGACGCGGCCTGGGAACTCGACTTCTGGGGCAAGTTCCGGCGGGCCGTCCAGGCGGGTGTCGCCGATCTGCAGGCCTCGATTGCCGATTATGATGACAATCTGGTCTTCTTAACCTCCGAGGTGGCCCGCACATACATAAATCTTCGCACCTTTGAAGAGCGGCTGGCGGTTGCGCGTGCAAACACTAAAATTCAAACAGAATCATTGCGACTGGCGCAAGCCCAGTTTGACGCCGGGGCGGTCACCGAACTGGATGTTTTTCAGTCCCGGGCCTTGCTGCGCAGCACGGAAGCCACCATTCCCGGCTTTGAGTCTGAGATCCGCCAGGCCAAAAATGCGCTCGCCATTTTGCTGGGTAAACTTCCCGGGGAAATTGATGCTATGCTTGCAGGACCGGGGCGCATCCCGCAGATGCCGGCTGAGATTGCCGTTGGGATTCCCGCCGAATTGCTGCGCCGGCGGCCTGATATTCGTCTGGCCGAGCGTCAACTGGCCGCTCAAAGTGCCCAGATCGGCGTGGCCAAAGCAGATCTCTTTCCCCGTTTTTCGCTGTTTGGCTCCATTGGTTATACAACCGCCGGCAGCACAAACCCTCCCCAATCGAACAATGCCGGCCTCAGCGATATGTTTAAAAATAAAAGTTTTGGGTATTCCGCCGGTCCTTCGATTACCTGGGACCTGTTTAATTACGGGCGTATTACCAACAGCATACGGGTGGAAGATGCACGCTTCCAGGAACTGGCGGTTGATTACGAGAACACGGTGTTGCAGGCGGTTCAAGAAGTGGAAGACGCGATGATCGCTTATTTGCGTACTCAGGATCAGGTTGCGTTTTTAGCCGATGCCGTCGAGGCCTACAAGAGTTCGGTGGATTTATCAACGCTGCAGTACAAGGAAGGCCTCGTGGATTTTCAGCGGGTGCTGGATGCCCAGCAGAACCTGGTTCAACAGCAGGACAATTGGGTCGTCACCACCGGCGATGTGGGCCTGAGTCTGATTTCCCTGTACAAGGCCCTGGGCGGGGGCTGGGAAATGCGTGCCGGCCAGGATTTTGTGCCCGGCGACATCAAAGCAGAGATGGAAAAGCGCACCAACTGGGGTGATCTGCTGTCGCCCGATGAGCTGAAATACCCGCCGGCTGAAGAGCTTGACCATCTGTTCAATCGGCCGGACTGGTAAGGGCAATGGATCCGTTAACGGATCCATTGTTATTGGTTATTCGCTAGTGGTTAATGGTTTAAAGTGAATATGATTTGATTGAGCAATTTTCGCTCAATCAAAATAACACCCCATCCGGAGGTCTGCGATGTATCAGACTTTAGCTATTCTGGCGCTCTTCATTGTTGTCTACAGTTCGGTCGCTGGACGCATCGAGCGTAGCTGGCTCAGTGGCCCGATTGGATTGCATATAAGGCAATCTCCAAATCAGAGAAAGGTGCGATTGCGGCTATGAATAAATCATTTCAGAACTTTTTTTATCTGTCTTGGAAGATAAACTGCTATTTTTGAGATAGCTTCTAGTACCCCAGACTTTCACCAATCAGCTTGACATGGATGCGGTTTTGGATCATGTGGCCTTCGATGATACTCCACATGTTACAGATCCGTTCGGGCGTTTTGCAATCACTGCAAAGCCCGGTTTCAGTGCATGGATTTTTATAGGCTAGGCGGATGTTGTTAACCGGTGCTGCATAGTGCTTCACTCTGGCCATGGCAGATTCCAGGTCGGGGACGACTTTGTTCATACCCACCAGCAAAATCACCTTTTTGGGCCCGAATGCCATGGCCGCCACACGGTTGCCCATACCGTCGAGGTTGACCAATTTTCCGTCCAACGTGATCGCATTAGAGCTGGCAATCATGATGTCGGAGATCATCCCCTGACGCCGGAGTTCCATGGCCTCTTTCGGCGACAGCTCCGGCGGGTACGGATCAATAAGGTTTACTTCCGGCAACGCCGCGATGGCCTCCCAGAGTCCCGCTCCACCGGCGGTCATGGAACCGCATCGAAATACCGTTGTGCCCCGGGGAATCATACCGATGACTTCGTCTTTGGCCTGGGCGGCGGTGGGGGCGTAGCTGCCCTGCATGCGGCGCTTCTCTAAATTTTTAATAATCTTCGAGGCCACCTTTTCGTTCCAAACATCCTGATGTTCGTCCATATCTTTTCTCCTTTTCAATGTGCGTAATAAGATTTCATCTTGTGATCCTGAAGACAGCCAAAGGTAGTTCGTTGCGAACTATTTGCCGCAAATCGCGGATACCTCCACGAGCACATCTTTCGGAAGCCTGGCGACTTCCACTGTTTCGCGCGCCGGCGGGCTTTCACTAAAATAGGTTTCATACACCGAGTTGAATCTAACAAAGTCGTTCATGTCTTTCAAAAAGCAGGTGCATTTAACCGTATTTTGAAGCGACAAACCGGCCTCTGCGATGATAGCCGATATGTTTTTTAAGACCTGTTCGGTTTGCGCTTCGATATCGCCTTCAATGATGTTGCCCGTCTGCGGATCGATGGCGATTTGTCCGGAAACAAACAAAAAATCACCGTACTGAATTGCCTGGGAATAGGGCCCAATGGCCTGCGGCGCGTTGTCTGTGGCTACTATTTTTTTCATTGTGTTTTCCTCCATATACCTGTGACAATTAACCGATCAGTTGCGGGGCAATCTGCTCAATAAGCGGCTTCAATTCCGACAGGCACTCAGCGGCTGCTTTAACCGCCTTATCCGTTTCGGCCTCGGACATGGGAGTCGATATGGCAAAGAAGCCGCGGTTGGGAATAAATATGCCCTTATTCATCAGGGAAAGATGGAATAACCTGAGCAGATCTCTATCCTGGGTAAAGAATGCCGTTTGGGCGTCAGATACCGGCTCTGATGTAAAGTGGAGCTGCTGCAATGAGCCATAGCCTTTAATTTGGATTTTGAGCTTTAAATCATCCAGAACGCTTTGTAAATTTTCCTTCATGGACCAGCCCAGTGCGTTAATTCTATCCAGGGTTTCAACTGTCATTTCTTTTATTCCCGCGATGCCGGCTGCCACGGCAATGGGCGTCGCCACGAAGGTTCCCGCGTGGTGGGCCGGGTGTTTGTGTTTGGGTGAATACACCGCCATGACATCTTCGCGGCCGCCGAAAGCACCGACCGGTAATCCGCCGCCGATGGTCTTTCCCAGAGCGGTAAGGTCGGGCTGTACATCAAAGATCTGTTGCGCGCCGCCGACCGCTATCCTGAAGCTGATGACCTCATCAACGATCAGGAGTACATCATTTTTGGAAGCCACGTCCTTAAGGTGTTTTAGGTAGTCGTTTTCGGGCGGAATCATGCCGGCGGCCCCCATTATGCCCTCGACAACGACCGCCGCCAGGTCACCCCTGTTCTCCTCAATGAGCTTTGTGGCCGCCTGCTTGTCGTTGAATGGCGTAACCAGCACGTCCTGTTCCACACTCTTGGGCAGCCCGGGCGGCAGCTTTCTCCAGCCGACCTGCATCTCCATAATGTCGTAGCTGCCGTGATAGTTTCCCTCCATCTTTAAGATCTTGTCTCTGCCGGTATAGGCCCGGGCGGCGCGTACGGCAAACATCAATGCTTCGGTACCAGACGTACAAAAGCGCACCCGTTCCACCGAAGGGATTCTTTCACACAGGATACGGGCCCACTCAAAGACGGCCTCATGGGGTGCTGCCATGGCAGAGCCCAGCGGAGCCTGATTGCAGATTGCCGCTACGACTTTGGGATGGTTATTGCCCAATATCATTGAGGTCCAGTTATTGGAAAAATCCAAGTAATCATTGCCATCCACATCGTAGAGATGACAGCCGTCTCCTCTGGCCATAACCGTGGGGTAGGGCTCAAACCAGATCGAAATACGCATATCACCGTCAGGAACATATTTGCCGGCGTCTTCGATCACTTTCGCAGACTTCGGCGATCTTTGCCGATAGATTTCCTCAATTTTTTTGCCGTATCCGGCAACAAGCTCTTTCCTATCCATTTTAAAATTCTCCCTCCAATTTAATATGGTAATTAAAAAATAAACGTTCACAGGTTCAGGGTTCAGCGTTCCGGGTTGTACCAGGCTTAATATCTTGTTTTATTGGTTTCATTGGTTGAATTGGTTTTATTAGTTTAACCAATCGAACGAATCAAACTAATCAAACCAATTAAACAAAAAGCAATTAGCTTGACACTTAATATAGGAACCTTTGAACCCTGAACCTCTGAACGCATGCGATTAGGCTTTGATTATCATTCGGGAATCCACTATGGATGCACCTTTTTCATGGATAATGACCGGATTAAGATCAACCTCTTTGATCTCCGGATGGTCGATGGCAATATCAGAAAGTTTGGCAAGAATGTGTCGAATGGCATCGATGTCCCTGGGTTTTTCCCCTCTTATCCCGCTTAGGACTTTGTAGCCTTTGATCTCTTTGATCATCGCATCGATATCTTCATCCGCAAGGGGTGCCACCCTGAAGGAGACATCCTTCAAGACTTCCACAAATATCCCGCCCAGCCCGAACATGATCACCGGGCCAAATTGGGGATCCCGTATCATTCCGATAATGCATTCCTGCCCTTCCGCGGCCATTGGCGAAATGAGGGTTCCTAAAACACGATCCCTTGTCGTAACCCTACAGGCGTTGGCCGTGATTTCTTCAAAAGCCTCCTGGACTTGCGCTTTGCCTTTCAGGTTTAATCTAATTCCGCCGGCATCGGATTTATGGATAATATCCGGGCAAACAACTTTCATTGCCAGCGGATAGGGAAATTTGGAGGTTTTTTGACTTATCTCGTCAGTATTACAAATCAGGGCTGCCAGCGGTAACGGCAGTCCATATCTTTGCAGGATATCCCTTGATTCCGTCTCAAGGAGATTGGTTCTTTCCTCGCGAATTGCCTTGGCAAAGATTTTTTTCACCCGGGGATGTTCTTGCATGCGAGGCCGCGGGATTTTCATCTGACCTATTTTTTTCCGATTGACGGCGAATTTCATCAGATCGCTGAGGCACTGGGAGGATCGTTGGGAGGACTCCATGACCGGGATACCCGCGCTTTTGAGAATATCCAAGGATTTGATGGCGCCCCTTGCAAAGCTGGTGTTGACAAAAAGCGGTTTTTTAAATTGTTGGACCAATTCCACCAGATCCCTTGAGGTCTGTTCCTCTAATTCCGCCACATGCGGAGCAATAATATCTTTAAAGCCGCCAAAGAAGCCGGTAATATAGATGCCATCAACCTCGTCGCTTTGCATGCAAACCTTAACGCATTCAGTGATCATGTGGGGATTTTCTTCAGCGGTTCCGCCATAGTCGATGGGATTCGAGGCGGGCATGCCCTGAAGCAGAAAGGGCTTGATCTTTTCCTGGGTCTCCTGAGAAAGCACCGGCACCTGCATGCCGTGGATTTCCGCGTTATCCGCCGCAATGGAGTTATCGCCGCCGCCTTCCGACAAAATGGCTACCCGATTCCCGTCGGGAAAAGGGCAGTTGCAAAAGACTTCTGCCATATCGAACAATTCATCGATGTTGGCCACCCTCACAATGCCGGCCTGCCTGAAGGCTGCATCCACTATCAGGTCATCGCCTGCCAGCGATCCGGTATGGGAGGCCGCCGCCCTTGCCCCGGCAGCCGATCTTCCCACCTTTAGAGCAATGACCGGCTTGTTTTTAATGGTTTCACGAACCTTTCTGACCAGGCGGTTTCCGTCCTTGATACCTTCGAGGTAGGTGATGATAACTTTGGTTTCGGGATCGTCTTTGAGATAATCGATGTAGTCAGCAAAGCTTGCGCAGATCGCATTCCCCAGGCTGATGATTTTGCTAAAACCCAATCCGCGCACGCGGGCATAGTGGGTCAGGGAATCAATCACATTGCCGCTTTGAGCCAGAACGGAAATGGGCCCCTTTTCCAATCGCGGCACGCCCAACAGATTCATATTTGCCGAAGCACTGAACATGCCGCTGCAATTGGGGCCAATAACACAGACTCCGGTCTTGGCGGCCTCGTTTAGGATGTCGGCCTCTATTTTCCTGCCGTCTTCTCCGGTTTCTCCCAGACCGGCCGTAATGATAATGATGCCTTTAACGCCCATTTTTACGCTATCGGCAACAGCAGACACCAGAAATCCGGGTGCGATCACCACCATGGCCAGATCGACCTCTTTGCCCACATCGGTGATACTGGGATAGGCCTTTCTACCGAAAAGTTCCGATCTTTTCGGATTGATGAGATACACGTCCCCATCGAATCCGCCCTCAAGGAGGCTTCGTGTTCTGCGCTCGGCCGCCTTTCCCGGAACCTCGGAGGCACCGATTACGGCAACAGAGCGCGGGTTGAATACCTTTTCCAGCGACATGTTCATTTTCACCTCAACTTCAGGTTCAAGGTTCAATGGTTCAGGGATTCGAGGATTTGTTAGATTCGTTTTATTTGTTTCATTGGTTGAATTGGTTGGCTTTAAACGATCCAATTGAACGAATTAAACCAATTAAACCAATTAGACAACTGATAGCTGACTGACACCTGAACACTGAAACCTAAAAATTGCTTCATCATTTACTTTTGTTTAACCTGAGATCTCTACTGATATAGGTTTCAAACTCTTTGAATTCTGTCTCGAGTTTTGTTAAAGCAGGCAAAGCCTGTTTTTTCTTTTTAAGTGCAACTGCAGTGATAAAGGCGTTGAGTAAACTCATCGGCGCTGTAAAAGACTCAATATAGGTCGGTATTTCAGTCTCGACAACCAGTGACATATCGGCTAATTGGGCTATGGGGGAGAGATGGCTGTTGGTGATGGCGATGATGTAGGTCTTTTTCCTTTTGATTTTCTCCACAATATTGACGACATCCCGTGTAAAGCGTTTAAAGCTAAGGGCTATTAAAACATCGCCTTTTCCGGCAGAAAGAACCTGCTCGGGGATATCGCCAATACCCGGCTTAATAAGGGTAACTGATTTTAAAAAAAATCTCAGGTTGAAAGCCAAATAGAAAGCCAAGGCGTAGCTGCTTCGTAAACCCAGGAGATATATCGATTTGGCTGATGATAGTTTCCCGACCGCTTTTTCAAACAGCTCGTTGGGAATTCCATTGGTAATTTTATGGATATTTTCGATATCGCCGCGCAATATTTCTAAGAATACAGATTCAGAAATTCCGAAAGTTTGCGCGGATTCGGCCAGCCTTTCCGCCGTGGAGTTGCCCTGAATGATGAAGTTTCCGATCTCCCGCTTGAATTCAGAAAAACCTGAGAATCCAAGCCTTGTTATAAAGCGTGTAAAGGTTGCCTCGGATACACCGGCCTTCTTTGCGAGCTGACTGGCCTTTAAGATCAAGGCGTCATCTAAATGCTGCGTGAGATATTCTGCAACTTTTTTTTGGGAGGGGGTGAACGTTTTATATTCGGTGTATATCTTATCTAGTATGGATTTCATTTTATTGATGAAAATATTTCATGATTTCATTAATTGATGAATTTTTTTCATAAATCATATTTAAGAATGCGACACAAAGCCGGAAGGTTATGAAAATCAAAAGAAATTAATTACTTTACAGGAATAATATATTTTATTGCGATATTTCATTAATTTTCATCCATTTTCACGGATTTTCATGATTTATCAAATTATTTTACTAAAAAATAATCTCCGTAAGCTTATACGGTTTATAGAGGCTTGACACATAGGATTCTTTTTGAGATAGTTTTCGGTTTGTTAGCGATATCAATCACTAATCTAATCATTTTATATTTAGGAGGGAATTATGAGAGAAGTTGTAATATTGGGCGCCGGCCGTTCGGCGGGCGGAAAATTTGGCGGCTCTTTGGCTGCATTGACCGCTCCCGAGTTCGGTGCGGTGATCGTTGCAGAAACCATTAAACGGTCGGGTATTAAACCGGAAGATATCGACCAGACCATCTTCGCCAATGCCTGGCAGGCCGGGGTCGGACCCAATCCGGCTCGGATTACCGCTGTAAAGGGCGGCGTGCCTGTTGATGTGCCTGCGGTTTCCATTAATGTGCGCTGTGGCTCCAGTGTCCAGGCATTAATATTCGGTGCGCAGGCGATCAAGGCCGAAGATGTCGACACCGTATTAATCGGTGGCACCGAGAGCACGAGCAATGTCCCTTATGCCTTGCCGAAAGCACGTTTTGGTTATCGTATGGGTAAGGGCGATATGTTGGACTTAATGCACAAAGATGGTTTTTTGTGCCCGCTGGGGGGCGGTCTCATGGGTGAGTTGACCGACGCCTTGGCTAAGGAATTTGAGATTAGCCGCGAGGAGCAGGATCAGTTTGCGGCTGATAGTCATAATAAAGCCGAAGCAGCCGTTCAAGCCGGAAAATTCGACCAGGAGGTCATTGCGGTTGAAGTGCCGGGTCGCAAAGGTCAGGTAAACCTCTTCAAAGATGAAGAGATCTTCCGAACAGGTGTCACCGGCGAATCGTTGGGCAAACTCAGACCGGTATTTAATAAAGAGGGTACGGTCACGGCCGGCAATGCCTGCGCGCTGTGCGATGCTGCTTCCGCCCAGGTATTAATGGATCGTGAAAAGGCCAAGGCCATGGGATTGGAACCTTTAGCCCTTATCCGCGGATATGCATTCGTCGGTTTCGAGCCAAAGAGATTCGGTATCGCACCGTCAAAGGCGATACCGGCTGCGCTGAAGCAGGCCGGAGTGGAGCTGTCCGATATTGATTTAATCGAGCTTAACGAAGCGTTTGCGGCTCAGTATATCGCCTGCGAGAGGGAGTTGAATATTGACCGTGATAAAGTTAACGTTAATGGCGGTGCAATTGCATTAGGCCATCCGGTAGCAGCAACCGGTTCCAAAATTTTGACGACATTACTTTACGCCATGAAGGATCGCGATGCACAACTCGGATTGGTGAGCGCGTGTATCGGGGGCGGCAACGGGGTGGCACTGGTCGTCGAAAGACTCAGCTAGAAAACATATAAAAAAGGCATTAAAGAGAGTGCGCTAAATTTCAAAGTGAACTAAAGTGACTAAAGTTGAGGCATTCTACCCGTCGAGAGCCTCCCTTCGAGGGCCTCCCTTCGAGAACCTCCCTTCGAGGGCCTCCCTTCGAGAGCCTCCCTTCGAGAGCCTCCCTTCGAGAGCCTCCCTTCGAGGGCCTCCCTTCGAGGGCCTCCCTTCGAGAGCCTCCCTTCGAGAGCCTCCCTTCGAGAGCCTCCCTTCGAGGGCCTCCCTTCGAGAGCCTCCCTTCGAGAGCCTCCCTTCGAGAGCCTCCCTTCGAGAGCCTCCCTTCGAGAGCCTCCCTTCGAGAGCCTCAGGGTCTAACGACAGGGTCTAACGACAGGGTCTAACGACAGGGTCTAACGACAGGGTCTAACGACAGGGTCGAACGATCATTTTAATATAATAGATGTCGCGCTGCGACACCTCAACTTTAGGCACTTCCAACTTTAGTTCACTTTAGGCACTTTTTTTTAATACCTGCCCTTTATCCGATGTTCGGCATGAGGGTCCATTTTATGACCCACGCCTGAGTTTCGGGGTCTTTATCCAGACATACGATCCCGCTGTTTTGAAATTTAATTAGCGCTTGATCGATCGATCCTGTTATCAGATAAGAAGTGATCCGCTCCATGAAGGGTAAGTGACCCACCAGCATTACATTTTCGTCAGGATCTATTTTAGCGGCACATGCGGCCACATCATCCATCGGCTTTATCCCACTAATTTCCTGGATGTCCTTTTGCGGTTTCAGCGCTCTGGCTAATATTTCAGCGGTTTGGCGGGCTCTGGTTTTGACGCTGTGTCTAATCTGAGAAACGCTGACACCATAGTCTCGGGCCAGACTTGCAATGCGCTCGGTTTCAGTGGTCCCGTCTTCGGATAATCCTTGGTCAGGATCCTGGTCCTTTGGCAGACTCTTTCCATGCTGAATAAGATAAAGTGCCATGACTTTAATCCTCCTTGAAATTTAGGTAGATTCTGTATATAGTTTTCAGATTGAGCGTCTCGCTCAATTTAGGATAAAATAAGCATTTTCAAACATCAATACAATTTTAGTGAATTCATTCAGCGCTTTTTATCTTCTGTGAGATGATCGATGCGTATTGTTACCCGACCGGATTTTGACGGAATTGTTTGTGCCGTTCTGCTTTTTGAAACATTAGATATAAAGGATCCTGTAATATGGGTTGAGCCGAGCCATGTGCAAAAGGGATTGGTCGACATTCAAAAAGAAGATATTATCGCCAACTTACCCTATGATGAGAGATGCGCATTGTGGTTTGACCATCACTATACCAATCAAATAGACACACCGTTTGAAGGTGCTTTTAAAATTGCCCCATCGGCTGCAGGGATCATTTTTGATTACTATAAAAACCGGTTGCGGAGAGATTACAGCGAACTGGTGCAGGCCGCAGACAAAATTGATTCGGCCGACCTAACCTTGGATGAAGTTCTTCATCCTGAAAATTATCCTTATGTGCTCCTTTCTTTGACAGTTTCAAACGATGATCAACCGGACGAGCCCTATTGGAATAAGCTGGTTGAGCTTTTCAGAAAACATGATATCCGGCAGGTTTTAAAGGATCCGGAGGTAAAACAGCACTGTAAAAGTGTGGTGGCGCACAATGACCGCTATGTGGATTTTTTGAAAAAGCATACCTTACTAAATCAGAATATCGCGATTACGGATTTGAGAACTCTGGATAAACCACCCGGCGGGAATCGATTTCTCGTGTATTCTTTATTCCCCGAGTCAATTGTCCATATGCGAATACGGTATCAGGATAAAAAGAAGGAAACGATTGTGGTCAATGTCGGGCACAGTATTTTTCATCCGAACTGCAATGTGAATGTTGGCTTGATGCTCGCTCATTTTGATGGCGGAGGCCACCGCGGTGCAGGCTCGGCACGCTTCCACGTCAGCAAGGCGGATGAATATATTCCCGATATAATCGATATTCTGCTGAAGAATGAAAACAACGAAATTCACACCGCGGACTAAGTCCCTATCATCGTTTATAAAATATAATTGCGGGAGAAAAAAAGGGCCGAGTTATCCTCGGCCCTTTCTAATTGCAGGCGCGTTGATTGAGATAGGTTCAAATAAAGATTATGACGAAGAAGCAGGTGGAAATTTTTGTAGAATCCTACGGACGACCTCGTTTACCATATCGGTTTTATTTTCTGGAATCATATCATGATCTAATATGGTTTTCGCCTCAGCCCACCATATAATCTGGTTTGTTTTAGGGTCGATAAATTTCAGGATAAGCTTGCCCTTATCGACAATAAGGTTCGCGTCGGGTCCGCGCCAGGCAGTGGTAAATAATCTTGATCGAACCCCGTACATGATGACCAAAAAGTCGGGATTATCTGATGTCTTTTCCAGTTTTTTGAACATTAATTCAGTGTCAATAGCAGTTTTTATCCGTTCCAACATCAGAGGTTCGATCCCCACTGTTGTCGGGATAGGGCGCAAGTCATAGGTTTTCAGGTTTTTGAGATCGACATTCACATTATAATCATAGGTAACATCTTTGGGGATTTCTACACTCACAGCACAACTTACGGTAAGAACCATTAATCCTAATGCGAGGAATTTATTTATAATTTTCATATCTATCCTCCTATTATGAAACTAAAATCTGGTACACCGTTAACATATATAAACCGATTATTTTCTTTGATGGTGCCAAAAAATCATATGTTTTGCAGTACTTAACTTATGTTCTTAAGATTTAATTGTAAAGTCAAGATTAAAAAAAAATAAAAATGATAACCTGCCATAAATTTTCATAATTTTCATTGCCACCACCGTACGCTTCCCTCTTTTCATTGCGTTTTTCTGCATTATAGTTTGAGGTATTCATATCATAAAGATTTTTTTTGAAAAATTTGCAAACGATTATAACGATTGATAAACCTGTTTTTAACAAAGGAGGACACCATGGACCTTAAAGACTATTTCAACGATACAAAGGGAGTGGGTGTGCTGGCTACGTCTGATGCTGACGGCAAGGTAGATGCGGCGATTTACGCCAGACCCCACTTTATGGAAGATGGGACCCTGGCCGTTATCATGCGTGACCGTCTGACCCACCACAACCTGCAGTCCAATTCCCATGCAACCTTCCTTTTTATCGAAAATGGGCCCGGCTATAAAGGCAAACGGCTGTTTATGACCAAGGTGCGCGAAGAGCAGGATAGCGAGCTTTTAAATTCTCTGCGTCGCAAACAGTATCCGGATGATGAGCACAAAGTAAAATTTTTGGTGTTTTTCAAGCTGGACGAGGAACTGCCCCTTGTCGTTGCGGGAGGGTAATTATAACATTTATACCGCTTTTCATAATAATGTTCCGAAATACGGAAGTGCGGCGTAAGCGGGTGTAAGGTTGTAGAAAAAAACGTTCGAATACCGGAACGTTTTTTTGACAACCCCTATAAGTGCAAAATTTTTAATTGTGCAATTGAAACCAATGCGATAAAAGAAACTCGATTTTCCATTATGGTCTGAAATTCAGTTTGTTGGACAATCTAGTCCATCGGAAAGAGGCAAAGAGATTACTAAAACCTTTTTGCAGGAGTTTATTATGAAAAATGCGGCCGTGATAATCTGGATTTTCATGAGTTTTGTCAGTGCAGGTACTGGAATATCCGCAGAGATTCCCGTCAGCGAAGCGACGGCTGAGTGTATCGATTGTCACTCCTCGCATCAACCCGGAATTGTCAAGGACTGGCAAAACAGCCGCCACGCCAAGATCACACCCAAAGCAGCCATGGCAGTCGAAGGCGTTGCCCGTAAGGTATCGAGCACCACGGTTCCTGAAAACCTGCAAACCGTTGTGGTGGGATGCGCCGAGTGCCACACCCTGAGACCCAAAGCGCATGCGGATACGTTTGAACACAACGGCTATGACGTTCATGTGGTGGTCAGCCCTGACGACTGCCAGACGTGCCATGCGACGGAAAGACAACAATATTCCAAAAATATCATGGCGCATGCCTACGGTAACCTGGCCGATAACAAACTTTATCAAAAGCTTGAGCACAGCATCCTGGCCGGAACAAATTACCGGAACGGGAAAATTAATCTTGAACCTGCTAATGATGATACCAAAGCAGAGGCCTGTTATTACTGCCACGGCACCAAGCTGGAGCTTAGGGGGTATGAAACCCGTGATACGGAAGCCGCCGGTGAACTGGAGTTTCCCATAATCAAAGGCTGGCCCAATCAGGGCGTGGGACGCATTAATCTGGATGGCAGTATGGGCGCCTGCTCCGCCTGTCATACGCGCCACGCTTTTTCAATAGAGATGGCGCGTAAGCCATACACCTGCAAAGAGTGCCATGTGGGGCCTGATGTGCCGGCCTTTAAGGTGTATGCCGCAAGTAAACATGGCAACATCTTTTCGACCATGAATTCCTCCTGGGATTTTAAGGCCGTGCCATGGACCGTTGGAAAAGATTTCAGTGCCCCTACCTGCGCCACCTGCCACGTCAGCCTGGTGGTCAATACCGATGCGGAAGTGGTGATCGCAAGGACCCATCAAATGAACAATCGACTGCCGTGGCGCATACTGGGGTTGGTCTATGCCCATCCGCATCCGCAAGCGCCGGATACCAGCATTATCCGCAATAAAGATGGATTGCCCCTGCCGACAGATTTCGCGGGTGGTTTTGCAACGAAGTATCTGATCGATGAAAAGGAAAGCGAGGCACGGCGAAAGGAGATGCAGGCCGTTTGCTTAAATTGTCATGATCCCTCCTGGGTCAGAGGCCACTGGAGACGGTTTGAGAACACCATCCGGGAAACGAATGCCAAGACCCGGACGGCCACCCAGATGATGGAAGACATCTGGCAGCATGGCTGGGCCGACAAAGAAGATAGCCTATATAATGAAGCCATCGAAAGAAAGTGGACCGATACCTGGCTGTTTCACGCCAATACCATTCGTTTTGCTTCGGCGATGGGGGGCGGTGGTGATTACGGCGTATTTTTCGACGGTCGCTATCAGCTATCCCAATCGTTGATGGAACTCAACGACTGGCTTGATTTACGGAGGAAACTGGATTCAGCTTCCAAAAAATAAGCCGGTTGCACCCATATCTGCTTTTGCCTTCATTTGGATGGGGATTTCAGGCAAAAACATCCGCAGATAATTCATACTGCTTGCGGTATTCAACAGATGTTTCTTGTTTCATTTCCATTGATTGAAAATAAGACAAAAAATCCCTTTTAAAATTTGAAACGCTCGATTAGGGTAAAACTTAAGGTCGGGAGGAGGCTCATGTTCAAAGGTGATGGTGATGAGAAATTGGATGTGGAAAAGAAAAAGAGGGGAATTGGGCCCGTCGATGGTAAGCGCTTTAAAAGCCAGATTGAATTCATTCTGGAGGTGGATAAGCTCAAAAAAATTATGCGACGGACGATGTTAATGGATCGTTCCCGGCAGGAAAATTCAGCGGAACACTCCTGGCATATTGCATTGATCGTTCTGGTTTTGTCTGAATATGTTGAAGGGGATAATTTGAATCTTTTACGGGTAATAAAATTGCTTCTTACCCACGATTTGGTCGAGATCGATGCCGGGGACACTTACTGTTATGATGAGAGCGGCATCCAAGATCAGAAAGAGCGCGAAACCAGAGCTGCAGATCGAATCTTTAACATTCTGCCCGAGGATCAGGCCAAATCGTTTCGTGGCCTGTGGGATGAATATGAAGACAGGAGGACTCCTGAATCTCGATTTGCCAACGCTTTGGATAGATTTCAGCCTTTACTTCATAATTATTATACCCAAGGTCATTCCTGGCGTCAGCATGGGATCCAAAAAAAACAGGTCCTTGCCAGAATGCAGCCGGTGGAAGAAGGCGCCTCCCATTTATGGGATTATGTCACCGCTCTTATCGATGATGCGGTTGAGAAAGGTTATCTGGCGAAGTAATCAGAGCTATCTTAAAAACGCATTTAAGGTAAGTGCGCTAGAGTAAAAAGTGAACTAAAGTGACCCAAATACCTAAAATGCCTAAAGTGAGCTAAAGTGCCTAAAGTTAAGGCATTCTACCATTTATATAAAAAGATGGAGCGCCACGCGGCGCTAGCGACACCTCAACTTTAGTCACTTCAAATTTTAGTTCACTTTAGTCACTGACATCTTCTAAACCTAATTAAAACCAATTTAAGCCCTATGGACCCTGATAAACCACAGCCGGTGATTGCGGCCAAAGGATTAACCCGCCTCTACAAACTGGGTGACAGTGAGGTCGTCGGGATTAACCGGGTTGATCTTGAAATCGCTGCGGGTGCACTGGTGGTGCTCAAGGGAAACAGCGGTTCCGGAAAGAGCACCCTGTTGTCATTGTTGGCCGGTCTGGACAGGCCGACCCGGGGAGATCTAACGGTTGCAAACCACGATTTAAATAAAACTTCCGATGGCGAGCTGACCCACTTCCGCCGGCAGGTTGTCGGCATGATTTTTCAGTCCTTTAATTTGCTGCCCACCTTAAATGCACTCGAAAATGTTTGTCTTCCGGCGCTTTTGGCCGGCAAATCGATTACGGAGAGCCGGCTCAAAGCCGCGGATCTGTTAAAATGGATCGGACTTGATAAGCGTTTAAACCACCTCCCGGCACAACTCTCCGGCGGTGAGATGCAGCGCACAGCGATCGCCAGGGCCCTTATTAATGATCCGTCTATTATTTTAGCCGATGAGCCTACCGGAAATCTTGACTCTCGCAATGGACAAATCGTCATTGATCTATTGGCAGAACTTAATCGAAAATGGGGCCGCACCATTATGATCGCAACCCATAGTTCCCTTGCCGACTCCCAGGCCACCGTTAAAATTTTCCTTAAAGACGGTATGATCACAAACCACCCATGAAAAATTTCGTATTCTTCTTTCGGCTTTTTATCTGGTTCAGCCTGCGGGATATGCGCAAACATATTGGCCGAGCCCTGACCGTGCTTTTGGGGATCGCCCTGGGCGCGGCCGTTTTTACCAGTGTGCGCCTTTCCGTCAACGCCTCGCTGGATTCATTTACCAAAAGCATGGATCTGATTGCCGGCCGGGCCGATCATGTGATAACCCGGCCCGGCGGTTATGTTCCGGAAAATCTTATCACAGATCTGATAAATCATCCGGCAATTCAAAGTGCATCACCGGTTCTGACCACTTATACCCGAATTGCGCAGGATGGCGCCAAACCCTTTTTGCTGATCGGATTTGATCCGATTTTAGACCGGCCCCTTCGCAACTGGCGGATTCGCTCAAAAAGTAATGCGGAGGCCCTTGTCTGGTTGGACTTATTAAAGGAGCCCTACACGTTAATCCCGGGAGAATCCCTGGCCGCCGAATTCAATAAAACCTCAGGTGATGTTATTCTCCTTGAGCATATCCGCCAAAAATCGAAGTTTAAGGTATTAGGGAAGCTGGAACGGGAAGGACTTGCCCTGGCTGAAGGGGGCCGAATCGCTTTGACGGATATTGCAACCTTTCAGGAATTCACCGGGCTTTTCGGCAAAGTGGATCGAATTGACCTCAAGTTAAAACCCTCTGCCACCGCCAAAGACCTGGACGATATCCGCAGCATGCTACCTGAAAGCCTTACATTGAACCCGCCATCAACCGCCCGTGAAAGCGGGCAGGGGATGATCAGAGCCTATCAGCTCAATCTCTCCATTCTGAGCTTTGCATCATTATTTGTCGGCATGTTTCTGGTCTATAGCCTGGTCGCCTTAAATGCAGCTTCCCGTCGCGCGGAACTGGCTATTTTAAGGTCTGTCGGAGCTTCCGGCTACCATCTCTTTTTTATTTTCCTGGCGGAAGGTGCTTTGTTTGGCCTCGTCGGTTGGTTACTGGCCATTCCGATTGGCAATTTTTTGATCAAATATTTACTCCACGGCGTCAGTCAAACGATCTCCACCCTTTTTGTTAGAGTTCAGGTGGAAACACTTACACTCGATGGGTGGGAAATTCTTTTAAGTTTCGGCGTTACGGTCTTCATTTCCGTATTCGCCGCTTATCAACCCGCACGGGAGGCCATGCAGGTTTCCCCCAAAGAAGCGCTGGAGATTTCCCAGCTGGGGATGCGGCCCCGAAAATCACCAAAGCAGCTTGCTTTGGGGGGCCTTATTTGTATCATTCTGGTATGGCCGTTATCCAGGCTTCCGGCAGTCCTGGGAATGCCTTTGCCGGGATATTTATCCATTTTGCTGCTCTTTGTCGGTTTTGCGTTGCTGGCGCCCTGGACGCTGGAGTGGATCGGCGCGGCCCTGTCATTTAAATTACGCAAGCTGGCAGGAATACCGGCTTACCTCGCCAGTCGCTACGTACGTGACAGCGGGACCCGGACAGCAGTATCTGTCGGCGCTCTTATAACTGCAGTTGCCTTATTTACTTCCCTGGTTATTATGATTTACAGTTTTCGCCAGACCGTAGAATTTTGGACCTATCAGACCATCCGGGGTGATTTATTTTTAACCACCAAAATGGGAGAGATTAATCGATTCCGCTATCCCATTTCTCAGGAAGTTATTGAAGATTTGCAATCTTTTAAAGACAGGGTCGATATCGTACCGAACCGGCGATTTTTTTTAAGGTATGCAAATTTTCCTTACGAGTTCGAGCTGCTGGATATGGAGGGATTCCTGCAATACGCTTCATTCTTCTGGCTGAAGGGAGATCCGGAAATAATTCACCCGAAGCTGAAACGCGGTGATGGTGTGATTGTTTCTGAAGTTTTTTCAAATCGAACCGGTTTAAGCGTTGGTGACGTGTTCCGGGCACAGGTTGCCGAATCATGGGTTGAACTCCCGATCCTGGGTATTGTCCGCGATTATCGGACGCACGGCGGCGTGGTATTTTACAGCATGCCTCATTTTAAGGCGCGCTATCACGATCCGCATTGGGGCGGGCTGCGGCTTTTTTTTAAGAATAGGGCCCAAAACCTGGACACAGCGGTCTCTATCCTTCGAGCCGACATCATTGAACAAGCGGGCGATAAAGTGGATTTGCTCAGCGGCAAACGGCTGCGAAGAGCTGTTTTACAAATCTTTGACGAAACATTTGCGATTACGACCGTTTTACTTGTGATCGCTTTGGTGATCGCCGCGTTAGGTATTGCCACAACGCTGACGGTCCTGGTTTTAGAGCGATCCCGACAACTCAACACCCTGTTTGCGTTAGGTGCAAGCTTCGGGCAGATTCGTGCGATGATATTCTGGGAGGCCGCTTTTTTGGTGGTCATCGGAGAGTTGGCCGGAGTTGTCTGTGGTTTTTTCTTATCTTATCTACTGGTGTATGTGGTTAATCGCCAATCATTCGGTTGGACTTTTATATATGGTGTGGATTGGGGATCGCTGAGCATATCGATTCCGCTGATTATCATAGCAGCCCTTGCTGCAGCGCTGCCGGCAGTGAAAATGGTTTTCCGGAAACCGCCGGCAACGCTTTTGAGGGAACGTTGATAATTAATCACATTCGCCGCTCAAAGTAAAAAAAATCCGCAGATTACGCAGATTAACGCAGATTAAAAAAAAAAATAAAAAAAAGAAGCTCAATGCTCAAAGGTTAACAGGCCGGGAGGCCAGGAATCTGACCGTCTGAATTATTTGCAAGCTTGCCAGCCTTATAGCCTCCAAGCTTTCAAGCCTCCCAGCCTTTTGCTATGAGCTATCAGCCATGAGCTTTGAGCCATGATTTCTTTAGGGTGAATGACTAAATTGGATAATAATCATAAAAATGAAACAATTATCTAAAATAGTTGCTTTTGTGTTTCTGGGCCTGATCCTGATGAACACAGTTGCTGCCTTTAAAGTAATTGCCGGGGATGAATCTGATTTTTTATCTGTTACCGGGCCCTGTAATTCAGAATTTCCGAAAGATCACGGACCGCATCCGGGCTATCGAACCGAGTGGTGGTATTATACGGGCAATCTGCAGGCTGAATCGGGTGCCCGGTTCGGATACCAGTTGACGTTTTTTCGAAGCCAGATCGGTCCCCCCGGTACGGAAAAGAAATGGCCCCGACCAACGTCTGCCTGGCGGACTCAGCAGATTTATCTCGGGCATGCAGCGATCTCCGATATTTCCGGGAAAAGACACCTTCAGGCCGAGCAGGTTGCCCGGGAAGCCCTGGGATTGGCAGGGACGTCTGTAGCGGATGGGAGTAGAACCATTTTTATCAAAAATTGGCGTGCTCAAATAGAAAAAGATGCCCACATTCTGAAAGCCGTCACTGATGAGTTTTCCTATGATCTGACCCTGCAGCCCGTTAAACAGCCGGTCTTACATGGGCAAGCCGGCTATAGCCGCAAAGGCTCGGCGCCCCAGAGCGCAAGTTGCTATTATTCGTTTACCCGCCTTAAATCAGTGGGTACGCTCAAGGTGGGCGGAAAAACCATGAAGGTTGAGGGTTTAACCTGGATGGACCATGAATTCAGTACAGCGCCCCTGGAGCCGGGCATTGTCGGCTGGGATTGGTTTAGCCTGCAGCTTTCGGATCGAACTGAGATTATGCTCTATCAGTTCAGAAATGAGCAAGGCGGCTTAAGTCCTGCCTCCAGCGGGACCCTTATTGATGCATCCGGGAACCCCCGGCATTTAACAATAGATGATTTTAGCATTGACGTCCTGGACCAATGGAAAAGTCCGCATTCCCGGGCGTCGTATCCGACGCGCTGGCGGTTAACTATTTTTCCATTATCGATTCAACTAAGCGTTGATGCCAATTTGTCTGACCAGGAAATGCAGACACCGGCAAGCACCGGGGTGACGTATTGGGAGGGCAGCGTATCGGTAAGAGGTTCAGCCGCCAAACATCCCGTGAAGGGCATGGGATATGTTGAGCTTACCGGATACGCGCAACCTTTCAGAGCTCCCATGTAATCCATCTAACACCTTTGCGGTTACAGTTCTTTTTTTATTCAGGCAGGCTTCTTTGAGAGCCTGGATTGCCCTAACATACTGTTTATCAAACCGAATACATTTTTTGGGTATACGCTTTCCTCATCAGATGACTAAATTGTGAAAAATATAATTATGAAAACGGCGAAAATTTTGATATAAATTAATATTACCTTCAGATATGGGCCTATTATTTTGGACAAGTTTGATTTTACTTACTGGCAGAAATGATCTAATGGGCAAAAAGCGATTCATTGCGGTTTTGAGTTTGGCGTGGCTCTTGTTGACGGCCTGTGTGTCCCATCAGCAAATGCAAGATCAAAACGCAGTGCTAAATAAGGAATTAAAGCTTGTGCGCCTTGAGCTATACGAGGCCGAAGAGAAGATTAAAAGCCTTGATGCTGAATTGATCAAGTTGCAGCAAACAAATACGGTCCGTAACGAAGAAATTGCAGATCTGCAATCAAAGAATACCTACCTTAAAAATATCAATTTAAAGCTATCTAAAAATATTGAACAGCTTTCTCAAAACGTTGAGCAGTTGAACAACGATCTGCAAAAAAAGAAATCCATAATCAAACTTCAGAATAAAGTCATTCATCTTCTGGATGACACCAAAAACACAATCGCAACAAGTCTAAAAGAGGAGATCGAAGCTGAGGAAATTGAACTCGTGGAATTGGAAGACACCTTAAAGGTTGTCTTTATCGATAAAATTCTTTTTGATTCGGGCAGCGTCGAAATTAATCAAAAGGGCCGGAAAATATTGTTGGTGGTGGCCGATTCCATCCGAGCGCACAAAAATCAAAACTTGCTGGTAGAGGGACATACCGACAATACGCCTTTAAGTCCGGCTTTAAAAGAAAGATTTCCAAGCAACTGGGAGCTGTCCACCGCCCGGGCGGCCGCTGTGGTAAGATTTCTTCAAAAAGAGGGTCAGCTGCAGCCCGAAAGGCTTTCGGCGCGCGGGTACAGCTACTATCGGCCGGTAGCGGCGAACCAAACCAAAGAAGGGCGCCACCAAAACCGGCGCATAGAAATCATCCTTGGTCCTTCTATGTAAATCCCATATAGTTGAATATTCAATCGAAAATGTTCAATTCTCCAGAATTTCTCTTAGTTTTTGTGATAGTTCGATGATATCAAACGGTTTCTGAATAAACCCGTTGCAGCCCTGCGAAATTAATTCTTCGACTTGCTTGTTTAAACTGTAGCCGCTCACGAGAAGAACTTTAATGCCAGGGTCAATTTTTTTGAGCTCCTCGTACGTGGCTTTACCGCTCTTTTCCGGCATAATCATATCCAGTGCAACCAGATCAAGATCGTTTATATTCGAACGGTAAAGATCAAGTGCTTCCTTTCCGCTTCTGGCGGTTAACACCGTATAACCTAATTCTTTGAGCATAAGTTCTTCTACCAGAACGGGGCCTTCTTCATCATCTACCAGAAGAATCCGTTCCTTCCCCTTTACCAGCATATAATCATCCGGCGCATCATCAAGCGCCTGGGCTTCTGATGCCGGCAAGTAGATAACGAATGTCGCGCCATGATCCTTTTCGCTATAGACGCGTATGATTCCATTATGATTTTTAATAATCCCATATGCGGAGGCCAGCCCCAGACCGGTTCCCTGGCCAACTTCTTTGGTTGTGAAAAAAGGCTCAAAAATTCTTTCTATGGTTTCCTTATCCATACCGATCCCGCTGTCGGTTACGGATAATTTTACATACTTTCCCCCCCTGGCCTCAAACGCCTTGCAGTATTCATCGCTGAGATTCACGTTTTCTGATTGAATATAGAGGTCACCCCCCTCCGGCATGGCATGCCATGCATTCAAATAAAGGTTAATCAGAACCTGTTCAATTTGTCCCCGATCCACCTCCACGTTCCAGATATCTTCCTGGAATCTTTTATGTACGCTGATTTCTTTTTTGGTGCGGGTAAACATACGGGAACTCTTTTCGACAACATCATTGAGACACGTTTTTCTGGGGGTATATTTTCCCTTGCGGGCGAAGCCCAGGAGCTGTTCGGTAAGATTGGCGGCGCTCATGACATTTTCTTCAATTCCCTGGATATATTTTTGATCCGGGTTTTCAGCTTCCGGATTTAAGCGCATCAATGACAGATACCCCTGGATACCCATGAGAATATTGTTAAAGTCATGCGCTATTCCTCCGGCCAGGGTACCAATGGCCTCCATCTTCTGGGCATGAATCAGTTGGGCTTCAAGGTCCTTTTTTTCTTTTTCTGTCTTCAATTCATCTGTAATATCAGAAAGCTGACTAACGATTTTTACTTTGCCACGGGAGTCTTCAAAGCGGTTTGCGCCTATTTTAACCGTGCGCTCATCTCCTGTTTTGCAAATAATGGTGCATATCAGCCCGGATGGAAATATTTCTCCCCTAAAGGTGTTTATAAAAAAGTTTTCGACGGACTCGAAACTATCCTGGGCCAGGTATTTTTTCAAAAAACTCCCTTGGATCTCTTTGCGCGAATATCCTAATATTTGCGACAGAACTTCGTTTGCATAGATAATTCGAAGGGCATCATTCATGACCATGATTCCATCGCGTGAGTTTTCAACAACTGACCGGTAGCGCTCTTCGCTCTCGCGCAATGCTCTTTCTGCTTCGATACGCTTGCTGACGTTGCGGGCGACATTTAGAATCACGTTTTTACCCCTGTAATCGATACCCCTGGAATGGATTTCGACGGGAAAACTTTCGCCGTCCTTTTTGTAGTGCATGGTTTCAAGAGTTAGTTTTGGGCTCATCTTTCCCCGGGCTTGTCCACCGAGTTGGCCGATAATTAAGCGCGCATCTTTTCCAGGAATGATGGCGCCAAGATTTAATTTGAAGAATGCGTCGGACGTGTAGCCAAGTTGTGAATAAGCCGCTTCATTGGCTTCCAGGATATTACCGTCCAGGTCCAGGATGTAGACCGCATCATCTACATTTTCCAACAACTCCTTGTAGCGGGCCTGCTCTTCGGCGTCTTTAAGATTTGTCAGCATATAATTAAAAGCCTGGGATAATTGATTAAATTCCCAATAGGTTCGGCTTTTATCATCAAAAAGAAGATTTTTTTGTCCTTCCGATATTCGGATCGCTTTAACCGTCATTTCTTTCAGAGGCCCCATCATTTTTTTGGCCAGAAAGATTGACATCAAGGTTGAAACCGCCAGAATCACAATTGAAAACAGCCCAATCCATAAGCTGACTTTCTTTTTTTCAGAGATAAGGCTTTCCAGTGATGATTGGAAATAGAAATTGTTTATTCCATTTAGTCTCGCTAAAATTCGATTTTGCCCAAACGAATGAAATCCAGGGCTTGTTGAAAGCGCGTTGCGGGTTTTTGCATCCAGCGGCAATGTTGTGCTGGAAATTAGACAAAACACCTGGTCGCCATCGAGGACCGACATGTCGGCGTCGACTGTTTGTTTTATGGTTTTAATGAGTTCGGTGTCCTGGACCATATCATAGAGTACATATGCGCTTCCCATGCGACTGGTTTCATGCATAATCGGAGCTGAAAACCACCACAAAACCCGCTTTTTTTCTCCATCTTCCAGGACCTCGCCGTTCGGATATTCGGTCAGAACAAAATCAATCACCTGTCTGGATATTCCGGGATAGTTTTGCGGTACAATTGACTTTTCACCGATCTTTTTGACGAAATGGTAAACACCATCTTTGGGCGGGTAAAATTGGGTAATGCGATTCTCTAGATTTGATTTATCGTCCAGCATTACGGTGACACGGACGATATTGTCGGAGCCAAAATTATTTAACTTCCCCGTAATAAGTGCAATTCTGTTTTTTAAGATAATTTCCACCTGGCCCTTTTGAGCCTGCAGTTTCTCATAAAATTCCGATTCCACCTTTTTGCCATAATATCGGTAGATGGTTGCCAGCAGAATAAGCACCGAAAGGGTGACCAGAACGACAAACGTCGTCATTAAATAAGTTGAAAAGCGTTTTTTGCCGCTGAACTTCAACGTATCCTCCCGTATGATCCGAATTCCGAATCATCGGAATTTGGTTTTTTAATAAGATAATCATATAAGGATAAAATAAAACAGGCCGGATTGTCAAAAAAAAGTTAGGTTCCGAATTGTTTTGACTTGATATCCGATTATGCCATAAAGTTTGTCAACCGTCGCCCAAATTGTGTAGAAGTGGTTTCAAAACCCCATCTCCCCGCGTAATGATGCGGGATTTCGCATCTAATTGAAAGAATATTTAAGGAGCTCAAAAGGCTCCAATGGCTGCGTTGTCCCGCAAGCGGGATTCGCATCGAATTATTTGGGATAGGGTGCAGCACAGGCCTCCGATAAATGCTCACAAAAAATTAGTGAGCTAAAGTTTAAAGTGATCTAAAGTGACTAAAGTTGTGGAATCCTGTCTATTTAATATAAAAGATGGAGCGCAGCGACGCCTTAACTTTAGTCACTTTAGGCATTTTAGTTCACTTTAGGCACTTTTAGCCCTTGAACCTGATCTGAAGTTTTGAAACCACTTATAGAAGGTTTCAGATTGCAGGAACATGTTGAAGGACGTTTCGATTGGAATGAAGAGGAGGACAATATGAAAGAGGGCAAACTTCATTACGGCTGGGTGGTCATCTTAATGGGGCTGCTGACCGCCATTGCAGCCCACGGGTTCGGCCGCATGTCCTATACCATTATTCTACCGGCCATGAAGGATGGGCTTGGGTTTAACTACACTCAACTGGGGCTGCTCGGAACCGGAAATTTTATCGGTTATCTGACCATGGCCATCATCGGCGGATTTTTGGCGGCGCATTTTGGGACGCGGATCGTCATCACGGCTGCGTTGATACTGATGGGTATCACCATGATTTTAACCGGGCTGGCCCAATCATTTGGTGTTGCCTTTTTTATGCGCCTGCTGACCGGTTTGGGCAATGGCGCATCTTATGTCCCGGCCATGGCTTTAGGTTCGGCCTGGTTTACAATGAAAAAAAGAGGCTTTGCCACCGGCATCGTGTCTGCCGGAATCGGCATCGGTACGCTGATCTCCGGTCTGTTGGTTCCGCCCATATTATCAGCCTTTGGCGCCAATGGATGGCGGTTTTCGTGGTATATACTGGGCGGCGCCGTACTTCTGATATCCGGTATTGTTTATCAGTTTGTGCGCAGCAACCCTGAGGAAAAGGGACTCCTGCAGGTCGGGGAGGAGCAGAGTGATGCTGTCCGGCCAGATCCCTCAGGTACTGAAAAAACGCCCTCTCCAAAGTGGTCCGATACCATTAAAGGTGTCGTTAAGCTGGGCTCCGTCTGGTATCTGGGTCTTGTCTATTTTTTCTATGGCCTTTCTTATATTATCTATATGGTTTTTTTTGCGGCTTATCTGGTTAAAGAAATGGGTTTTAGCCAGGAATGGGCCGGGGGATTGTGGGCCCTGGTGGGGGGCTTAAGCATCTTTTGCGGGATGATTTGGGGGAAGATATCAGATGTGCTCGGAAGAAGCCGGGGGGCCGCACTGGCGTATCTTGTGCTGGGACTTTCTTACATTATCTACGCGCTGATAAAGGTGAAATTCGGCTTTTATCTGTCTGCATTTTTTTTCGGGCTTACTGCCTGGAGCATCCCCACGATTATGGCCGCTGCAGCCGGTGACTTTGTGGGTCCGCGTTTGGCTCCGGCCGGCCTGGGTTTTATTACACTGTTTTTCGGGATCGGTCAGGCTTTGGGGCCGGCACTCGGCGGTTATCTGGCGGATGTCAGTGGTTCATTTACCTTACCGTTTGTGGTGGCCGGCGGCATCTCTCTGGTCGGGATGCTGCTGTCTTTTTACATGAAAAAACCTTCGCAAGAATAGGTCCTGTTTCAGCATTGACGTTTAAATAAAGGAGTTGAACTCCATTCGCTATATTATAGAAATTCCGGGAGGTCATTATGTTGATTGAAGCCAACGGTATCCAGATTAATTATGAATTGTCGGGTGAAAAGGATGCACCGGTCGTTGTGCTGAGCCATTCCCTGGCCTGCAGCCTGGTGATGTGGACCCCGCAACTTGAACTGCTGGAAGCCCATTTCCAGGTTTTGCGTTATGATACGCGCGGACACGGGGACAGTGATGCGCCCCAGGGATCTTATACCCTGGAACAGCTGGTTGATGATGCCATCGGCCTTCTGGATGGGCTGGATATTGACAGGGTCCATTGGGTCGGTCTGTCCATGGGCGGTATGATCGGTCAGGGCATCGCTTTACATCATTTTAACAGGCTTGAAAGCCTTGTGCTGGCTGATACAGCAGCGAAAATTCCCGCTGCGGCCCAACCCGTGTGGCAGGATCGTATCGATACAGCGCGAAAACAGGGCATGCAGGCGGTTGCCGAATCTACCCTAGAGCGCTGGTTTACTCCGAATTATCTTAAACAGAACCTTCCGGAGATCCAGCAAATCCGTGAGCAGATTTTGGCCACTCCGGTAGCCGGTTACATCGGCTGCAGCGAGGCCATCCGTCGACTTAATTATTTGGATCAGCTTTCCGCGATTAAAATCCCCACCTTGATCATGGTCGGGGCGGATGATCCGGGTACACCTGTGGAAGCATCTGAAGCCATGCAAGCCCAAATTAAGGGCTCCAACCTGGTGGTGATTCCTGAGGCCGCCCATCTTTCCAATATTGAGCAAGCGGAGGTTTTTAGCACCAACCTGATGGCCCATTTAAAACCAGGCTGATCCGGTTAGCGCTGCCGGATTTCTCTTTCGCTAATTCCCATCAGGTACAGCAAGCCGTCCAATCCGACACTGGATATGCTCTGTTGCGCAGTTTCTTTTACAATGGGTTTGGCATGAAATGCCACACCTAAACCGGCGATGCTGATCATCGGCAGATCATTGGCGCCATCGCCAACCGCAATGGTTTGTTGGAGGCTGATGTTTTCGACCTGGGCGATGGTTCGCAAAATCTCAGCTTTTTTGCGGCCATCGATTATTTCCCCTTTAATTTTACCGGTGATTTTGCCGTCTTCAATTTCAAGACAATTGGCAAAAACATAATCCAATCCCAGTTTTCTTTGTAAATAATTCCCAAAATATCCGAAACCGCCGGATATGATACCGATTTTGTAGCCCAGTTGTTTTAGTTTGCCGATGACGCGTTCGGCACCTTCGGTCAACACAAGATTTTGAGCGACGGTTGATAGAATATTTTCATGCATGCCTTTTAAAAGCGCCACCCGTTGTGTAAGGCTGTCTTTAAAATTCATTTTGCCTTGCATGCCAGCTTTGGTAATTTGAGCTACCCGGTCGCCGACACCGGCCCTAGCGGCAAGTTCATCTATCGCTTCACCTTGAATCAGGGTTGAATCCATATCGAATACGACCAGCCGGCGAGCATGACGATAAATGTCATCGACGAAAAATGAGATATCGATACCCGTTTCTTCGTGGATTCTAAGAAGCTCGCCTCTTAACACCCTGGGGTCATCAATTTTGCCCGAAACCCTGATCTGCACGCAGGCTTTCTGATTTGTACCAGCGTCATTTAAAGATACACGACCTGAAAGCCGGGTGATAACGTCGATATTTAATTTATTTTTAGCGATTGCGTTTGCGACTCTTGACAGCTGTTCGGCGGACAACCGCCGGCCTAAAAGGGTGATGATTCGGCGCTCTTTTCCCTTATGGGCAGACCAGTTTTCATATAGGTCCGCATGAATCGGGGAAAACCGGATCTGAGTGCCTAATTTATGGGCTTCAAACAAAAGATCTTTCAATATCGATGAAGATTTAAACTCGGTCGGGATTTCAATCAAAATACCCAGAGACAGATAATCGTGGATGACAGCCTGGCCGATGTCCAGAATCGTGACCTGGTACCGGGCCAGAATACTCGTCAAACTCGCCGTTAGACCGGGCTTATCTTTGCCGGTAACATTAATCAGTATGATTTCTCTCATTTTGGCTTACCTTAGGATCATCTTAAAAGCTTGGAAGCTGGAAAGCTGGGAGGCCGGAAAGCTTGAAGGTTAAGAATAATTCACCCCTTCGAGCTTCCCAGCTTTCCAGCCTCCCAGCTTCCAAGCATCATTATCTTAAATAAACCCTCGGAACCCTGGCGGTTATGGTCGATACGATTTCATAATTTATGGTGTTAAGCGATGAAGCAATATCATCGATTGTTATAGAGTCGCTGCCCTGTTGGCCGAAAATAACAACCTCATCACCCATCTGAACGTTATCGATGTGGCCGAGGTCCAACATCGTCAGATCCATGCATACACGGCCGATAATAGGCGCCCGTTGTCCATGTACGAGCATCTGGCCGCTGGAAGATAACAGCCGGTTTAATCCATCGGCATAGCCGATGGGGATTGTCGCAATTGTGGTCGCCTTGGGAGTTTCGTGAGTACTGCCGTAGCTGACCTTGAAACCAGCGGGCACTTTTTTTAGATGAATAATCCGTGCCTTTAAGGCCATGGCGGGTTTTAGGGACACGTGCTTTTTGTTGACCTCATCGGAGGGATACAGCCCATAGCTGGCAATACCCGGCCTTACCATGTCAAGATGGGATTGCGGCATGTCGATCAATGCGGCGCTGTTGGCGGCGTGTCTGACGGGCGGTTCTAATCCGGTTTTGCGCAGCCGGTTCAGAAAGTTCATAAAAAGATCGAGCTGGTCTTCAGCATAGGTCTTATCCGCGCTGTCGGCAGTTGCGAAATGCGTGAATATGCCTTCAAGTTCAAGCCCGTCCAGACCGGCGATGGCCAGGGTTTCTTCAATCGCATCCGCATTTAGCTTCGCTGAATTGTGGCGTTGAAAATTTTGCGGCAGCAGGCCGAGCCGGCCCATTCCGGTGTCGACTTTTAGATGGATCTTTATTTTTTTCTGCAATGAAATAGCGGTCCGGGACAATACTTGAGCGGCTGCGCACGTATAAACGGTTTGGGTTAGATCATATTCCACAAGGTCGGCCGTGCGTTCCGGAAGGGTATAGCCGAAAATTAAAATAGGCACCTCGATGCCGGCTTCCCGAATTTGTACGCCTTCTTCTATTCTGGCGACACCGAGCACCGCGGCACCATTTTGAAGCGCGCATCGGGCCACCTCAATCGCACCATGACCGTAAGCATTGGCCTTGACAACCCCCATAAGCCGGGCATCCGGATGGGTAATCCGGCGCAGCTCTTTAATATTGTGTGCGACAGCTTTTAAATCGATTTCGGCTCTAACCAGCGAAGCATCCAAATTTACACCTCTAAATCCTAAATAATAAAATACCAAGTCACAAGCACCAAATTACAAATAAATCTCAATTTTATAATGACCAAAACATTTGTTTGGGATTTTGAATTTTAATTATTGTGAGTTGTTTGATATTTGTTTTTTGTGATCTGTGATTTAAGGATTATGGTTCTTAGAATTTTCTTAATTTATTACTCAAGCGGCCTCATTGCGCCGGGAAAAGTATTTCATTTCGTTTTAATATTATCCGGTCCCATGGCCTGGTAGAGCTCTTTGGCGTGATAGGAACTGCGGACAAACGGTCCGCTGGCCACCTCGCAAAACCCCATCTTCAGAGCGGTGGATTTCCAATTTTCAAATTCTGCAGGCGCTATAAAGCGCTTGACCGGCAAATGCGCTTTGGAAGGCTGTAAATATTGACCGATCGTCAGGATACGGCAGCCCGCATCCAACAAATCATTTAGGGTTGAACGGATTTCTGCAGAATCTTCCCCCAAACCCAGCATTAAACCTGATTTAATCGGCAGGCAGGCGTCATATTTTTGCGCCCGGCTTAGCAGCTGAAGCGAACGTTGGTAACGCGCCTGGGGTCGTACGATCGGATACAGGCGGGGCACGGTTTCAATGTTATGGTTCAGTACATCCGGATGGGCATTTAAAACCGTCTGGAGCGCCTGAGCGTTGCCCTGAAAATCGGGTATCAGGACTTCCACCCGTGCGGATGGAATCCGGCGGTGGACGGCCGCGATGGCCTCGGCAAAAAAAACGGCGCCGCCGTCTGCTAAATCGTCCCGGGTAACCGAGGTGATCACGACATAACTGAGACCCATTTGTCGGACGGCGGCTGCAACTCGGTCCGGCTCGCCCGGGTCCGGCGGTTCGGCAGGTCCCTGTGCGACCGAACAAAACCGGCAATTGCGGGTACACCGGGAGCCCATAATCAAAAATGTGGCCGTCTGTTGCGAAAAACATTCCCACATATTCGGACATTTGGCCTCCTGGCAGACGGTATGCAGCCGATCCTTACCGATTAATTCTTTCACCTTCTCGTATTCCGGGCCGGTCGGCAGTCGTTTTTTAAGCCAGCGGGGTTTCTTATGGGATGGTTGAGGCATTGTTAGATTGAGGTTCAAGGGTTGATTGGTTAAATAAGTTAATTGGTTGATTCGTTTGTTTGTAGTCAATTCGTTAAATAGTTGAATCGTCAAATAGTCAGAGGATTCAATCCATTTTAAACCATTTAACGAATCGACCATTTGACTATTTAACTGATCATTTCCCTAATCCTCTGACTAATTGACTATTCAACTAATCAACTATTTAACTAAACACGCCCAGTTAGCGGTTTGGAAATTGAACTTTCTAAAATAGAACTTAAATCAGCTGGGTCTTTCGGAACGAACTTTATCCCAAAAACCGTTTCAAATTGTGTTTTTAAGACCGCGCGCACCTGCGGCAGCGACAATTTGTGTGCTGCCTCCTGCTGCATGGTGGTCATTGCCACATTCTGCAAACCGCAGGGCTGAATCCAGGAAAACGGGGTTAAATCGGTGTGGACGTTTAATGCCAGACCGTGAAAGCTGATGCCTCTGCGAACGGCAATCCCGATACTGCCCATTTTATGGGGACCGACCCAGATGCCGCGGTTGGCCGCATTGCGTTCAGCTGCAATACCCCAGTTGGCAGCGGTGCGCAGCATCACCTCTTCGAGACCGGTTACGAAATCGACGACTTTTATTCTGGCGGTTTGTAAATCAACGATTGGATACACCACCAGTTGACCCGGGCCGTGAAAGGTAATATTTCCGCCGCGTTCCGCCTGGATGACCTGAACGCCGGCTTTCTCGAGGAATTCGTCTGATACCAGCATACATTCCCGCCCCCCCCTGCGCCCGAGGGTAAAAACAGCGGGATGCTCCAGGAACAAAACGATATCGTTTGGCAAAATGCGCTCTTTGCGGGCGATGAGCAGGTTACGCTGCAGCTGCCAGGCGTCACGGTAGTCGATCCTGTCAAAATCCACGCACAACCAGGTCTTGGGGCCCGTTGCGGGTTGTCCGTTGTCCGTTGTCGCACTATGACCGGTTGGCAGCGGCTGACCGTCACTTATGGAATTACGAATATTTTTGGTTATTGCCATTATTCCATGTAATATTGGATGGCCACCAACCACGGACCACGCACAACCAACGTATTATACTTATCCCCTCAAGCATGGTTTCCGGGCCGCTTCGGTTTCATCGAGTCTCCGGCGTATAGTCTTTTGGGGAGCTGCATGCAGCAATTCAGGATGTTCCTGAGCTTCTTTGGCGATCGCTTTCAGCGAGTCAATAAACAGGTCGATATCTTCCTTGGATTCGGTCTCGGTGGGCTCGATCATGATGGCGCCGGGAACCACCAGCGGAAAATAGATTGTCGGGGGATGAAATCCGTAATCCATCATCCGCTTGACCATGTCCAGGGTTGTCACCTTATACGGCTCCTGGAGTTTATCTGAAAAAACACATTCGTGCATACAGGGCCGGTCGTAGGGCAGGTGAAACGTGCCTTTTAAATTGTCTTTTATATAGGCGGCGTTTAAAACCGCAAGCTGGCTGGCCTTTTTCAAACCTTCAGCGCCCATACTGAGAATGTAACTGTAAGCCCGGATCATCACCCCGACATTGCCGTAAAAAGCGTGCACTTTACCGATGGATTCGGGAAAATTTTCAGACAAACCATATTTTCCTTTTTGTTTAATCACCCGGGGAACCGGCAAAAACGGCTCCAGGTGTTTGCCAACACAAACCGG
>JAQYWI010000048.1 GCA_030145015.1 Desulfobacterales bacterium
ACGCCCTTAAACTGCTCCATCCTTTTGGGAATGATGATCTGCGACAATATCTCGTGCTTGCCCAGTACGGTACTATTGGGACCGGTAAAGAACTGATCGAGGCCGATTGTTTTTTGACCCTTATCAAAAGCAATGGTTACCTCGCAATCCATTGCGAGAAGAATGGCGGCCATATCCGCTGCCGGTGACCCATGACACAGATTACCACCGATTGTCGCCCGGTTTCTGATTTGAATTGAACCCAGGGTGCTGGCCGCCTGGCTCAGCACCGGTATCTTCTCACGGATGAGTGGTGAAACTTCTATATCCCGTATGCACGTCAGCGTCCCCAATTTGAAACCATTATCGTATTCAATCGAATCTATTTGGGGAATTCCTTTTAAATCGATGATGCATTTTGGTTGGACGGCATTCGTCTTCATTCCGATCAGCAGGTCCGTTCCTCCGGCAAGCAAATAGGGGTTATCCTTATCTTTCAGGGCTGCAATCGCATCATCCATCTTGCCGGGCCTTATGTAATCAAAGCGTTTCATAAATTACCTCCTCCAACCTGCCTTTCGTGCGCTGAAAAACTTTTTGCGGATAATCGCTATTTCTTTATCAGTCCCTTTTTTGCCGAATTTTTATATCTATCTCTTCCCGTTTATCTCTTATCTGCAGAGGATCTTATTCGATAAGTCCTTTATAGCGCGCATCTCTTTCCTTAACAGCTTCTCTAAGGCCCACATCTCGCCTGCGTTTTATGAAATTATACTCGCCCGGCTCAAATCTTGTGTTCGTAAACATGGTATGACCCAGATAGCCCTGCCCAAAAGCGGAGCTGAGTCCCATTGAATCGTAGGCCAGACGCGCCGTCGCTTTTCCGATGGCAATCCCGTCGCGGGGCAGAAGCGTCATCGATTTAGCAAGCTTTCTGGTTTCCGTTTCCAGCTGATCTGCCGGAACGACTTGATTGACCAATCCAATTCGTTCGGCTTCTTTGCCATCAATCAATTTTCCCGTTAAAAGTAGTTCTCGGGCCCGTTTCTGACCGATCAACATAACCTCAATTGGAAATACGTACATGGCGCCGGAAAAGCCAAGCCTCTGCTCTGAGTGTCCGATCTTGGCGTCTTCAGCAGCAATGGTAAGGTCGCAACAAAGCGACATATATAATCCGCCCCCGATACAATATCCATGTACTTGCGCAATCGTTATTTTATCAAAAAGGAATATTCTCCGCAGGCTTTCCGAACGCCAGCGGTCATACGCCAAGCGCGACCTCTGACTGGGTCGCCTGGTCTTATCTTCCGGTTTTCCAGTACCACCGCCATAGACAAAGTATACGCGCCCAAGATCATATCCGGCTGAAAACGCTTTGCCGGCACCTTTCAGCACAACAACCTTGACGTCATCGTCCTGCTCTACTTTGGTTAAGGCGTCGTCAATTTCACGACTGAATTCAATATTCAACGCATTTAGGGTCTCGGGCTTGTTCATGGTAAGGGTGACCATCGACCCTTCCTCAAAATCTTCTTTTTCATAAATCAGTGTTTCTGAACTCATCATTATCCTCCTGAATTAACAAATAACGTTTACTTAAGTGTTTAGCGTCCCGCTATATATTTCCCTTCTCCGGTTTTTTCCACCACATTTCCATCCTGCGCGATGATGCTTCCTCTTAACATGGTTAATATCGGCCAGCCTTTTATTTTGCGTCCGGCAATCATTGAATAGCCGGTGTTGGAATAAATCGGCTTTTGGGGCGCAACCGCTTTCTTGTTTAAGTCAATCAGAACCAGATCCGCATCGGAGCCGATGGACAGGGTTCCTTTGCGCGGTGCAAGGCCAAATTGCCTTGCCGGGCGATAACAACAAACATCCACCAGTTTTTCTAAAGAAATTTTTCCTTTGTTGACCCCCTCACTTAACATGAGGGGTAAAAACATTTCGGCACCCGGAATACCGGGGGTGGCATCCCAGAGATTATTTTTCAGCTCCTTGGGGACCGGGGCATGGTCGGTTGCAACCACATCAATGGTGCCATCATTTAATGCTTCCCAAAGCGCAATGTTGTCTTCAGGCTCTCGAATCGGCGGATTGACTTTGGAAAGCACCGGGTCCACATTATCAGTATTCAGCGTTAAATATTGGACACATGTTTCGGTAACCACATTTACGCCTTTTGCCCGGGCTTTATTTATGAGGTCAACGCCCTCTTTAATGGTCATGTGAACCACATATATCGGACATTCTGTCACCTCGGCGAGATACAGGCATTTTCGCATGGCTTCTGCTTCACAAACCCGCGGTCTGGCATCATTCCAGGATGCCGGTTCAATGCCTGCTTCCAGAAATTCCTCTTTCATCTTAAAGAAGATCTCCGCATTCTCACAGTGAACGCGAACAAATACCTTACGGCCTTCTTTCGCAAGCCGGCCGACTTCTTTGAAAGTAAGATAAATGATGCCGTCGTCTATGCCGCCGACACGCCCTTTCCAGACCGCTTCGCCTCCTTTGTACGGAAGTAACAGCTTCACATTGATAATTCCAAAATCGTACAGGCTGCGGATTTGTTTTATATTTTCCCTGGAATAGATACGCGCACTCAGGGCCAGGTCGACAAATCCGTGTTTTTCATAGAACCCGACAAATTCGTTGGCCTTGTCCAGGATGTCATCTGCCGGGGCTAACAAATGTATAATGGTTGTGCAGCCGGCTGCCGCGCATGCCCGGGTCTCCCTCTTGATATTTGACTCCGGGTCAACGCCGGGGGGATATTCGAGGTGGACATGGGCATCAACAACTCCGGGGATAATGTAGTTGCCTTTGCCGTCGAGGATGGTGTCAGCTGGAGGCAACTCGGCGTCTTTGGCAAGCGCAACCACTTTTCCTTGTTTTATCGCCAGGCCGGCATCTAAAATCCCGTCGTGTCGGACTATTTTACAGTTGGTTAATATCGTATCGACTGACATGGAATACCCCTCAATAAATAACCTCTTTTTCCACCAGCGTTTTGATCTCCTCCTGGGACAACCCCAGCAGCTTTCCAAAAACATAATTGTTATGCTCTCCCAGGAGCGGCGCCGGACGTCGGATCTCTCCCGGGGTTTCACTTAAATTGCAAACCACTTTGGGAACAAAGTCTACACCGGTTACCGGATGTTCAACATTAACAATAACCTCTCGTTCCTGAAAATGCGGGTCGAAATAACGCTCCTCCGTATCGGCACACGGAGTTGCGGCCACACCCGCCTTTTGGAGAATCTCCATAACTTCATTGGGTGTTTTGTCCGCGGTCCACCCGGAAATCAATTTGTCGAGTTCTTTACGGTTTAATGATCTTTTATCGCTAGCTGCAAAATCCTCCTTTTGGGTCCAGGGCGGGTTACCGATGGCTTTACAGAATCCCTTCCATTCCGCGTCGGTAAGAACAGCAATGGATACCCATTTATCATCCCCCTGGCACGGATAATTGTTGTGCACGGGCATTATAGGGTGAACATTGCCCAAGGTACCTAAAATGCGCTTGTTCAGACTGGCCTCTATGACGGGTTCCGGCATTGTACTGAGTAATGCCTCGAGCTGGGCGACCTCGATGTGTTGGCCTTCCCCATAGCGTTCACGATGATATAAGCCTATTTGAATCGCAAATGCACCAAACAGCGCCGCATTAATATCGGCATAGGCCTGTTGCATTCCTAAAACGCGTTCGCCTTCATATCCGATCAAACTATCCAGACCGGCTAATCCCGCCAGTGAGGGACCATATGTTACCACATCTGAGAAGGGGCCTTCACGGCCGACACCGGGGAATGAGATCTTGATAATGTCCGGTTTGATTTTTTTTAAATCATCATATTCCAGAGTTAACCGCTTCATTACGCCCGGTGAAAAATTGTCTACCACGACATCGCTGATGCCAACCAGCTGCTTGATCAGGTCAACTCCCTCGGAGGTTTTTAAATCTAATAGGATACCCAGTTTATTGCGATTAATGCTGTGAAAAAGCGGATCCATTTCCGGATCCCTTGACAGGTTATCGGGGCCGAATCGAACGGGATCAGGACGTTTGCGCGTTTCCACTTTAATAACCTCAGCGCCCATGTCCGCCAAAAGACAGGTTGCTCGAGGCGCAGCCGCGGCCCAGCCGAAATCTATCACCCGGTAACCTTCAAGTGGTAAGTTCCCCATAAAATTACTCCTTAGATTTGACGACCGACGAGAGCACCATCATATATAGCCTGTCGAATATTGTTGGGCTGTCGACAATCGCCGATGGGATGAAATTCTATTTCCTCTTTTTTCAAATCGTCTACCAGACTCCGCTCCGGCGTTGCGCCCAGCGCCAATACGATGGTTTCGGCCTCCAGCGTGCGTTCCTCGCCCGAGTCTCTTTGAACGACTTTAACGCCATCGTCGGTCAGCCCCTCCACTTTGAAGCCGCTCAAGAGGCTCACCCGGCACTCCTGCAGTGAGTCTAACAATCCTCTTCTGTTGGTGGGCTCACAGTCCTCGGCCATTGCAGCACCGGGGCGCATTTTGATAACGGATACGATGTTGCCCTGGTCCGCCATGAATTCGGCAACCTCGCAGCCGAGCATATTCCCGCCGATGACGACCACTTTCTGCGCCACGGGCTCAACCTGCCCCCCCAGAATATCCCAGGCATCGACGACGCGCGCGTCGTCGATATCAATAAAATCAGTCTGCTTTGGGGTTGCTCCGGCGGCCAAAACCACGACATCTGGATTTTTTTTGTCGATCAGTTCGGGCGAAACGTCAACACCGAGATTGACTTTCACGTTTTGCTTTTTGAGCTGGGTCGCCAGGTGATCCCGAATCCATAACAGTCGTCTTTTTCCAGGAGGAGCGGCGGCCAGCAGAAGTTGCCCGCCGAGTTCCTTGCCCCTGTCGTAAACCGTTACCTCATGTCCCCGTAAAGAGGCAATTCTGGCGGCTTCCATTCCGGCCGGCCCTCCGCCGATAACCATGACCTTTTTCTTTTCACTGGCAGGTTCTAGCCGGGTCCATTCCCTTTCTCTGGCGAAGACGGCATTGACCGAACAACCTTGGGGCCAGGTAAATTTACCGCCTCTCTGGTAAAGACATTCGCCGCAGGACACGCACCGGCGAATATCATCAACACGTCCTTCGCGTGCTTTTTGGGGCCAATCGGGGTCGGCCAGAAACGAACGGGCCATCCCGAGGAAATCAGCGACACCATCGGCGACAATTTTCTCGGCGCTATCCGGATTGCGGTAGCCCCCACCTACAAGAATGGGAATCGTTACTTCCTTCTTGATTGCCTCAAACAGCGGGCGCTTAAAATCTTCATCCATTCGCATAATATCATTTGAGAGGTGCTGGGTCTCATGGCTGCCGGCCGAAACACTGATCAAATCAGCACCGGCTTCTTCAAGGATCCGGGCTACCGCGGGAGATTCCCCTAAATCAATACTACCCTCAAGATAATCGTCAGCACTAATCCGAACACACACCGGGAAATCGTCGCCGGCGATTCGTTTGATTTGTTGAATCAGCTTCACGATAAAGCTGGCACGGTTCTCCAGGCTCCCGCCGAATTCATCGGTTCTCAGATTAAGCTTGGGGGATAAAAAGCCACTTAAAAGATATCCGTGCGCTGCATGGATTTCGACCATGTCGTAGCCGGCCGTTTTGGCTTTGAGGGCACCCTGACCGAACAGCTCAATCATATCGAAAATCTCATCTTTGGTGATCGGTCTGGGTATGCAATAGGCCGTCCCATCGCAGAAGAATTGCTGAACATCCGAGGCGGCCACGCTCTGGTGAACGGTTTGGCCGCCGATATGCCCGAATTGAATGGCTGCTTTAGCGCCATGAGTATGGATGGCGTGAACCAGATCGCTATGTCCGGGAAGGTAGCGATCATCACCGATATTGAGTGACGCCGGAGTATAAAACTGATGCCCGGGAGGAAATACACGGGTTGAGCCCACAATAATGAGCCCGACGCCCCCTTTGGCTCGCTCCTCATAATAATCAATTGTTTTCTGGGTGACTTCCCCATTAAATCCTTGAAACTGCCGGGCCATGGGCAACATAACAATCCGGTTTTTTATGTCAAAATTTCCAATTTGCCCTTCTGAAAATAAATGTGGAAAGTGCTTCGCAGACATGTTGACCTCCTTAATTATTGTTTTTCCTTCCTGGTCTACCTGAGGAAAACACCGTCAGGATCAAATGATCGCAGCAACTTTAACTCCTCCGGCGTCGGAGCACTCATTTTCTCTAATTGAGGTGCTGTGTGCAGTTGCCAGTCGCATGCATCTGCAATCTGGTTGACCCGCTCTTTTTCCTCGGATACATCAGGTCCGGGGTAATATCCCTTCAGGATAAACCCCGCGTCGTTTTTCACGAACAGTCCTTCATTGGTGGCCAGGGTACTCACGCGTGTGCCCGGGCAGGTGATATAGCGTACTTTTTCAACGAGGCGGTTTGCGCGATGCACCGCAACGACGACCACTTCTTGCGCGACACTGGCGATATCGTTGCCGCCCCCCGCACCGGAAAGATAAATATCATTGCCTTTGCGGGACCGGATAATCGTCGAGTTGATATTGCCATATTTATCGATTTGACCGGCGCCCAAAACTCCCAGACATCTGCTATTGATACCGCCTACACCGACACCATGCAGGTCCAAACTGTCTGAAATCATCTTGGCGGTCGCCATATTGGCATCGCTAATCAGCAAAGGATCCCCCGGGCAGGGTTGATATCCAATGCCGGCGGCTATCAAATCTACATGGTAATCCTGCTCTTTTAAAAAATAATATGCACACCAGCCGGCCAACCCGGACAAACCAATTCCGGCAAACATGCTCTTATATTGATGGGCTAAAATAATATCTTTAATTATGCGAGCGCCGCCAATGATTGCATACTCGGCAGCGGTGGTCTCTTTTTCGTCAGCCGGTGAGGTCGCTGGCGCTTTTTTCTCATTGGCTGAAGCCTGAGGCTTTGCGCCGCCCTTCACATCCTCAGCCTGCCATTCCCCGAGCTTATCCAGATAGGCGTCGTGTGAGGGGCAATCCAGAATCCAATCCTTTACCCACCGGCTATAGGCATCGGCATCTTCGGTAGCCTTGCGAAAGGCTTTTAAAAACGCGTAATCCAACCCATAGCTTTCAAACTCGGTGAGGCTCTGGGCGTTCATATTCTGGGGGTGCGCCCCACGGGGGGCCACGCAAACGGCGTTAACTAAACTGCCCGGGATCTTCACCAGTAACGAGTGGTTTCTGATAAAATCCTCACTGACAAGCTTCTCAACGCAGACAATGATGCCTTTTCTGCTTGCCTTGGCAGCCCAGGCATCGCGCGGTGGCCCGGGAAGAATTAGATTGCCCATGGGGTCGGCAGCCCATCCATGAATGATGGATATATCCGGGCATATGGATTTTATTAAGCCAATCTTCTCTCCGCTCCCAAAAACGTCCTCTACAACCTTAATGGCATGTTTATTGTCATCCGCCAGGCTGCTGCCGATGACAGAGCGTGTCGGTGTAAAGGGAAGGTTTAAGGCACCTGCCATCAGGGCCTGGGTCAGGGATAGCATTGACCAGTTTTCAAGCTCGCAGCTCTTATTCTTAAACACCCGCTGAATGACCGGGTTGGGGTAGGGCCGTGGATAGATATCCGCACAGGTGGCAAAAATCAGCTTTTTTACCAACCCGCCATGAATCAGGCTCAAGGCGTGATGCCCGCCGATCATATTCATTATCAGTGTAAAATCCGGTTTCTGGTCCCAAAACTGCCTGGCCAGCTCGCAGGTGGCTGCCCCGGCCTGAAGGCTGATATGCAAAGTCATGCCCGGGGTTACATTATTTTCGATGGCGTCATGTAAGCTGACTACTTTGCTGGTCACTTTTCAGAAACCTTATTCATTTCTTTATTGATCAATTGCGACTGCCGGCCTTTTTTCCAGTCAAGCAACTCCTTATAAGCGTTTAGTCTTGGAAAACTTAAGGTCGCACTCACGATTTCCTCGGTTCCACCGCCTTCGGCAAACACAAATGCCGGTTTGGGATTATGCGGGCCGGCAATAACACTATGGCCATAATAGGTTTTTGTTCTCTCTTTTCCAACCAGATTGGCACTGGCGGCATAGACAAGATTTTCTGTAGCCCGAGCGCCGGTCTGTTGAACAAGGTAATAGGGTTTGCCCGGTCCGGCTGCGCTGGCCGTAGTATTAATTAATAAGGTTGCCTCTTTTAGTGCCATTATTCTGGCCAGTTCCGGGAAAAAGTAAAAGTCATAGCAGATCAATACCCCGATGTTCCCATACCGGGTCTTCCAGACCGGCACTGCATCTCCCGGATAAAAACACAGGCTCTCCGTGAAACGGGGTGAGGGCGCAAGATGAATCTTACGGTAAGCACCCAGGATACCTTCCGGTGCAATCACAACCGAGGAAATATAGCGCATATCGGAATTCGTCCGGTCCTGTTCCGGCATTCCAAATATGATATAAACATCCAAATCTTGCGCCAATTGCGCCATTTCCGCCGTTGACGGCCCGGGAATAGCCTCAGCCAATTCCCGATGCATCCGGCACGATTTATTTTCTGCGCCGATATCTTCACTGCATTCATAACCGCTCAGTGCCAGTTCCGGGAAGATAATGATATTATTTCCCTGCTTTGCTGCTTCAGTTGTGAAGCGCTTCATTTTAGCCATGTTGGCCGCCTTATCGCCCCACGCAGTATGAAAATTGATACACGCTACTGATACTGTTTCCGGGTAGGTCATTTTAATATCCTTGGTATCAGATTTGCCCTAACTCTTTTCCTTTAAAGCCCTTAAGACCTTTTCGGGAGTGATGGGAATATCATGAAACCGGATGCCAATCGCATCGTAAATGGCATTTGCGATTGCAGGCGCTGAACACACCATGGTGCCCTCGCCGACGCCTTTGGCACCCCAGGGCCCATCTCGATGCGCAGTCTCGATAATAGCGGATCTGTAATTCTCCAAATCCGGGCAATCCAGGGTGGTCGGAATTTTATAATCCGCAAATTGCGGATTGAGCATGACCCCGTTATCCGTGATGACTTCCTCCAACAGGGTGCTTCCAATCCCCATGCTCAGGACACCGCCTTCCTGCTGCCCTTCGACCATCATGGGGTTTATGGCTTTTCCGCAGTCATTTGCCGTGGCCATCTTAATGATCTTGATTTTGCCGGTTTGGGTGTCTACTTCAACCTCGGCGGCCTGGGCGACAAACATATAAAATGCAGCCGGTCTTTCGGAGGCACCTGTCTCCGGATCCGGCATCACGCCGGGCAGGTAATAGGTTGCCTTCCCCATAATTTCCGCACCTTCTTTTAGCGTGTATCCGCCGATGACCATGGGGATGAAAAGATCTTTGATATGGATACTGCGGTCGGGAGAACCTTTTACAAAGACTCTGGAATCCGCTGTTTCAAGATCGTCCTCATTGGCTTCCAGTTCCTTGGCGGCAAGTTCAAACAACTGGCGTTTGGCATCCTGGGCAGCCTTAATAATCGCATTGCCCATATTAAAAGTTGACCGACTCGACGCCGTGCCCAGGTCAAATGGTGTAATATCGGTATCCGGATTCAAGACCCGAACCTTTGACACCGGGATCTTGAATTCTTCAGCGATCATCTGGGAAAAGATAGTACTCGATCCCTGTCCTAAATCAACGGTGCTGGTCCGCAGTTCAACCAATCCGTCTGGGTGTACTTTGATAATCGCTCCAGAGGCTGTCGGTACAAGGCTATACTTGTTGCCCAAAGCGATTCCCTTGCCTCTTTTCAAGTAGGGCTCTTTTGTCTGGGTTTTCTTGCCCCAATCAATGGCTTTGGCGGCTGCACTCAGACACTCTTTGGCCCCCACACTGTGCATCGTTTCCCCGAAAGCGTTCAGATCGCCTTCTTCGATGCAATTCATTAGCCGAAATTCCAAGGGATCCATTTTCAACGTTTCGGCAATGATGTCCATTTGCGATTCCATCCCCCACAGGGATTCGGCATTACCGAATCCACGATATGAACCGGCCATGCGCTGGTTGGTATACACGCCATAGGCATCCAGACTAAAGTTTTCTGTCCGGTAATTTGCAGCCGGTCCAAAAGCAGCGTTTCGCGCCGTCAGGAAAGCCGTTCCCGCGTATGCGCCTCCGACCAGAAGCAGCCGCATTTTATTGGCCACAATGGTACCATCTTTTTTAACACCCGTCTTGATGTCCACAATATAATGCGCCCGGGTTGTCGTGGTACTTAGATGTTCTTCCCGGGTCCACCACACCTTAACGGGTCTCTTGGGCGCTCCCTTCTGGGCCAGGGCCAGTGAGGCGGCGACCTGTTCTGCCTTGGGTTCCCGTCCACCAAAGCTTCCGCCCACGTGGGCAGGGATGATTATCCTTACCGACGACGTCGGAAGACCTCTTGATTCTGCGATATCCCGATGCATCCCGTAAGGCTTTGAACTCGTACCCCAGACCACGAGTCTGCCGGTATCGTCAACCATAGCTACGCCGCAGTGGGGTTCCATTTGGACATGATGGATCATGGCGGTCTCAAAGCGGTTCTCAAAAACAAAGTCCGCTTCTTTGAATCCATCCTCAGCATGATTACGCCTGATTCTGAAGTAATTAAAAACATTGGGCCGATTTTCATCAAACTTGGGTGGGACAGAACGCAGCCTCTGGTAATTCTTCAAGTCCTCATGCAGAACTGCGGGTGGATTTCTTTTGAAGGCTTCCTCCCCGTCAAAGACGGCCGGCAGTTCTTCGTATTCGACTTCGATGAGCTCCACCGCCTCCTGTGCAATTTCCTCGCTCTCGGCTGCGACTGCCGCCACCGGATCGCCGACATATAATACCTTGTCTCTGGCCAGCACATATTCATCCGCAACGCCGGCACCAAAACGGAAGGGGCAGGTGGCCTCATTACCCACGATAACGACTTTTACACCCGGCAGGCGTTCGGCCTCCGAGGTATCGATGGAGATGATTCTGGCATGCGGATACGGGCTGCGTTTAACCTTTCCATAAAGCATTCCGGAAAGTTCCATATCTGAACAATACTTCGCCCGACCGGTCGCTTTTGCTTTAGCGTTTACGTTATATTCAGACTTCCCGATGTATTCATAATCTTGCTTTGATTTCATGCGGCCGACCTCCCTGGTTTCTAAAAGCCTATACCTGCCGTTACTTTTCACCAACGCTCAGTACGGCTTTGACGATCTTGTGATATCCGGTGCAACGGCAGAGATTCCCTGACAGGGCATGCCGGACATCGCGTTCCGATGGATTCGGGTTTTCTTCCAAAAGCGCTTTGCTTGACATGATCATCCCGGCAGAACAGAATCCGCATTGAATGGCCCCGTTTTCGATAAATGCTTCTTGAACAGGATCTAACGTTTCTTCGGGTGCCAGTCCTTCAATCGTTTGGACGGACTTTCCCCTGACTTGAAGCGCAAGAATGAGACAGGACTTGACCGCTTTTCCGTCCACCATAACGGTACAGCAACCGCACAATCCGGCGCCGCAACCCTCCTTTGTACCGGTCATCCCCAACGTTCCATGTAAAAACTTCTGTAAAGTCGTCCCGGGATCGATCAGGGATTCAACCTTTTCCCCGTTGATGGTTAAACTCAATGTGTGCATAATGAATCGCCTCCCCAACTCAATCGTGAAGTTCAAAAGATATTCATTTAAGGTGTCTTCGTTGTGCAATTGTTCCCGCGGCGTATTCTCATTGCGCTGATGCACGCGCTTTGGCTTCTTTGATACTCCTTCTCACGAGAACGTGCACGATCTCCCTTTTGTATTCCTCGGACCCGTTGATGTCCGTCGTTGGCTGCGCATCTTCGGCCGATAGCCGGGCTGCTTCTTCAATAAGCGTAGCGTCGATTGTTTGCCCCTTAAGAAGGTCTTCTCCTCTTTTGGCTCGCAGCGGCGTTGGCCCTACAGATCCCATAACGATGCGGACATCTTTGCACAGGTCGCTATTATTCGGGTCAAAGATGAGATGCGTCGCAACACTCACAACCGCTAAATCCGTTGCCCTCTGTGCAAATTTGGAATAGATCCCGCCGCCCTGACCCGAATTGGGAACATGGATCTCGGTCAATAGCTCATCGGGCTGCAAGGCGGTTTCAAAATAGCCGATAAAAAAATCGTCCAGGCTGATTACCCGCTTTGCTTTCGACCCGGTGACTTCCACCTCCGCTCCAAGGGCCATCAGGGTTGGCGCCAAATCCGATGCTGGATCTGCATGCGCAAGATTTCCCCCCAGCGTACCCCAATTTCTGACCGCAACGGAAGCCAGGGTGTGTTCCATCTCCGCCAACATAAAGAACTTGTCTTGAACGACGGTCGAGGTTTCCAGAGACCGATGGGTGGTCAGGGCGCCGATCCGCAATCCGTCTTTTTCATCGTAGCGGATGTAATCCAGATCCGAAATTTCCTTGATATCGATGATATATGACGGGCTGACAAAATCTTGTTTCATCAAATTGACCAGAGACTGGCCCCCTCCAAGAATCTTAGCTTCCTCACCATATTTGGAAAGCAGATCACAGGCCTCCTTTACGGTTTTCGCGGGCATATATTCAAAAGTGTTCATGGACCGGTTCCTCCAAATTTAAGCAAATTCAAATCGGATTTACGCTAATCTCTTCTGCACAGCGTCGGCAAATTCTTTACCGACCTCTCTAGCTTTGGCCTTCAGAATTCTATCGCCGAAGGTCGCCAGTTTTCCAACTATAGACACTTCTGATTGATAAGAGACCTCGGTCTCATTTTCCGATAATTCATTGAAATGTAATTTTGTCTTTTGTTTGAAATGGCCTAACCTGTGAACTTCATTGCCTTCTCCAGCGGTTCGTATCAGTTTGTAGGGAACGATTTCTTCTATGACCGTATGAATCTTAAATCGAACCGCGATGAACCCCACTTTCGCTCGGATGATACTGTCGTATTCTTTGTCGTTTATGGTCTCCACCTTTTCGCATCCCGGAATGCAGGGACCGACGATTTCGGGATCCAGCATAGAATCCCATAATTTTTGGATGGGCGCTTTCACCGAAAACTTTTCTTCAATCAACATAATCGTCCTTCAGGCGTCTTTATCACAACCAGTGCGTCCAATGCCTTTACGCCCTGGCCTTCATCAAAAACAATTAGAGGATTTATGTCTATCTCAGAAATGGTGTTTCTGCAATCTTCCGCCAGTCTGGCAACGCGCAGCAATACATCAACAATCGCCTCGATATCGGAGCGCCTTTTGCCGCGTATCCCTTGAAGTATTGGATACCCCTTTATTTCATTAACCATTTGCTCGGCATCGAATTTTGATAGCGGAGTAACTCGCAACGATATGTCTTTCAATATTTCAACATAAATGCCGCCCATTCCAAACGCAATCGTCGGCCCGAATTGAGGATCTTGAGACATACCGATCATGACTTCTGTCCCGTTCCGGGTCATTTCCTGAACCAAAACACCGTTAATTTTTGCATCCGGATCGTACTTTTCTGCATTTTTTAGAATTTCATCATAAAACTGTAATATCTCTTTTTTAGAGCTGACACCTAATCGTATTACCTTAGCCTCCGACTTATGCAAAATATCGGGGGAATCAATTTTCAGTACCACCGGAAATCCGATTTCCTCGGCAAAGCGAATCGCTTCATGGGGAGAGGTCACAACCTGTTCCCGGGTAACCGGAATCCCGTATAAGCTTAATAGCTCTTTGCTCTGGTGTTCACTAAGACTAGTATCTGCGTCATCCAGCAGTTCTTTGACAGGGTCTAAGGAAGTTGCACAATCAATGTCTGAACTGGATGTGCTGCGATCCGAGCGTGATTCTAAATGCGCGTAGTATTTTACCAGTGACTCGACTGCCGCTGCGCATCTCTCAGGCGATCTAAATAGTGCGACCTCGCTGCCATTGAGGACCTTTATTCCCGGCTCCGACAAACTTCCCGCAGCCCACCAGGTAACAACGGGTTTTGAGCTCCCATGGATGGACTCCAGGAGCATCAACCCCCGCTGTTCACTTGATTGTCCGGCCACCATCGATACATTGACTTGAATAATGTCAAAATTATTGTCTTCCACGAAAAGCTTCATACATCTTTTAAACATTTCGGGGTCACTGAAGATTTGACCGGTTAAGTCAAACGGATTTGCGACTTTTCCAAAGGCGGCAATTTCTTTTGATGCAAGCGCTTGGGTCTTTGGCGAAGGATCTGGAACTGCCAGACCCAATTTCGTATAGTAATCTGCCATGATGATGCCGCCGCCGCCCGTGCTGGAAAGAATACCAACTTTGTTTCCTTTGGGTATGCGACCCTTTGAGAATAAAGATGCCGTTTGAAACAATTCATCGTAGTTGTGAACTCTGATAACGCCTTTTTGATTAAAGACGGCATCGATGACTGAATCAGAACCCGTCAAAGAACCTGTATGCGAGGCCGCCGCTTTTTTACCGACTTCAGTTTCTCCAATTTTTAATACGATGATGGGTTTTTGATGCTGGAGCGCCAATTCAGCAGCTTCAATAAATTTGGCGCCATCTTTAAATCCCTCTATCACGGCTGCGATGACTTTTGTCTTTTCATCGTGAAGTACGAGGTGTTTTATATAATCAGATACTTCAAGATCGGCTTCATTGCCGCTGGAAATGAAATAGCTTAATCCGATGTTATTATCCAGAGCTCGGTTTACCAGAGAGCCGCCCAAGGCTCCGCTTTGGGAAATAAATCCGATATTGCCCGGGATGAGGTTATCGATTTCCAAAAGTTGGGAAAAGGAGAGCGCTATATGGTTATTAAAATTGATTAATCCGATGCAATTAGGGCCGCATACTCTCAAATTTTTTGTACGGGCCAGTTCTTTGATCTTGTTTTGCGCCTCCTTGCCGGAGTCTCCCATTTCCGCAAAACCGGAGCTAAAAATAACGGTCGCTTTTACATTGCTGTCGGCACATTCGCGCAACACTGGAAGGACATGCCTTTCAGGAACGGCAATGAGCGCACAATCGATTGGAAAAGGAATATCTGAAATGGCCGGATAGCACTTTACGCCGTTGAGCTCCTGGTATTTTGGATTCACCAGGGCCAACCTGCCTTCATAACCGTGCTTGGATAGATATTTAAATAAGCGGCCTCCAATTCTTGTAGGACTTTTGGACACGCCGATAATCGCCACGGATTCAGGATTTAACAAAGGTGATAATTCAAATGCCATATGATAAACCTTAGTAACCAGGATTTGTTTCCAGCCCTCATCAAGATAGGGCCCATGAAGTGAGATTTGATTGAACCTGAAGAAATCCCCCCGGTTTGGATGCAAAATTGATTATTACCTGGATTTTGCACGGGCCGGAGGCTTCCATAGGCAAGGCACTTAAGGGCGAAGTCGTAGTATGCTACTTCGAGCCCTTAATAACGCAGCATATGGGAGCCTCCGGCCCGCCCGAAGGGTGAAAAAAGATGAGAAATAAAACGGACCATCATCAATTAAATATCAAAAAGATTCTCATCTATTTTCATGCAAAGTTCAGGTATAAATTAGTGCAATCCTTATGCCAGCAGCGATTTTATTAAAAATATGTCAAAGTTACAATACTTTGTATCTTTTGGCTTGAATTCTTCCAGAAAATTTGTTTAATAATGAAACAAAAACTGGATGATCCGGGAGGAATTCGCTGATGGACAGACCACCTTTTCCTAATCAACCTGCTGGAGAACCTTCAGATGCGCTGGCCGTGTTTGAAGAGGGCCTTATCGTTTACGCCAATAACTCCTTTGAAAAATTATATAACCCCCTTCAAAATGCGGTCAGAAAGAGATTCGCCCTGGAATTACATGACTTGAAGTTGGATCTCCAACAATCCGGAAAGGCATTCGCTCAAAAACACCTAACGTTGATCCCGCATGATATGGGAATCGATATTCATGTCTACTTATTAAACAAATTCGGATCTGAGAAAAACTGTCTCCTGGTTCTGGCAAATCCAGGAAATCCACACACAGAGTCTCTGGCATTCATAACTGAGCATGAGCAACTCCTGGATTCCAATCAAATCCTAAAAAAAGCCTCTAAAATTAAACTTTCAGCGGCCTTTACAGAATTGGTAGGCGAAGATCCTCATTTTAAGGCTGTTTTGTTCAAAGCTCAAAAAGCTGCCAAAAGCGATTACCCGGTGCTAATCGAGGGCGAAAGCGGTACCGGCAAGGAAATTCTGGCACGTACGATTCACCAAACCAGCCGCCGCGGCGCCAAGAAGTTTGTGGATATCAACTGCGCCGCGATCCCGGACCAGCTTATCGACAGTGAATTATTCGGATACGAAAAAGGTGCCTTTACCGGCGCCACACCCGGTGGGCGACATGGCCTGTTTGTCGAAGCCCATCAAGGGACGCTTTTTTTTGATGAGGTTTCAGATGCATCTCTCCAAACCCAGGCCAAACTGCTGCGTGTATTAAACGAAGGCTATTTCAAGAGAATCGGTAGTACCAAAAATATTGAGGTTGACGTCCGCATTATCTCGGCCACAAATAAGGACCTGTCACAATTAATAAAAGAAAGACGCTTCCGCGAAGACCTGATTTACCGCCTGAATACCATAAGCATCTACCTGCCCCCATTACGAGATCGGCCACAAGATATTTTGCTGTTGGCGAATTTTTTCTTGAAGAAACATTCCAAAAAACAGCATCGCAACCTGCAGTTCGCATCAAATTGCCTTGACTCCCTAAAATTGTATCACTGGCCCGGAAATGTGCGCGAGCTAAAAGGTGTGGTAGATTATATGGCAACCATGGCTTCGGGCTCCTTAATCACCGAAAATTATTTTCCGGATTTCCTAGTGCCTGCCGAACACCGCAGTCGTGATCAAAGCGAAAGCCGCCACCATCTTTTCAACGCCGACCATGATCCAGTGCTGTTGTCTACAGCTGTCGAGCATACGGAAAAGGAGGTTATTAAAGAAGTGCTGCAAAAAGCCAGAACCAGATCAGAGGCCATCAAGACACTTGGCATCAGCCGAAGAACCTTTTATTCGAAACTGAAACAATACAATCTAGGTTAGAAAGCCTTTTGTATACTAATTAGACAAAAATAATTTCTTCTTTTGATAGCTACCAACAAAATTCTAATAGAAACAGCACATTGGATACTATGGTCTAATTTTTGCACCAACCCAGTTTAAGCGTGTGCCTGAATTCTATTCTTGAAATCAGCACATATTTCTTAGATAGGCAATGCTTCTGTAAAACCGACATGGTGATATTTACACCAGGAGCGTGTCCATGGAAAAAACAATATACCTTTCAAATGTAGAACGGACGGCGATCCATTCTATTTCCCCAGAACATTCAAAATTCTCAATAGTCAACGCTATTTGGTTCATTTTGCAAGCACGATCTGCCTGGCGACCACTGCCAAATGATTATTTGGCCCAAATGCTCCTTTCGGATTAAGGGATTACATATGACATCTGCGAAGATGCTTAGTGCATTGCGGAAGATGATGGAAGTCGATTCGGACGGATTTGAAACTGCCATTCGGTATCATCATAAGGAGGCAGGATACAATGAAAAAGACAATAAAGACCGTTTGTCAAGCTTCGCATTCTGAGTGCGGTGTCCTTGTTACCTTAGTAAACGGGAAAGTAACAAGCATAAAGGGAGACCCCGAACATCCGATGAACAAGGGATTCATATGCCCCAAAGGCGCCGCTTACAGTGAGTTTGTGTTTCATCCGGATCGACTTACCCATCCATTGAAAAGGACCGGAAAGCGAGGGGAAGGCTCATGGGAGCGAATTTCTTGGAATGAAGCGTTAAATACGATTGCGACTAATCTTCTTACGGTTAAGAAAAAATATGGTGCCGAGGCCATATGCGTTGCTCACGGAACCGGACCAAAAACGAACCTGCAGGCGTGTGCATTGCTTGCAGGCGCGCTGGGTACACCGAACCATGCATCCATAGGCTACATATGCTTCATTCCCTCGATTGTGGCGGGCATAGCCACACATGGAGGGGATATTTTACAAGAAATTGGACCTGACTATCTTAACAGCAAATGCATACTCGTCTGGGCCGCTAACCCGGTAGTTTCACACCCGCCCCGGGGAAGGGATATCCTCCAGGCCACAAAGAATGGGGCCAAACTGATAGTGGTGGATCCGAGATTGACAAAACTTGCTGCAAGGGCAGATCTGTGGGTGCAGATCAGACCCGGGACAGATGACGCCTTGGCTTTAGGCATGTTGAATGTCATTTTAGATGAAAACCTTTTCGATAGACAGTTTGTTTCTGATTGGTGCACAGGGTTTGAGCGACTGAAAGAGCGCGTGCAGGACTATTCGCCAAAGCGGGTGTCTGAGATAACCTGGGTCCCCGAAGATACCATCATCGAATTATCCAGAATGTATGCCATCAATGGTCCCGCATCTATGCATCACAGAGTCTCACTCGAGATGCATACCAACGCTGCCCAGACGCTGCGTGCGCTTAATATTTTGGTGGCTGTAACCGGAAATCTGGATCGGAAAGGCGGTAATGTCTTTCCCGTTTACCCGCCCGGGTTTACACCAAAGGCGGAGTACTCCTTGATAAAGGAATGGTTCCCCTTACCCGCGGAGATGCACAAGCGGCGGATAGGGGCAGATCAGTTTCGTCTGCTAAGCGGGCTTGATGCACCCATTCCGCGTTCTCACCTGCCGTCCGTGATTAAAACAATCATGACCGAGAAACCATATCCCATAAAAGCGCTGTTCTCCGCTAGCAATTTAGTCATAAATTTACAAGACAGCAAAGCGGTATGGACCGCGCTTAAAGATAAGCTCGATTTTTCGGTTGCCGTTGACTTCTTTATGACGCCGACGGCAGAGATTGCGGATATCGTTCTTCCGGCTGCCACCTGGATGGAGAGAGACGAAATTTGCGAATACTCTTATCCAAATTTTATCAGTCTTCGTCAAAAGGTCATAGAGCCTGTAAGTGAATGCAAGGATGATTTGAGTATAACTTTTGAACTCATAGAACATCTGGGTCTGGCAGAGCAGTTGCCCTGTCGCAACGTTGAGCAATGGAACAAGCTCCGACTTGCTGAAATGGGAATGACCTTTGCGGACTTTCAGGAAAAAACCTATATCGTCACTCCGATGCGGTATGAAAAGTATGAAAAAGATGGATTTAAAACACCAACGAAAAAAGTTGAACTATATTCGAGCGTATTTGAAAATAATGGTTATGACCCCTTACCCTATTATGAAGAGAACCCGGAAACACCGGTTTCCGCTCCTCAGTTGGCGCGAGACTTTCCATTGATTTTGATTACCGGAGTTCGGCATATCGCCTTTTTCCATTCTGAAGGTCGTCAAATACCGAGTCTACGGAAATTGTGTCCCGAGCCTGTCATGGAGGTAAATCCGGTTACAGCCGGGTCATTGGGAATCGAAGATGGGGATTGGGTTTGGATTGAGACACCGATGGACACGGGCAAGGTTTGTCAAAAGGCCAAGGTTACAGACAGGATCCATCCGAAAATGATTAGTGTTCAACATAACTGGTGGTTTCCGGAGGAACCTGGACCTGAGCATGAATGTTGGAAGTCCAATATCAATGTGATCATGGCCAATAAGCCCCCCTATGATCCCGTAGTCGGCGCCAGCCCGCTGAGGGGCTGTTTGTGCAAAATTTCAAAATGCAGCAATTCATAAATTTAGACGGAAAGGAGGTGGATATTATTGAAGATACGATAGTAAGCCAAACAAGATTTGTATTTGCAAAACTTTAGTTATTTAGCGGCAACAGGGGGAAAGATTATGGATCAGGATGCACCTGCAGGAAAAAATACCAATCTGGAAAAGTATTGTGATAGGGCATTGGCGTTTGGTCTAACCCATGCCGTCGTGATCGATCCTGCCAGCGTCGTAACCGCGGCGTGGGTGCGTTTTAAATGCCAATTCGGTTGCTCTCATTACGGGGAGACCTATTCCTGCCCGCCGCACAGCCCAACGCATCGGGAAACGGCGGAAATGCTTGCCACCTATAATCGGGCAATTTTATTCCATGCCGAGGTTCCCTATTCGAATAAGTGGGAAATGGTTGCAAAAAAAATCAAACTCGGATTGCTGGAACTCGAAGGCGAAATTTTCAAAGACGGATACTACCGCGCTCTGGCTCTCCTGGGGGGACAGTGCACGTTTTGCAAGGAATGCGCAAATCTAAAAGGGGAGCCGTGCACCTTTCCGGAGAAGCCCCGGCCGGCAATGGAGTCATGCGGCATCGATGTATTTCAAACCGTCAGGAATAATGGCTTCACTATTGAACCCTTAAGGGAGAAGGGCGAGACGCTCAATCTTTTCCGAATGATACTTGTTGACTAATCAGCATTTAATATGGGGATCGTACCGTGGTCTCAATGGAAAGGAGGCAGTGCAAGTGCAAAATTCGTTGGTTTTAAAAAATGTAACATAAATAGAAACGTTTTGGGAGGTGACACAATGACACAAAAAAGCACAGGAATTTCAATTAGAAGCAAGTTATGGGTAAGTTTTCTGTCCATGATGTTGGTGTTCACACTGATCGCGATTCTCTGGGCGCCAGGGCCATCACAAGCAGCTTCCAAGGTGTATAGATGGCGCGCCACCCACTTTTTGCCAAGTCAAATGGAGTCGTATAAGGAGTTTGTGAATTGGACCGAAAACTTAAAGAAAGCTAGCAATGGAAGGCTTGACATTAAAGCATTTCCTGCCGGGGCTATAGTGCCGGGAGCCGAACAGTGGGAGGCAACGCAGAAAGGCGTGGTCGAGATGGCGTTCTCTTATGGGGCCTTCTGGGTAAGCAAGACGCCAGTTGCCGGATTTTCTGTTGGAATACCCTTCACCCTACGCGACCTTCAAGATCAATATGTTTTTTTCCAAAAGGCAGGATTAGAGGATTTGGTCCGATCGAATTATGCTAAACAGAATATCCATTTCCTGCGCCAAATTCCCTGTTTTTCTTCTGTCATGTCGTCGAAAAAGCCGGTTACCAGTGTGGCTGACCTTAAAGGGTTGAAGATCAGAGCGACGGGTTTGGTTGGAGAAATGTTGGCAGCAGCCGGAGCAGCAGTGTCCTATGTCCCCGGGCCAGAAATTTATGGAGCCCTGGAAAAAGGTATTGTTGATGCTGCAGTGTATGGACCCCTTTCAACGCAGTACGAAATGGGGTTTCATGAGATTACCAAATATGTAGCCATGCCGCCGTTTGCTATTGAAGCGGATGAAATGATTGTCAATATGGATGCATGGAAGGCATTACCGGCGGACTTAAAAATGCTTCTCTACCTCAGCGCAGCTGAGCACAGTGAAAGGCTCGCTGCCATTTACCGGTATGAGAGTGCAAAAGCGCTTGAAGCCTACTTAAAGAAAGGGGCCCAGGTGTCTTTTATGCCGGAACCTGAGAGAATGAAACTCACCGAGTTAGGCTGGAAGATTGTTGATAAATATTCGGCAAAAGACCCTGATTTTGCCAAAGGAGCCGGAATACTAAAAGATTATCTCAAACTCATAGGTAAGATCAAGTGAGGCAAGACCAGGTGCGTTAAGGACCGAACAACTAGGAGACAGTCACTCAGTGGATATTGGCGCATTGATGCTAATGTTCACTGAGTGGATTTATTGTAACTGGAGGTACTCGTATGAAGAAATTAGCATCTTTTCTCAAAGTTGTTGATGCTATCAGCGAATGGTCTGGGAAAGGAATTGCCTATTTGATTTTGCCTGGGATTTTAATCCTGGCACTGGAGGTAGTGTTGAGGTATGTATTCAATAACCCAACCATGTGGGCCCATGGAAGCACCCAGCGTATTTTTGCTACCTACTATATCCTTTCCGGGGCATACCTTCTTCGGAAGAACAAACACGTTTCAGTGGACATTATCTATAATCGCTTTTCTTTGAGAACAAGAGCAAGTTTGAACTTGATCGGAAGCATTTTCTTTTTCGTTTTTTGCGGTGTGATGCTGTGGAAGGGGATTGATTTCGCATGGACATCCCTGAGCCGGCTGGAACCCGATGCAACCCCTTGGCGGGCACCTCTTTATCCTATCAAGATGATGATACCCCTGGGAGCCCTGCTGATTTTGTTGCAGGGATTGGCGAAATTTATTCGTGACCTGGTGACCGCCATTACAGGGAGGGAAGAACTATGAACATTGAAATGATTACCCTGATCATGTTTGGTTCTCTACTCGGATTACTCTCACTTGGGGTTCCCATTTCGTTTGCCCTCGGCGGCATTTCCATTGGGGTCGTCTATTTTGTGTTGGGGTCTAATGCTCTGATTACCATGGTATACAGCATTTTTGCGATAATGTGGCAGATTCTGTTCGTAACCGTTCCTTTGTTTGTCTTTATGGGGGCCGTTATGCAACGATCAGGTATTGCAGGAGGTCTCTATGAGGCCGCACACTGCTGGACAGGTTCGCTGAAAGGCGGTTTGGCCATTGGGACCGTGATCGTCGGTGTCTTCTTCGCTGCCATGACGGGGATCACGGGCGCCTCGACTGTGACCATGGGTATTATTGCGATTCCTTCCATGCTCAAATGCGGGTACCATAAGCGGTTGGCAGTGGGGAGCGTGGCGGGAGCAGGGTCGCTGTCGATTCTTATTCCCCCGAGTATACCAATGGTTTTACTGGCCCTATTCACCAGACAATCGGTGGGGAAGATGCTAATAGGCGGAATTCTTCCCGGTATGCTCATCGCCTCCATTTTTGCCGCTTATATCATCATAAGAGGGATCATGCAGCCGGAGACATGTCCTCCTCATCCTCAGAAATTTAAACTAAAAGAGAAAATCATTTCCACCAAAGGGGTGATTATTCCGGTGGTGCTCATCACGGTCGTCCTGGGATCGATGTTTTTAGGAGTGGCGACTCCCACAGAGGCGGCTGCGCTTGGCTCAGTCGGCGTGGTCGCTTGTTGCGTCATACAACGAAAATTCAGCTGGCAACTGATAAAAGAGGCGGTCTCCGACACTTTTGAAACCACCGGTAATATTATGTGGATTGCATTCGGTGCGGCATGCTTTAGTATGACATTTACAAGTTTTGGCGGCATCGATTTAATCACCGAGATCATAACGGGGCTTGAAGTCAGTCGTTGGCTCGTTTTCACAATAATATTATTTATTATTCTAGTTTTGGGCTCTTTTCTCGACCCCATATCCATCATCATGATTGCCGGGCCTATCAGTTTTACAGTCCTAGTGCCCCTTGGCTTCAACCCCATTTGGTTGGGAGTTGTCTTTGTCATTCTTCTAGAGTGCGGTTACCTGACACCTCCTTTTGGTTTTAACCTATTCTACCTTAAGACAATAGTTCCACCGGAAATAACGATGGGAGACATTATCAATTCTATTTGGCCGTGGTTGATAATGTTATTGGTTGGGGTGGTCATCCTTGCGATCTTTCCCCAGATTGTGACGTGGCTTCCCAATGCGATGTAGATGAATTAAAGATACGATGGTTTTTTAGGGCTACTTTCCTATAACCCGTCATATTTACAGAACGCCGGAAAGAAAAACCGTGACCGCACCTCTGGAAGACATTAGAGTACTTGATTTTGGCCAATATATCGCTGGCCCCGCAACAGCTATGATGCTTGCAGACCAGGGTGCCGAAGTCATTCGCATTGATCCTCCGGGGGGGCCGAAGTGGGCTTCACCGGCAATGGATATCCTTAATCGCCGTAAGAAAAGTATCGTCCTTGACTTAAAAAAAGGGGTGGATTTAAAAATAGGTCATGATCTAATTGCATCGGCGGATGTTCTGATTGAGAACTTTCGCCCGGGGGTCATGTCAAAACTGAGTATGGGGCCGGAAGACACGCATACCATCAATTCGCGCCTCGTGTATGTGTCGTTGCCCGGGTTTGCGTCGCAAGATCATGAGAGAAAGCATCTGCGAGCCTGGGAGGCGATCATCGCCACGGCAGGCGGTCAGTTCACGGATATGGGACTTAACCGCGTATTGATGGGTATCAATCCTTCATTTTCTCCTTTGCCGCTTGCATCTGCATATGCGGCAGTATTGGCGGCCGCGTCGATTTCCACTGCCTTGTATGCACGCGAAGAAAGCGGCCACGGAGATATTATTGAAGTGCCCATAGCGGCAGCGCTGATGGAGGGTCTTGTATTCAATTCAATGTTTGTGGAAAACAATCCCAAACGATACAACAATCTGCGACAGCTGGAAATAGAACGAAGAATTGCGGCAAGCGAGCCGCTAAACATGTCTTATGATGAGCTGCAAGAATATTTGGATCCATTTTATCGGAGTTATTTTTGCGCCGACGGCCGTCCCATCTATGTTGTTGCTCCCAGTCATATCAATCATTCCCGCAAAGCACTCAGCGTTATGGGGTTGCTTGAGGAAACTCTGGAAGCGGGGCTTCCTGAACTGGATGACGTGTATCTTCCCTCAAGCAAGTGGCCGGCAGGTGCTGACTCTGCCTTGGGTGTATATCCGCTGAGTAAAAAATGGGCGGATTGGGTATCGGGGCGAATGAAAAAAAAGTTTCTTGAAAAGACCAGTTTTGAATGGGAAGCATTATTCGGTAAGGCCGGAGTCCCGGTGTCAGCCCATCGCACAACCCGGGAATGGTTAAACAGTGAGCATGCGCTGGCCTCAGGTCTGGTGCACGAAATAAGCGACCCGGTCCTTGGCAGGAAAAGGCAAGCCGGTCCGGTGGCCTGGATGGCAAGCTCCGCCGAATTTGCGGCCAAAGGCGATCATGCGCCAAAGCCTGATCAGGATCGTTCTGAAATTCTATCAAATCTATCAGAACAAAATTCTACTTCGTCATCTAAAACCGCTTTTACCACCGACAGCTGTTGGCTCGAAGGGGTAAAGATCCTGGATATGACCAATGTTATTGCCGGACCGATGGTTGGCGCCACACTTGCACGTTTTGGCGCAGAAGTTATTAAACTTGATCCCACTAAACCGACGTACAATCCCTACCTTACCATCACAATCGGTTTGCATGCAAATCGGGGTAAGAGAAGTATTTTGGTTGATATTAAAAATGAAAAAGGGAAGGATATATTTCATCGACTGATCCAATGGGCTGACGTCATCACTTTTAATGGTCCTGATCGGCAACTTAAGCCTTTGGGAATTGATGCCAAATCACTTAAAGCGATCAACCCAAACATCATTTTGTGCCTGATTGATGCCTGGGGAGGCCCGCTATGGGGGCCGCGTAGCAATACTCTAGGATATGATGATCTGGTTCAGGCTGCAACAGGAATAATGGCACGTTTTGGTGGATCCCTAAATACGCCGGAGGAGCATGCTCACGTTGGTACCATCGATGTGCTCACAGGTTTTTTAGCTGCCTTTGCGGTTTCGACGGCACTATACCAACGGGAACACACCGGTAAAACCGATATTGCCCAAACATCGCTTTGTGCGGCCGGTCAACTGCTCCAGATTCCATTTATGTATGATTTCGAAGGCCGTGAACCTTTTGACGAACCCAGCGGACGCTACACCAAAGGATACGGCCCATTTCATCGCTTCTATGAAGCAACGGATGCTTGGTTCTTTCTGGCTTGCGGAGAAGACATAATCGATTGTCTGGAGGCCATTGCGGAATTGAAAGGCGTGAGCGCGGTTGCACCTAATGAATTGGAAGACTTCCTTTCCAACAAGTTTAAGACCCGCAACGCAAAATACTGGGTTGACGAACTCATCAAAGTCGATTTGGGTGCAAGTGAAATGGGTACCTTGGCAGGTCTGCGCGAAAGGTATTCAAGCCTTAGGGAAATGGATAAGCATGCAAGTGGAGGCACATACCAGTTTACGCGTTATGATGATCACCCCAGTGGCCATCGTGTTGATCTGTTCTCATCATGCTCGATTCGCCCTAAGTACGCGGGTTTGGTCGCTCCCACTCCGGCTGAAAAATATGGTATCGAAACAAGACAGATACTCACAGAACTAAGTTATTCAGATCAGGAGATAAGGAATATGTTTGAAGGTTGCGTGGTATCCGAAAGCTGGAGTGAACAATACCTTCCCGATTAGTAGGAGGATTCCGTTTTGAATGTGAATGATAAGAAGACGAGAAGCGCAATGACGGATGTCACAATTGTAGATACCAGTCCCAGAGATGGCCCGGTTGCGATTCCCGAGATACGCACGGCGGAAAAAGTTGCGCTGGCAAAAAGTTTGATGCAAAGCGGTTTGACCAAGATTGACTGTGTGGCCTTTACGCATCCGCGTATCAGGCCCGAATTTGCCGATGCGGAAGAAGTCATCAAGGCCCTCGATAAAAAACCTGAGGTCACCATTATCGGCCTGGCTCCCAATGAAATTGCTTGCCGCCGGGCCCTAAACACCAATGTCGACGAAATAGGAACCCTGGTAGCTGCGAGCGAATCGTTTAACAGGGCAGTCATGGGCATCAGTATAAAAGAAACTCTTTTCAAAACCCTTCCTGCGATATTTCAGGCCTGCTTGGAAAAAGGAAAAACTATCAGGGTTTACCTCCTTGCCGCATTTTGCTGTCAGTATGAGGGCCGGGTCCCAATCAAGGATCTTGTCGAACTTGTAACTAAACTGGCTTTTATGGGAGTAAATGAAATTTCGCTTGTCGACAGTCCCGGTATGGCCAATCCAAAACAGGTCAAAGAAACCATTGCCGCATTGATAGACCTGGATCTGGACGCAAACCTGGCGACTCATTTTCATAACACCAGAGGGTTGGGGCTTGTAAACTGTCTGGCCGCCTATGAGGCAGGAATCCGCATTTTTGATACAGCCATCGGCGGATTAAGCGGGCCCCCTTTTGGAGCTCCCAAAATGGAGGTGGGTTCCTGGAATATTCCAACAGAAGATTTGGTTTATCTATTACAGGAAATGGGCGTAAATACCGGTATAAGCCTTGATGCAATGGTCAACGCGGTCAAATTCGCACAAAAACTGGCCCGCCGGGAACTGTCCGGACATGTGCTGAATGCCAGGGAAGCTTTTGAAGTGTCTAATTTTCCGGAACCATTGAAGTTAAATTAAATACCACGAGCCTATATAAAGGAGATATTCTCCGAGGTTCATCAGCGAATTTCCATTACCGTTTCCAACGGTTTGCGTTTCGGGGCGCTGGGATGATGCGCTGGAATGCCAATAGGCACAAGCGCGATAAGCATCCAGGGGGGGGCAATTCCAAGAACCTTCTGGATACCTTCTCTGGCGATCAAACATCCCGTATTATAGCAGGAGCCATATCCCAACGAAGTCGCGGCCAGAAGCATGTTTTGAATTGCCGCTGCCACACTCTGGAGCCACGGAACAGTTCTCAGTTGATACCTTTCCTCAAAAGAGAAGTTTTGTTTGTGAATTATTTTATCAATCGGGCCAGCATACTCGCGGTTCAATACGGCAATAGTTACGGGCGCTTCCTTAAAAACAGTATACCCCCGCGGCATTGATTTGAGCCAGGCCTGTTTCGTTTCGGTTCCAGGCCATTTGCTTATTTCGACAAGCTTTTTTTGAAATTCTTCATACATTCGAACCTTTAGTTGCTGATCCTGCAACACGATAAATTTCCAGGGTTGTTGGTTGTAGCCCGAAGGGGCCCACGTACCCGCCTCCACAATAAGACGAATATCTTCCATCGGAACCGGGTTTGATTTGTATTTTCTTATGGACCGGCGTGTGTGGATGGCTTCCATCACTTCCATTGGTGCTCACCTTTGTTTTTTTATATAGCCTTTTTGAGATCGCCTGTTGCTTCTCAATCTACCAGCTTCATCATCAATTCGGGAAGCCATAAGGCAATCTGGGGAAATATCATAATGAGGGCCATACCGACGATCAAAACTAGGATGAATGGAAATACGGATTTGTAAATGTCTGCCGTCGTTATGCCCTCGGGCGCGACCGATTTCAGGTAGAATAGCTGGTAGCCAAAGGGCGGCGTGACATAACCCATTTGCATATTGATGACGAAGAGGATGCCGAACCATACCGGGTCGAAGCCCAGATTTTTAACGATTGGGAAACAGATCGGGGCCAGGATGAAAATAATGGCGAAGGGATCGACAAACATTCCGAGTAAGAAGGAAATCGCCATCATCGTGATGAGAATAAGCCAGCGATTCATTCCGAATCCCATTATTAAATCGCTTAGGAAGACGGCACCGCCGGCTCTAGCGTATACGGCACTGAAACACATGGCTCCATAGAAAATCCACATGGTCAGACCGGTAATTCTAAAGGTTTCGATCGTTGTTTCCCTGACAAGTTTCCAGGTAAACCGGCGGTGGATGGCAACGGTTATAAGGACAGCCGCCACACCCAGTGAACCGGCTTCTGTCGGTGTGGCGATGCCGAAGAAAATCGAGCCCAGGACAGATAAAATAATCAACAGCGGAAGGATCACGGTTTTAAGAGAAACGAGCTTTTCTTTGGTTGTAAACGTTTCCGGGTGACGGGGGCAAAGTTCCGGGTTGATCCAGCCCCGGATGCCGATGTAGGCGATAAAGAGACCGGCAAGCAGAATACCGGGCCCGATCCCGGCCATAAACAGCTTGCCCACCGACACTCTGCCGACGATCGCAAGCAGAATACTGATAATGCTGGGCGGAATGAGTATCCCCAGCGTCCCCGGTCCGGCGATACTGCCCAATGCGATGCTTTTGGCATAGCCCCGTCTGAGCATGGCTGGAAGCGCTATCAGCCCCATCGTCAGCGTTGCCGCAGCACTTACGCCGGTCATGGCCGCAAAGATGACGCAGATGACCACAACCCCCATGGCGATACCCCCTCTTAAACGACCGGACCACCGGTGGATGGTCTCGAAAAGGGCTTCGGCGATGCCCGCACGTTCCAATAGAATGCCCATTGACATAAACAGGGGAATGGCGACGAGAACGATGCTCCACATGGCGCCGAATGTGTTGTAAACGATTAGCATCAAGCCGCCGGGGCCCCAATTTAAAAAACAAACGATTACGGCAACGCCGCCCAGGCTCCAGGCGAGAGGAATGCCCAGCAAGAGGCACACGATCAGACCGCCAAACATCAATATAGTTACGACTTCAATGCTCATAGGATTTGCCTGTGATAGCGATGTAGATGTTGCGCCACAATTGAGCCAGCTCCTGAAGTATGATCAGCAAAGCCCCTAAAGGGATCATAAGCTTAATGGGGTAAAGGGGAGCGCGAAAGGGGGTATTATCGGGTTCCAGGTTCATTAGAGATACCCAGGCATAACGAGATCCATACCATAGCAAAACACCACAAAAAACAAAGAAAAAGAAAAAGCTAATGATGTCCAGAATAGCCCTTTTTCTGGGAGTAAAGCGATTGTAAATTATGTCCATATTGATATGTGACCCGGTAAGGCTGATGTAGGCGCCACAGATAAAGTAGTAGGCAGCGAAGATGCGTTGCGTCATCCCATGCGCCCATATCGTCGGGGCATTGAATACGTATCTTGCCACAACCTCGTATACCAACACCGCCACACCGGGCCATAGCAGATATGAAAAAAGCTTACCTGACCAATCACTGAGACTGTCAATGATTTTGAGCAACCGCTTCATTATCCCCTCTATTTTTTTTGTGATAATGCAGTAAAAAGGTAAAGGTAGAGACGATATCTCTACCTTTACCTGTTGGGTCTTTTTAGCTTCGGCCGCGGTTATGCGGGTACTATTTTAAGAGCCCCAGATCTCTCATGTAGGTCTTTAGTATTTTTGTGGCTTCAGCAAAAGTGGGGTCTTTTTTGGAGTATTTATCGAGAACCGCCATTGAATATTGATACATTTTGCGTTGTTCTTCCGCAGGCAGAGTTGTCACGGTGAAACCAAATTTTTCCACTATTTTCTTTCTCCACTGAACATCGTGCACAAAGTAAGATCCCGTGAACAGGTCAGCAGCGTACGAACAGCTTTGGACAAGGAGATTCTGCAAGTCCGGGGGCAGTCCCTTCCAGGTATCCATATTGACATGCAGGCTCCAGGCATCGACCGGTGTTATCGGCGTCTCCAGCAAAAACTTCGTGGGCTCATGAAATCCCGAGTCGGCCTGACTGCTTAAAGGCCCGGCGATTACGCCGTCAATCGTGCCCTTTTCCAGAGCCCCGTAAATTTCTCCCCATGGGAAGTAGGTCGCTGATGCCCCGGCCGCGTTCAAGACCTCTGCATAAAGACCGGTCGCCCTGAATTTCTTACCTTTCAAATCGGCCGCTTTATGAACGGGAAATTTGCTCAGCAATACGGCATTATTGGTTGGAATGGCAGCCACATACATGATGTTGTGTTTGGCATATGCCTTGCGGATGAGCGCTTCAAGTCCCAGTTCGTAATACAGAACCTTGTAATTTTCCCATCTCGGCAAGGTGAACGCCGGAAGGCCGCTGGCGTAAATAGCCATGGGATCCTTGCCGATCCAGTATGGACCGTAGGAAAAGTCAATCTTCAATGTACCCGAGGAAACCGCGTCAAATGTTTCCATGACCGGCATAATCTCGCCTCCGGCGTGGGGGGTGATATCAATCCGTCCCCCGCTGGCGGCCTTGAGGTGCGCAACCCATTTTTCAAGGACCGCCCAATCCCAGGTCCCTCTGTACAGAGGATATGTCATATCCCATTTGTAGACCTTCTCGGCGGCTTCGACGTTGCTGAAGCCTATCGCTAAGGTGACGACGACTAGGGCGACTGTTAAAGCAAATGCAAAAAATTTCTTCATTTTAAAATTCCTCCTTTCCTTTCAGGTTGTTACTGGATTGGTTCTTGGTTAAGAAAAATCGAGCTTGTTATATTTTTGGGATTGGCGGCATTGTCATTTTTTTAACATTTACATTTCAGAGGCGCCTATGGAAAGAACACATAAACACAAGCCTGCGTTGAAGTCAAATGCGTCATCACTTTTTAAAATTAGCGCCTTTGGCGGCAAGGCCAATAGCAGAAGCTGCTCTTCCGGGCCCTTAACGTATTAAGCTTCGGCTTCATCTACGATTTGCTGAAGCTTCTTCTGAACCTCAGGCTCCAGCGGTTTGGGCTGGTGGGTGGCCAGGATTGTCTTTAACTTTTCCCTGGCCTTTGCCCGTATGTCCATCGCTCCGTCTTTCTCCCAGGGTTCCATTGTCAGTCGGTTGCCCAGTTGCGCATCCCATTGCTCGGCCCGGAAGTGCTCCATGGTATGATTGTGAGTTAGATATTCACCCCCCAGACCTGCCTCTCTGATGACATCGACAGCCAGCGTATCGGGGTTAACTTCAATACCCTGCAAAATCCTGTTGATAAAGCTGCATATCTCGTTACCGATAACAGCTTGCTCCGGAAATGAAGTTGCCGTGTTTTCTAAAGAAGCCGAAGTGCATTCGATAATGACATCACTTCCGGATAATGCCGAGAATAAATTTAAAATACCGGTCTCATAGCCAACCTGCGTATCCACTACATTCGCCCGGGTTGTAGATCCATGGACACCCATCGGGACCCCATAAAATCGCAGCATCTGGGCCAGAGCAGAGGCCATTAGTGTTTTCTCCGGAGAACTGAAAGTGAAGTCACCCGATCTCATATCCGAAGTTCCGGCGTAACCCATTAACCTGACGGGCACACCCGGATTGATCAGTTGCGTCAATACAAGACCGGATAGGAGCTCCGCTACCATCAATGCCAGGGTGCCGGCAAGGGTCACCGGGGATGTTGTACCCGTGGATGGTATGGTATAGATTTGAAAGGGATGGCCGAATCGGCACATCTCGATAAGCATATCAACTCTATTGGGTTCAAAACTTAACGGGCTTATGATCCCAAGGCTAACCGTGAACATCGGCCTTAGCCGTAAGGCCTCTTCGCTCCCGGCTATGGCGATTCCCATCTTGAGGAGGTCCTTGGCCCCTTTGCCACTGTATGCAGTCGCGATAACCGGCTTTTCTGTGTTGCTTAGCAATGCCTGGGAAATATGTCTGTCTAAAACTTCTTCGGGAACATCCTGAGGATAGATTTCGGGAAAGATAAAGTGTGTGTTCTCCAGAGCATCATGGATTCTGACGTTGGTTTCTAAATCCTTTTTTGTAGCGGGCCTGCGCTCGCCGGTATCAATATCAATAATAAAGGTCGCCCCGTGACCGCTGCTGTAATGTATCCCATTATATGATTTGAGATCGTATTTTGGATCTCTTCCACATACCGTCATAAAGCGCGGTGCATGATTCAAGGAATATTCGACCAGCGATGGGGGGATATGGACCGCCTGTTTTTCCAGGTCTACTTCCGCTCCACCGCGTTTGAAGATGTCCAATGCCTCTTCATGTTTTATGCTGATACCCGGATCTTGCAAAATTTCAAGAACCGCCTGATGCACCTCGCGGATTTCGTCTCTGCTGAGGACCTCGACGGTCCGTCCTTTCAATGGTATTATGCCCATTATGCAATCTCCTTTCTTAAATCCAAACGGCTATGCGCTGATGGGTACGTTGAGGCGGAGCAGCGTCTCTCAACCAAGACTGCCCACGATTTCCACCAAATAGCTGAAATGATGGTATATCGGAGTCGACCTAAATTGATT
>JAQYWI010000186.1 GCA_030145015.1 Desulfobacterales bacterium
GCCAACAATTACTCCGTTGCAGAACCCTTTGACGTACCCTCACAGGTGCTCGATCAAATTTAAGCTACATCCGGCCCCAACCTGATGGTTGGGGCCGGATGCTAATAAATTTAGAAATTTTACAATTAGCGCATTGATTTTTCTAAATTTAAGATCGTCCGACACCTCCACTTCCGGCGGGTGCACTTAAGGTGCGGCTGTAATTTCATTTCTACTTTAGTCGAATTTATTGTATTTATTGATACAATAATCCCAAGAATTTAGACCTGCTTGCCTTAACCCGGTCCTAAAGTCCCCTTCGTATCAACCTTGACTTTCAATCCATTTTTAATTAATGCTCACGCAAAGCCGCTGAGTCGCAAAGATTTTAATTTAATGCAAAAAGCGCTTTGCGTCTTTGTGAGAGAATTTAAACTTCTGACACGCATTTCCTTGCCCGCGGGCATAACGCGGCTGCGTTGTTTGGCAAAAAAACGAAGGGATTCAGCATGAACCAACACCGTAATAAAACCCCGGCGCTTTTAATCATCGATATGGTTAAGGATAATTTTGTTGAAAGCCGTAATCTGCCGGTTACACCTTTTGCCAGAGCGGCCGTCGAACCCCTTAATAAATTGATTGATGTGTTTCGGGGTCAAAAGTGGCCGATCGTTTTTTCCACCGATGCATTTCATGAAGATGATTTTATTTTCAAAGGGCGCATGCACCCGCACTCATTATCCGGTACCGAGGGTGCTGAGGTCGTGGATGAATTGAATATGCAGGCCGAGGATCTGTGGCTGCCGAAACCCAGATTTTCGGCCTTTTTTAATACCGGTTTGGAAGAATGGTTACGGGAGAAAGGCGTGGGTCTTTGTGCCGTAGGCGGCATTACGACTCATTTTTGTGTTCTGACCACTGTTCTGGATGCGATTTGTCATGATTTTCAGGCGGTATTGCTTGAGGATTGTTCGGCAGCCGTTTCAAAACAGGTGCACGAACAGACCCTGGACAGCTACCGGCGCAATGCCCTTTATCCACTGTTACGAGTAGCCAAATCCACAGATCTGATTGGCGAACTCTTGGGAAAATCATAATAAATCAATCAGGAAAGCACTAGGGCTGGGAGGCAATTAAAGCTCGTAGCTGTTAGCTTTTACTATGAGCCATGAGCTATCAGCTATGAGCTAATATTGCCTGCCGGCAAATTTTGTGCGTTCGTGATTAATTATTTGTTCTGGTTCGCTCGGTTAGCTATTGTTGAGGCGGTTTTCCCAATCGTATTCGGCTGAAGTCACGATATGCTCCATTCGCTGGATGCGGCGCTGCAGGTTTTCATATCTCCTTTTTAATCGCTGAACGGCTCCCTGCCTCGAGTAGGTATAGCTGTCATAAAATTCTTTTTCGGCGGAGTTTTTAATCGGAATTACCGGTTTGGGTTTCATTAATAGGGCCGCCAGCAGGTACAACCCGATGGCCGGGAAAAAGCCGGCGACAATTAAAAGAATTATGGCGATCATTCTGGTCCAGAAAACTGAGAAATCAAAATGCTCGGCCAACCCTTTGCATACCCCCAGAATAATGCCGTTGCGCGAGCGGTAGATCCCTTTGCGGTAAAGCCGGGTATACCTATTCATGGCTTGGTTTCCTTTCTTTTGTGCTTTTCGGTTTTTCTTGATCCAACAGGATGGTCTCCAAAGCCTCGACGCGTTCTTCCATGCGCGAAAGCCCCTTATAAATCTCCTGGATCATTTTGGCTTCCTCGGCTTGATCGCCTGCGGATTGACCACCGCGAAGGAATTTGATGGCCAAAAGAATCGCCCCCGGGATGATGGCTAGTGCAAGCACGATACTTCCGAATACAATGGCTACGATGATGACTTCTTTCATTTTGGACTTTACCCTGGCTGCATTATTTTAATTTAAATGAACCGGTGACTCCGCTTCCAAATTCTGGCAAAGGTTATAAGATTATCTTGTAAGTCGATCAATAAAAATTTCGAATATCAGAATCTCAATCCGATATCGATCGGTTTTTAATCAATAGAATGCGTTCCATCCTGCTTTGAAGCCGGTGTTTTCATAGCTTGCAATTCTTTTTCGATTTCTTCGTCCACGCCCAGGCTGTCGAATTCCGCCTCCAGAACAGATTGTTTGCCGAAATTAACGAGATCGGCTTCAGCTTCCATGCGTTCGATACGGTTCTCAAGTTCATCGAATTTGAACATTGCATCGGAACTGTCGACCCGGCGGATCTCTTCCTGGGCCTGTCTTTTTCGATTGGCATGAATATGGCGCTGGACAAGCAAACGCTGTTTGTCGCGGGCCGATTTTAATTTATCTTCAAGCTGACGAATATCGTCCTGATATTGCTCGATGAGAAGATCGTGTTCGGTCAGCTCATTTTCAAGGCTTTCAATCCGGCGGGTATACCGGCGTTTTTCAACCAGTGCTTCGCGGGCCAAATCGTCTCTTCCTTTTTTAACAGCCAGTTCGGCCTTTTCTTCCCAGTAATGGATCTGATCGTGCAGCGTATCCAATTGGCGTTGAACTTTCTTGCCGCTGGCCATTGTTCCGGCGCAGGCCGCCTTGATTTCAACAAGTGTATCCTCCATCTCTCTGATCATCAGCTTGATCAATTTTTCGGGATCTTCAGCTTTATCGAGAATGGCATTAATGTTGGAGCTAATGATATCACGAAAACGTGTAAAAATACCCATGGTGACCTCCCTGTCTGGAAATTAACGCCCGAGTTGCGCGTATAACGCTCAATTCGGTGTTAATTGTTATCTGTTAAAAAATAACGAATAACTTCCAATTCAGCATAAATTGTGCCATCAGTAGATTTTATTATAACTATTTGAAATTATATCAGATTATAATAAAATAGAATTATTGACATATGAGTAAAAAATGCTAATATATAGCAATATAAACTATGTTTAGGTTAAATTAGCCATGAAACAGTCGATCACATCAAAGCAAAAAGGTCTGAGTTCCAGTACCGCAGCGGTCATCAGCGAGGCTCTGGGTCAGTCGGAGCTGTTTTTGGAGTTTCAGGAACGGTTATCACAGGTAGCTCCGATTAATCGGCCGGTGCTGTTAATCGGGGAGAGAGGTACGGGAAAGGAGCTGGCCGCGGCGCGGCTGCACTATCTTTCAAATCGATGGCAGGCCCCGATGGTAGCGCTGAACTGTGCGGCCCTGTCGCCGTCTTTAATCGAGTCGGAGTTGTTTGGTTATGAAAAAGGCGCATTTACCGGCGCTCTGCAACGCAGATTCGGCAGATTCGAGTCTGCCGATCGCGGGACGCTGTTTTTGGACGAAATCGGAAGTATTCCGATGGAAGTTCAGGAAAAAATTTTAAGGGTGGTGGAATATAACGTCTTTGAGCGGGTCGGCAGTTCGGAAAGTATTGAGGTGGATGTCCGCATCATCGCCGCTACCAACGCCGATTTAAACGATCTGGTCCGCAAAAACCTATTCAAACCGGATTTGCTGGATCGGCTTTCTTTTGAAGTTTTATTTCTGCCGCCGTTACGAGAGCGAAAAGAGGATATTACCCTGCTTGCCGGTCACTTTGCCGGAAGGATGGCGCTGGAACTGGGCCGGAATGAAATTCCGGTTTTCAGCGATGAAGCCGTCGAATCGCTGGAGAAGCACCCCTGGCCCGGAAATATCCGGGAGCTAAAAAATGTGATCGAACGTGCGGTCTATCGGTCTGATGCTGTAACCATTACCGATATCGACTTTCACCCCTTTCATTCGCCCTATGAAAATCCCGCCCGCCCCGTATCAATAAAGACCCCTTCGATAGAAATGACGCCTGCTGATGCGAACCTCCGGCTGAACCAGCCCCTGAAGGAGGCGGTCTGGCAGTTGAAAATCAAAATGCTGGAAGCGGCGTTACGCAAAGCAAAGTTCAATCAGAAAAAAGCCGCCCGGATTTTAGGGCTGACCTATCATCAATTTCGGGGCTTGTATCGCCAGTATAAAACGGCGAATGATGTCACGATTTCCGTTTAACATTCGAGCATTTTAAGGTGGCTCACAACCAATCTGTTGGGTGTTAGATAACGAGTACGAGGACGAGTACGATACAGAAGGACACTTGTTTCTCTCGTCCTCGATCTCTTTTCAGATCGCCTTTATATTGAGCGGCCGAGGACGGCACCCTCATAGATCGCTTCCTTGGCACTGCGGGTTTCGAGGCAGTCACCGATCCGGTGGGTTTCGTAACCGAGGGATTTGACTTTCGGGTAGAGGTGGTTGCACGGTCGGGTGCCGGTGGCCAAAATTACCCTTTCGGCCTCGATCAATATTTCGGTATCATCGCTACGGGCTATGACAGCACCTTCGCGTTCGATTCTCACCAAGCGAGTTTCAGTCAATATTTTTACACCGTGTTCCTTTAGCCGGGTGAGTAAAATCTTTTTGGTCATGGTTTCAAGGCCTTCTCCGATTTCGGCAAGCATTTCCACCACCCTGACACGACAGCCATATTCGGTCAGATACAGGGCCAATTCCAATCCGGTTGCCCCGCCGCCGATGATCACCGCGTGCTTAAAGGACGGAGGGGTTCCGTCTAATACATTTTCATAAGTCAGTACAACGGATCTGTCGATACCGTCTACCGGCGGAATCAGCGGCAGTGATCCGGTGGCCAGAACGACGACATCCGGATTTAGCGCCTGGATGTCTTGGGTTGTGACCTCATGGTTGAGATGACAGGTCACGCCGAATTTTTCGATTTGTTTTTCTTGAAATTTGATCAGGCTGCGCAATTCTTGCTTGTGGCCCGGTATGCTGCCTGGCAAAAGTTGTCCGCCCAGGTCACCCCGTTTTTCATAAACATGGACATCATGGCCGCGCTTGGCCGCCACCCAGGCTACATTCAAACCGCCGGGCCCTCCGCCGACGACCATTATTTTTTTGGGTTTGCGGGTGGGTACCAGGGTCATTTCTTTTTCGCGGCCCAGCGTGGGATTGACCAGGCACTCAATCCGGCCATTGCGGAAGATGGACTCCATGCACGCGTTGCAGGCGATGCAGGTCCGAATTTCATCCAGCCGCCCCTCCCTGGCTTTGTTGGGCATCTCCGGATCGGCTAAAAGTCCCCGACCCATGCACACCAGGTCAGCCTGTTTTTTTTCCAGAATCGCATTGGCGATCAACGGGTCGTTTATCCGGCCGACGGTCATCACCGGAATGTTCAGGGCTTCTTTAACCCTTGCGGCGGATTCTACCAGGCAGGCTTTTTCCATAAACATGGGCTGGCTGATCCATTCCGTTGTAATATCGTTACCGGCTGAAACCTGGACAATGTCGATGCCGGCCTTTTCTAAAAGCTTTAAAATCTTAATGCTTTCGGGGACCGTCAGCCCGTCCGGCAAGAATTCCTGGGCACTGATTTTAAAGGACAGGGGGAATTGCGGTCCGAGGCGCATGCGGACGGTCTCGACGATCTCAAGCGCAATTCGGCTGCGGCCGACAATATCTCCACCGTATTCATCCTCGCGCTTATTGCTCACTTTTGATAAAAACTGGTTTATCAGATAACCATGAGCGCCGTGGATTTCGATCAGCTCAAATCCGGCCTGCTTTGCGCGTTTGGCAGCAGCACCGAATTTTTGAACAATTTCTTGAATCCCTTCGGTTGTCAGGGGCTCCACTTCCCCCCCGATAGTGGGGCAGGGAATCGAAGAAGGTGCCAGGGGCTTTCGTTTGATGACGTTAATCGATGTTTGCCGTCCACTGTGGTGAATTTGAATGGCCGGAACCGATCCTTCAGATTTCAAAACCGCTGCAATCTTTGAAAGGCCCTCGATAAAACGGTCATCATAAATCCTTGCCTGATGTTTTGAAACCAGGCCTTCCGGTGAAACCGCGTGGGCTTCCGTTATGATCATTGCCGGTCCGCCGGCCGCCCGCCGCCGGTAATGCTCAACCGTAGCATCTGAAATAGAACCATCTTCTTCGATTAAAAAAGATGCCAGGCCGGGCATGACGATTCTATTTTTCAATTGAATGTTTTTGATCGAAAAAGGTGAAAACAGCGGCTGCATTTGGGTCCTCACTGGAGCGCTTGACGTCCTGGAACGTTTTTTCCTATAATCCCTTGAATCCAAGGGAACGCTTCGGATTATAACTATTTGAATACCATGTTATTTTCCATTGCGCAACGATAGGCCTTTTTGATAAAGCCATAGAACCGTTGACTAAAAATTCGAAAATTCAGCCTTGATAATCGGATAAAACCGATATTCTCCAAAACCCGGTTTTAAACAGGGAGGTTCACATTCCGCGATGCCTTATTTGCATGCTATATACGCGCAGCTCGGTTTGACAAATTTACTTCTCTTGCTGGTCGGCCTGATTTTAAGCGCGGTACTTTTCCTGCTCATTATTTTGGTTCGGCGCCGGGAGATTAAATCCCAGGATTTTTTTGCGACGCTGAAAAAACAGGAGGAGCGCACGGAACGAATGGTTAGAGATGAGTTCGGGCGCAACCGTCAGGAATCGGCCGGAAGTGCCAGGCTGGCCCGGGAGGAAATCGGCAGCACTTTGAAATTTAGCAGTGATTCCCAGCTCAAGCAGCTGCGCGAGATTGCCGGCATGCAAAAAGATCAGCTCGACAGTTTTTCCAAACAGCTGCTGGAGATGACGAAGCTCAACGAAGAAAAACTCGAAACCATGCGAAATACGGTTGAAACGCAACTACGAACCCTGCAGGAGGACAACAACCGAAGACTGGAACAAATGCGCGCGGTTGTCGACGAAAAACTGCAGTCGACTCTTGAAAAACGGCTGGGGGACTCGTTCAAGCAGGTTAGCGAGCGCCTTGAGCAGGTTTACAAAGGTCTGGGGGAGATGCGAAGCCTGGCCACCGGTGTGGGCGATCTTAAAAAAGTGTTGACCAATGTCAAGACCCGGGGCACCTGGGGCGAAATTCGGCTCAGCCATATTCTGGAACAGATATTGACACCGGACCAATACGAGGTCAATGTGGCCACCAAGAAAGGCAGCAGCGAGCGGGTGGAGTTTGCCATAAAATTGCCGGGTCAGGGAGTCCACCAAGAAAAAATCGTCTGGCTGCCGATTGACTCTAAATTTCCCCAGGAGGACTATCAACGCTTGCTGGATGCTCAGGAAGCGGCCGATAAGGTCCAGGCCGAAAAATCGGTCAAAAACCTGGAAACCCGCGTTAAGGCCGAAGCCAAAGCCATCCGGGAAAAATATATCGACCCGCCCCATACCACCGATTTCGGGATCATGTTTTTGCCGGTGGAAGGCCTGTATGCTGAAGTCTTAAGGCGTCCGGGCCTTTGTGACAGCCTGCAAAGGGATTATCGCATTGTGGTCACCGGACCGACAACTCTGGCAGCTCTCTTAAATAGCCTGCAGATGGGCTTTCGCACCCTGGCCATCGAAAAACGATCCAGCGAAGTCTGGGAACTGCTGGGTGCCGTAAAAACCCAGTTCAGTAAATTTGGTGAGGTCCTGGCAAAAACCAAAAAGAAGCTGCAGGAAGCCAGCAATACGATTGACCAGGCCGAAGTCCGCACCCGGGTCATTTCGCGCAAGCTCAGCAAGGTCCAGGAACTGCCCCTGGGCGATTCGTCCAAGCTCATCGAACCGGCCGCAGACGATGATGATGATGATGACCTGGTGGATGATGGTTCCTAAAACGTCAGGCCTCTGGTTCAAGGGTTCAAAGGTTCAGGGTTCAAGGTTGCCCTAACCGCTTTTTTTTTGAACCTCTGAACCCAGAACCCAGAACTTTTGGTCTTGTAGTGGGGCAGTGGATTTTCAGATTCCATCTCTAGGAGCATAATAGGGGAGAAACGAATGCCTATATCCGGCTATTGGGCAGACAAATATATCGAAAACAAGCGCAGCGCGCATGAGGCGATTGGCCTGATTAAGCCGGCTCAGCGTGTTTTTATCGGATCATCCTGCGGTGAACCCCAGCATCTGGTACGGGAGCTTTCGGAATCCTCAAATTATTTCAAAGATATTGAAATCAACCGCCTCTTGACACTGGAAACCACGCCGTTGACGCTCATTGCCAATAAAACCAGAGATCAAAGCCTCAATATTCGGTCATTTTATCTGGGTTCGGCAAAACCCAAGTCCATTGCCCGCAACAAACGGTTTATCACCCCCATCAATCTTTCGGCAATCCCGCGTTTATTTAAAAGCCGGCTGCTGCCGATCCATGTCGCCCTGATTCAAGTGTCACCGCCGGATGATTTCGGCTGGATGAGTCTGGGTATATCGGTCGATATTACGCTGGCGGCCGCCCAGTCGGCGGACCTGGTGATCGCCCAGGTGAATTCGCGTATGCCCCGAGTACTGGGTCGCAGTTTTATTCATGTTAACGATGTGGATGTATTTGTGGAATACGACGAACCGTTACTTGCGATTGGGGAAACACCGGAACTGAAGGCAGCCAATGACATCGGGCGGCTGATCGCGCGCCTTATCGAAGACGGTTCCACCATGGAAATCGGACTGGGCTCCACCCATCAGGCCACCCTGCTGGCGCTGGCCGATAAAAATGATCTGGGTATCCACACCCAGTATATGACCAACGATATTATGCACCTGTTTTCGAGAGGGGTGATTACCAATCGTAAAAAGGGTTTCAATGAAGGCAAAATGGTGGCCTCCGGCGCCATTGGAAACGAAGATTTATATGAATTTTTAAATGACAATCCGGCCATCGAGTTTCACCCTTCCGATTATGTCAATGACCCTTCTGTCATTTCACGCCATAATAAGATGGTGTCGATGAATGTTGCCATGACGATCGATCTGACCGGCCAGGTAGCAGCCGATGCGTTGCCTTATAATAATTTTTCGGGTGTTACGGGGATGTTTGATTTTATGCGCGGTGCGGTCCAGTCCCAAGGCGGCAAGTCGATCCTGCTGTTGCCGGCCACCGCCCTGCAGGGCAAAAAAAGCCGCATTGTTCCCCAGTTGGAAGATGAGGCCGTCGTTGTACCCAGAGGGGACGTTCATTATGTGGTCTCCGAGTACGGGGCGGTGAATTTATTCGGCAAAAGCTTGCAGGAACGTGCCATGGCCATGATTAGCATTGCGCATCCGGATTTCCGGGACGAGCTTTTTTACGCCGCCAAGAAAATGGGCCTTCTAAGCCCTGAACGGACGCTGACTGAATCGATCCATGGGGTTTATCCGATTCACCTGGAAGAAACCATCGAAATTGACGCTGAACTGGTGACGATCAGACCCGCCAAGCCGGTGGATGAGAGAAGAATTCAGGAGCACTTTTACAATCTGGACAGAGATGACGTGGTTGCCCGGTTTTTCCATGAAAAAAACAGCTTTGTTCACGATGAAGTCGAAGGGGTCTCATTGATCGATTATATTAAAGATTTGACGATCGTTGCGGTTGTTGGAGAATTTGGTTTCGGCAAGGTGATCGGCGTCGGCGAGTATCTGGTGGACCCGGCAACCCGTGAGGCCGAGATTGCCTTTTCGATCAGCAGGCCTTATCAAAAAAAGGGTCTGGGTAAAATACTGTTGAACAAACTGGTCTATGCTGCTCGCAACAACGGCATCTGCGGCTTTATGGCCTATACATCGACCCAGAACAGGGGTATGATAAAGCTGTTTAGGATGCTGCCGTATAAAGTCGATAGCTTTTTTGACGGTGATATGCTGCAGCTTCGATGCCGGTTTGATAAACCCTTATAAAAAAGTGATCTAAAGTGCCTAAAATGCCTAAAATTTTGGTGTCGCTATGCTCCATCTTTTATAAAAATGATCGTTCGACCCAGTCGTTCGACCCAGAGGCTCTCGACGGGTAGAATTCCTTAATTTTAGGCATTTTAGCTCATTTTAGTTCATTTTAGTCATTTTGTTTAATTTGAAATGATTATATGACATTTACACTCTGTGCCACAGAAGGAAAATGAAAATGGCGACTCACAAGGTTGTTTTTTTACCCTATGAAACGAAAATAACGGTACCGGATGGCGAGACGATTATTCATGCCGCCTTGGAAGCCGGTGTGCACATAAATGCCTCCTGCGGCGGGGAAGGTGTTTGCGGAAAATGCCGGGTGTTGCTTGAGGAAGGCGCGGTGGAAAGCGGCATTTCCGAAAAAATCAGCCAGGAGGACCAGGATAAGGGCTATCGACTGGCCTGCCAGGCGGTCGTAAAAAACGATCTGGTCGTGCGCATCCCGGTCGAATCTGCCCTGGATGCCAGCGCCCTTCGAAGGCATATGACGCCGCGCAAAACCGCCCACATCCGCGAAATGAACTT
>JAQYWI010000187.1 GCA_030145015.1 Desulfobacterales bacterium
TCATCAATGTGGACTCGAAAAAAGTGCTTTATGGCCGTGTGATCGATTCCAACACAGTTCAGGTGGATTTTTAATGTGTCTCATACTTGTTAGATAAGGAAAGCCAATGATGCGAAAACTCAGCCTATATTTAATCGGATTAAGTATCGTCACCCTGTTATTCATCAGCCTTGCGGGTTGTGCCGTTATCCAGCGGACAGCGCCGCCGGTGGCGCAAAAAATGCCGCCAAAAGAAAAGACTGAAATTAAAGCGCCGCCTCCAGCGCCAGTGGAATATAATGGTTCCCTTTATGATGCGCGCAGTAACTTTAATGGTTTTTTCATTGATACCAAGGCCCGCTCAGTGGGCGATATTGTCACGGTCAATATCTCAGAGTCTGCCAAGGCTACCAATTCGGCGGACACGCAAACCGGTCGGACCTCCAGCCTGGAGGCCGGCATCGATACGCTTTTTGGCACCGAAGAATGGTACCGCGACAAAGTTTTGCCCGAAATTCCCAAAAATCTGCCGAGACCGGATCCCTTCGGGAATCCATCCGTCAAAGGCAGCATGACCAGCGATTTTGACGGCTCGGGGAGCACATCACGCAGTGGTGATCTCAGTGCCTTTATCACCTGCCGGGTCGCCCAGGTTTTGCCGAACGGCAATCTGAAAATTGTCGGTTCACGTGAAGTTTTGGTCAACCATGAAACCCAGATGATTATTTTGTCGGGCGTCATCCGGCCCCGAGATATCAGTGATGACAACGTCATTCTGTCCACTTTTGTTTCCGACGCCAAAATCGCATATAGCGGGAGCGGAATCGTCAATGACCGTCAGCGGCCCGGTTGGCTGGCGAATGTGTTAAATTCAGTCTGGCCTTTCTAAATTGATGAAGTGAAGGAAGATAAATAATGAATATACATCTTCATATGCCATGTGTTCGCCGCTGGGTCGCATCGATTTTGTTCATGCTGACAAGCTTGATCCTTCTGATACCCGATGCCGGTGCGGTGCGAATTAAAGATATTGCCGACATAAAAGGGGTGCGCGGAAACCAGCTGGTGGGGTATGGATTGGTGGTCGGGCTGGAAGGCACCGGTGACAGTGATGATTCCTTATTCACCATCCAGTCTCTGGCCAGTCTGCTGGAGAAAATGGGGGTGACCGTCCAGCCGGCTGATATTGAAGATGTCGAAAATGTAGCGGCCGTCATGGTCACAACCGATCTGCCGGCGTTTGCAACGCTGGGCAGCCGAATTGATGTGCTGGTGAGTTCCATTGGCGATGCGGAAAATTTGCAGGGCGGGACCTTATTGTTTACCCCCCTGAAAGCGGCTGACAGCAGAGTGTATGCGGTGGCCCAGGGGCCGGTAAGCACCGGCGGATTTGCGGTTAGCGGAAACTCCGGTGATCAGGTTCAAAAGAATTTTCCCACCGTTGGCCGGGTTGTCGGCGGTGCGATGGTCGAAAAAGAAATTCATTCAAATTTTAATCAAAAAGATTCCCTAACCCTGGCGCTGCACAAGGCCGATTTTACGACCGCCACCCGGGTTGCCCAGGCAATTAATCGTGCTTTTTATAGCCAGCTCGCCCAAACCGAGAATGGCGGCTCCATCCAGGTGAAGGTTCCTGAAAATTACCGTGGCAAAACGGTTCAATTCGTAACGATGATCGAAAGCCTGGGGGTTACCCCGGACATGGTATCCAAAATAGTGGTTAATGAGCGCACCGGCACTGTAATTATGGGTGAAAATGTGCGCATTGCGACCATCGCCATCGCGCACGGCAACTTGAGCATTCAAATTGATGAATCCCAGAATGTTTCGCAACCGTTGCCGTTTTCACGCGGAGGGGAAACCGTTGTCACTCCTGAATCCGACATCTTGGTGAAAGAAGGCAAAAACCCCTTATTTCTGGTAGAATCAGGTGTCAGTATCGGTGAGGTTGTCAAGGCCTTAAATGCGCTTGGTGTTACGCCCCGTGATCTGATCGCCATTTTTCAAGCCCTTAAAGCTGCAGGCGCGCTGCAGGCTGAATTGGAGGTTATCTAATGGCAGATCCGCTATCTTTACCCAAATTGCCTGTTAATATATCTGAGATTGTTTATTCTAAAGAGCGCATCCAGCGCGCGGTGGAATTAAACAAACGCCCGCAAGGCGACATTCAAAAAGACCCGGAGCTGCGGGACGCCTGTTTGAAAATGGAATCGCTATTCATTCATCACCTATTGAAAGAAATGCGGGCTACGATTCATAAGTCCGGTTTTATCAGCGGCGGTCGGGGCGAAGAAATCTATACATCGATGCTGGATGCGGAAACCGCCAACAAAATATCGGCAAGGGGCGGGATTGGCCTGGCGGAAATGCTGTTGCGTCAGCTTGACGAACGCACCCCGGAGGCCAAGGAGGATGAATCTGATTAGAAGTGATATCAAAACCCCATCTGAGGCCCAATGGCTGCGTTGTCCCGCGAATCGAAATGCTCACGTACTAGCGTGTACGCTCCGCTTTCAATTCGCGGGACGCCTTGCCCTTGAACCTGATCTGGGGTTTTGAAACCACTTCTATTAAAGTTTTTGATAATTTAGCCGATAATTTATATGGGAAAAACCGTTTTATCGATTGAACCAAGAAATTACAATCAGGCTTTAATTGGACGGTAGATATTTAAAAATAATCTCAATTTTAGGGATGATTCTCAAATGGAACACCTTCTGAAAAAACTACTCGGATTGCTTGAGCATGCGACTGAACTTTATCAATCGTTATTTGCCGTTGTCCAACAGGAAAAAGACGCTGTCGTGGGCCTGAATTTGCAACAATTGAATCAAGCCTGTAAAGCCAAAGACAATTTGCTTTTAAAACTGCGAATCCTCGAAGAACAGCGCGAGCAGCTTATGGATAAATTGGCTTCTGATTTAAACTGTTCACCCCAAGAGATTTCTTTAACCCAGCTATCCCAATGGGTGGAAGAACCGTATGCCGGTAGGCTTCGTGAGCGCAGCACCGATCTTCTATCGCTGATTCAAAAACTGCAAGAAGCCAATCAGCAAAATAAATTCTTACTGTCGCATTCGCTGGAACTGATTCAAGGTTCTTATAATCTGTTAAATAATGCGATGGCGGCCAGTCCGGTATATTACCGCAGAGGCGATGTTCAAAATAAAAGGCCAACGGGCAAGCTCGTGTGTGGTGATATCTAATAAAATTATGCGGTCATGCCAATGCAAAGGCTTTGCAAAGGCAGCCATGGTACCAAGAGGGTTTTATGAATGACACCAAATTATACCAGATCCTGTCTAAGGTAAAAGCATTTCCCACAATGCCGGAGGCCGGTGCTAAAATGCTTGCCCTGCTCGAAGAACCGGATACTGAAATATCTGAAATAGAAGAGATTTTACGTTACGATCCGGGACTGACGGCCAACATTCTTAAGTTAGCAAACTCGGCCTACTTTGGGATTCCATCGAAAATCGGCTCCCTCAAACAGGCCGTTATGGTGCTGGGTTTTAAACGTCTCACTCAGCTGGTGGTCGCTTCGTGCGTGAGCGCCGTTATGGACAAATCAGTTCCCGGCTATGATCTGCCACCCGGGAATTTGTGGCGGCATTCGATTGCCGTTTCCCTTGCTGCCGAAGCGCTGGTAAAGGACAAAAAAAAAGAGAGTCTCCCAAGATGTTTTTACGCCGGCGCTGCTCCACGATGTCGGCAAGCTGGTTTTAGGATCCTTTGTTAAGGAGGAACTGGAGGCCATCGAGAGTATTGCGGCCAAAGGCGTACCTTTTGTGGTTGCCGAGAATATGATTCTGGGTACGGATCATGCTGAAATCGGTGCGCAGATTTTAACCCATTGGAATTTTCCGAAAGATATTGTCCATGCGGTTCGATGGCACCATGATCCGGATTCACCCAAAGCGGTCACCCTACAAATGGATATCGTGTATCTGGCCAATTTGTTATGCCAAACAGGCGATACCAGTGATGAAACCGGAGGACAATCCGTGGAACTATCACCTGCAGTCATTGAGCGTTTGGGGGTTCAGCTGGATCAATTTGAGGAAATTTCGGTCAAAATTGCGCAATGGGTTGATGATCTATCGGATGCTCTGGCATTTAATTAACATGATTTGAAATCTAACTAGAACCCGTCTCAAAAATGTGGATCAGGGTTCATAGTAAGGCGCGGTTCGGCGAAAAAGCGCAGCATACACGATAGTATGTGAGCATTTTGAGTCGATCCGCAACACAGCTATGAGCACTTAGACGCATTTTCGAGATGGGTTCTAAAAAAATTGCATCCAAAAAGGAAGCATTATGTCAGATATTAATGGAATTATGAGTATGGCGGCTCAAGCCCTGACTACCCAGCAGCAGGCGATCAGTGTAACGAGCCACAATATTGCCAATGTGAACACCCCCGGGTATTCACGTCAAAAATTGGTAATGACCACGAATTCTGCGGTGAATTCTGTTTTAGGGCCGATGGGCAACGGGGTCAGCGCTGACGCAATCGAACGAATTTACGATCGGTTTATAAGTGCCCAGATCAATAATGAAAGCCAGGCGCTGGGAAGGTGGGATGCGCAGAAAAATGCCGTTGAATCACTGGAAATGATATTCAATGAAACTTACGGATACGGATTGAACGAGGCAATGAGTGAGTACTGGAATGCCTGGCAGGCATTAAGCAATAATCCCGCCGGTCTCACTGAACGACAAATGCTTTTGACCCGGGGGCAGATTTTAACCTCCGCGTTCAACAAACTGGATTCTGATCTGACCCAATCTCAGCGGGATCAGGATTTCGCTATCGGGGCAACCGTTACAGATGTCAACTGGCTGGCGGAACAAATAGTCGATCTGAACCAAAAGATTGTCTCGACCGAGACCGGCACTCAAAACGCCAATGATTATCGAGACAAACGCGAGCTGGTGCTAAAAGAGCTCTCAGAATTGATTGACATTAATGCATTTGAAGATACAAATGGTAACGTTTCCGTGCTTATTGCCGACGGGCGGCCGCTGGTGACCGGAGGCTCGTTATGGCAACTGTCCACAGAGCCCAATGCTTCCGGGCTTCAAGATGTCGTCTGGATCGACAATGTCGGAAACCCCGTAAATATTAACAATGATATTTCCGGCGGTAAGTTAAAGGGTTGGATTGAGACCCGGGACGTTCTGATTCCCGACTATCGGAATCGTCTGGATAGCTTGGCCCGAACATTGACCACGGAAGTCAATAACCTGCATCAAAACGGTTTTGCCCTGAACCAATCAGCGGGCCTAGTATTTTTTGACGGAACCGGTAGGGCGGCGGATATTGAAGTCAATGCCAATATTGTCGCAAACCTTGATTTAATTGCCGCGGCAGCCGATGCGCTGACCGTTCCCGGTGACAACCGCAACGCCATTGAAATCACAAATCTGCAACATCAGCTGTTGATGAGTGGAAATACCGCCACCTTTAATGAATACTATAGCTCACTGGTTAGAGATGTCGGTAATGAAGTCTTAAAATCGGAGTCCTATTATACGCATCAATCCGATATGGTGGCGCAGTTGGATAATTACCGCGAATCGGTTTCAGGGGTTTCATTGGACGAAGAGATGATCAATTTAATCAAATTTCAAAACGCATATGCGGCGGCCGCCAAAATGATCAGTACGGCGGACGAGATGATCCAAACGGTTTTGCAGATGGTCTAAAAGGCCAAGGGTCGCTTGGAGAACGTTAACATACAGTTCATAAAAAAGTCGGCATTTTTTTTTGCCGGAAGGATCAAATTCCCAGAGGAGGGGGATCATGCGAGTTACCAATAATACCATGGTACATTCAATTGTGCGCTACCTGACCCGCCAGAACGAAGCGATCTTTGATAGACAGAATATCATCGCCTCCGGCAAAAAAATTAACAAGCCTTCGGATGACCCACTCGGCATGGGCAGGGTGTTGGATTATCGACAAACCATTGCCTCGATTGAACAATATCAGACCAATATCCAGAGCGGAAAAACGCGCCTGGGTGTTATCGAAGCCAATCTGGATCTGGTTGATGATTTGATGGAGGTTGTCGGAGCAATTGCTCAAACTGAGATCGGCGGAACAACTGAAAGCCGTCAATTGGCGGCTGAAAACCTTAAAAATCTGTATGACCAGATACTCGATCAGGCCAACTCAAAACTTAGCGATAACTATTTGTTCTCCGGTTATCAAACCAAAACAGCTCCTTTCTCTCGTGATGATACCCAGGCCACTACATTTGATCAATTCACCGTCACCTACAACGGTGATGCCGGGGATATGCAGTTCATCGCTGCCGATAACACCACGATCACCGTGGAAGCAGATGGCCGGGCCATTTTTCAAAATGCCGCCTCCGGCGGCATCAATATTTTCGATGCGATGAGAGATTTGATCGTCGGCCTGGAAAATGATGATATTGCGGCGATTTCGACCCAGAGCGGGCTATTTGATCAAGGCCGAACCCAAATACGAGATATTCGAAGCGCCAATGCCCCGATTTTATATCAGCTCAAAACCGCTGAAAAGCACTGGGAGCTTTACAAACCCAGAATCGCGGATCTGTTGGGCGAAGAAGAAGGCGCGGATATCGCTAAAGCGGTGGTGGAGCTGCAAAGTCTGGAGCTTGCGTATCAAAGCACGCTTGCTACCGCAGCCAGGATCATTCAACCCGGGCTTATCAATTTTCTTAAGTAAAAAATGAAAAAAATACTTATTATCATCGGCGCTGTGGCCTTGTTTGTATTCATTGTCACCCATCCCATTTCCGGTCTGAACAGTGAAAGTATGGTGCGATTAAAAGAGGCCGGTGTCAGCGACCAGACCATTCAGGTTATGGTCAAAGAGAAGGTCGTTGAAACCGCAGCCTTCAGCGTGCAGGAAATTATTGATATGAAAAAGGCCGGTATTAGCGAAAAAACCATTCAAATGGTTATTCGGGACGGTTCTTTTCTCAAGGATACGGCTCCCGTCATCTACGGGAAAGATGTTCGCTCCATTGAATTTACCACTGCCCAGGATATTATCGAACTCAAAAAGGCCGGGATCAGTGATGAAGTCATCCAGGCGATTATTTATGTTGTCGGTGAAAGTTCCGATTCCCAGCGGCAGGATGCATGGGAGCTACTCAGAGACATGGAAATTCGAGTCGATCTGCGAGATGGGGACTAACGACTTCAAAAGCTGGAGTAGTGGAGTGCTGGAGTAATGGAGTGATGGGTTCGTTCTTTCGCTGCGTGTTGCGTGTTACGAGTTACGAGTCATGCACTGCAGGGTTAGTTTTCCATATTTTAACCCGTAACCCGGAACACGCAACGCGAAACGCTTCAATTTCAATCCTCCAATCGTCCAAGAGCCCTTATGTTGATTGACTGCCACAAGTGTATTTATTATTATGTAACCTGGGATTCGAGTTTCCCGCACGGCTGCCGGGGGATGGAGTTTAAAAGTCGGCGGTATCCGAACAATGAAGTGCGCCGCATTATGATGGGCAAAGACTGCCTGTTCTTTACCAAAAAGAAAATGAATAATCCCGACCCATCGAAAACGTCGGCGCTTAAAACCTGACGGTTATTTCTAAATCCGGTTCCTTAATCGCTGACCCTCCTCATTATCCGCACAGGCTTCCTCAGTAGCGAATTCTATTGCCGAGGCGCGTTGACGCAAATGCGATTTCAAATCATTGGCGACCAGATCTGCGGCATTTTCAAGCAAAGATGGGAAAATCTTCTGGTACCCTCTTGAGCGCAATTGCGCCCGGACCTCTTCACGATAATTCCTTTTGCCTTGCTCAACGGTGGCGCGCAACATGTGATATAGATCCATTGTGGCGATTTCTTTCGGAAGGGAGAATTGGCCGACGATGGCGGTTGCCCGGCGGGCGATATGCTGCAAGTAATTATCGTTTTTCAAAGGAAGCTCGGTGTCGAGACTATCATGAAATTCAACGGCTTCGCAAATTTCTTTGGGAACATTGAAACGCCCCAACACGATGGCGCCAATTTTGGCATGGCTGATGCCCAAAATTCTTTGCTCAGCTTTGCATGTTGGCAGTCCCTCTGCTTTTTTTAAAGCCACGATTTGCCTGTGTTCATCTTTAAAATATACGGCAATGACCAATTTCCCGATATTTTGAAGCGTCGCCACTGTGAAGAGATCATCCAGTTGCTTGAAGGTTAGGATTTCACCTATTACTTTGGCCACAACCGCACAGAACTGGGCCTGCTTTAGGAATTTGTCAAAATTAAAATCTTTTAGCTGCCGCGTAAAATGGTCCATTAATATTGATGTTATTAGAATATCTTTCATTTTAGCGTAACCCAGCAATTGCACTGCATAATTGATGGATCGGACTTCGCGGCCGCCATAATAGGCCGAGTTGGCAATGTTTAAAAAGCGAGCCGCCAGACTCGGGGATAATTTTTCAACGATTTTTTCAAAATTGCTGGTCGGATTGTTGAGCAGGGTGATGATTCCGACGACTTCCGAATCGATCAGCGGGAGTTTGTTGATCCTGGTTTCAATTCTTTCGATTGTTTCTTGAGTGGTCATTAAATGTCCCTCCCTATCTTAGCGGTATATTTATTAATAGCAGCAATAGGCATGCCAAATTAAAGATTATGGCCTCCGTTTGCACCCGGGTCCGTGAATGCTTAAAAACCGGGCCGAATTGTCGAAAAAATATTGATTTTCAGGTCGCGAACCGCAAAATCAATTGATATTGCAGCATTTTTTGACAAGCCCTTGACATGTTTCGCCAAAAAGTTGTCGAACCAAGAAAAAACCCTGTTAGGGGGGGGTACCTAACAGGGTTCGTCGGAGGTGGGAATGAAGGAAAGGAGGAAACTTCATTCCTGTTGCTGATTAATTATGCAACTACTGTGCCATTTGAACATATGTGAATATCGTTACGTTTATCCTGGAGCAGAAACATGGAATATATTTTTATTAATATGTATTTTCAAATACTTAAAAAATAACTCAACATACGGGGGGGCTTTATTTTTGATTTTACAATTTTTGCCTGGTGGTGGCAAATTAGGCAATATTTGGTCAATTATCCGGCGACTGGGCAAAAATTTTCTCTATTCAGCACGTTTAAACCATTTTATTTGTCGTTCCAAAATACCAATATTTTGAATTATATAGGTTATTTAAATTATATCATGCCGTGAATGATCAATGATCGCGACGTTTACCAATAGCAAATTCTATTAACAATTCCTGTTTTTTGGCAAATTATTGATCATTCGCAAAATGCAAACATAAAATTTGCAATTTGCAAACTTCTGGTTAATGACCCGATTTTATCGGCATATTTGATCAAGTTTTTGAGCAATAGGCCGATAGTATTATATATTCTATTGCTCAAGGAGCTAGGTCATTGGATGAATAAACATCGGGAAACAGTATCGGTCACCCAGGCGGCCGCCCTGTGCGGTGTCGGTCGTACCACCGTCGGTTACTGGATTCGCTCAAAAAAGCTGCGTGCCAGCCGGACAGGTAAAAAATATCAGATTCCGGTTCAGGATTTGCTGTATTTTTTAAAAGCAGAAGGACAGGAGATACCTGTGCAGCTGGAAAAGCAGAATTTAAACAGACCTGTTTTTCGCACTTTTCAGAATTGCTGGCGCTATTATCAGGACGACTCCCACGGGCTGAATTGTCAGCAATGTATTGCCTTTAAAAATAAACTGCAAGTCTGCTTCAGCGCCCGCAGCAGCGGAAAACTGAGTTGTCAGGGGCGTTGCGAGACCTGCCGCTACTATCAGGATACCTATTATCCGCGGCTTCAGTTTATACATCAATTCGATACACCGGCGGCAGTGATCAAAGACCTGTATTTTTGGGCGGGAAACCTGGAAATGGCCAAGCTTTGTGAAGTCGATCAAATGGGCCTGGCCGGAATGGGTGTTGAGCAAGTCGTGCATCCGCGTTCGCTGGAGTGTGTGATTTCCGGCGCTAAGAAAAAGGCCCTGGGAGATCCGGACCTTCCCACTGAGGGTATTATTTATGTCAAAAACAATCAATTAGAGCAGCTAAAAGTAAAATTGTCGGTTTATTTATTGAAAGAACCCCAGGGTTCATTTCTGGTATTGGCGCAACCCGAATCCAACGGCCATACGCGGATATAGCTAATGTTGTGTCTGAAAATGAAATAAACTTAGGCCCAAAAAAATGATGGTGGGCATATTTTGCCGTTTACGATCATGACCGTTCAAAAATGGCAATGGGGGCTAATATTATTATTAAATATAAATACAAATA
>JAQYWI010000188.1 GCA_030145015.1 Desulfobacterales bacterium
TTATGGATACGAAGGCGAGTACTTCTCAATTTCATGGCTCCAATTTTCAGGCGAAAATCGTTGCTCTTGAGTTCTATTCGACCGCGACTTGATACTACCGCTATTCTAAGGGGACGGCCCGAAGAACTGATGTCAACCGGGCCGACTTGATATATGGCGCCGATATTCAGGCCATACTGATTCAACCGGTCCTCTATGACCTGATAGGAAAGGGATAGATCCCATGTCCCTCCTGGAATATTGTCACTATGAGGGTCGGGTGTTGCGGTGAGGTAAGGCAGGTCAGCCACCCAGACACTCTTGGCAGCTTCAGTGAAGCCTCCGCTGTTAGCATGTAAGCTTGCTCGAAGTTCCCCTTTTCGTAAAAGACCTTCCCTATGTTAAAAAGGGCATCTTGTGCAAAGCTGCTCTTTGAGTAATCCCGCATCAGGATACTGTAAAGTCGCAGTGCTTCGTCGTATTGATCCAAATATAGGCTATAGATCGCTCCCATAAACAAGAGGCCTTTGGCCCGATTCTCATAGCTTTCCGAATAAGTAACAATCTCCTGGTAGGCCCCAAGGGCCTCAAGATAACTTCCCTGGTTTAACAGATCGGCTGCCACGTTAAAAGCCTCTGGCGTCATCAAAGGCCGCAAAGCTTGCAGAAACCTTGATCAGAGTGAATAAGCATGCAGTAAAGATGAACCGCAAAAAACGCCTCCGCCAACAACAGTCCAATCCGCTAGAATCCGATAGGGACGTTCATAAATAAATAAGTAACTCAGTCAAGCAGCAAAACAAGCTCCTAACTTCAGCTCGAATCTTTTGACGGCTTCTTGAATAGGTAGTTCAAAAATATCTCCCGCCGCTCTATCCCGCGGAAGATAACGTGATGTAATACCCCAGGTGCCTGCCCGCCATTGCCGTGTATGCGGGCATTGTAGCTTCCCTGCGAGCGAGGCGTTGGCAGGCGGGGGATAGGGGGCGGGCATCCAGTCGCGCTAGTCTTGGCATGAACTGGCATATATCAAAACCATTGCAATGGCAAGTTGGTTTTTTAGTTATTTTTAGATGTTATGAGGGTTACTTATTTATTTATGAACGTCCCTATTGTCTGCTATTGCCTACTTTATCTTCGGGACGAGAGCGTGTGGCGTGCCGGCAAGAACGAAGCCGCACACCACTCCGACGGTGAACAGATGGCCTATGATGCGATGTATTCGCTCAGCGGCCGGGTATATTTTTCAACAAACAGCGCGGACTGAATTCGCTGATTCATGAACGCTTTCTCTTCGGAAGTCAATTCATGCGGCCCAATCTCCGACCGAATCCTTGCCATGTCACGGAACGTCAACAACGCAGAGGCGCGCAGCTCAAGCTGGAAAAACTCGCAGTGGAATCGCGTTTTGTGGTTTACATCCTCGTTCATTTCGTAATTGAAAGCACTGCATCCTGGACACATGATGACGAACGGGCAATTTGAACATTCCTGAGGTTGAATGTAAATCGGATCTATCTGAATGTTATCCTCGAGCACTTTCTTGGTACACATCGGTGTGAAGCGATGGCAGGGGTATTGCTTGCCATCCACGTCTATTGCAATCAGACTCTTGCCCAATCCGCAATTCCGTCGAAATTCTCGTTTGGTATCTTCCGAGAACCATTCCGTTAAAGGCATCATCATCGAGGCGCGCGTAATCTCCGGGTGGTCGCTGTAATAGTCTACCAATTCATGCAGTTGATGGGCAAACGCTTTCAGGTAGCCCTTTTTGGTTGGAGGGGGTCCCCATACATCTTCAAAGATTACGTTACCGGTGCACATGAAACCAAGGGCGTGGATGTGTTTGAAACCTTGGGCGCAATTCTGAATCGAATAAGGGCTGAGCGTTACTTTTACCGGCAAACCGTAGCGTAAGATAAAATCAAGGTGCTTGGCAACCTGGGCATAGGAATTTGAGCGATTGTGGTTGTGAATTTGAGCGGTGCCATCCAAGCTGACTGATAAGCTGACTTCCGGGTGCTGCGTCAACCACGCTTTGATTTCGTCATTTAGCAGGGTACCATTGGTGGAAATTCCGAAACGGATTCTATTGTGCCAAGCCGGCTCTTGCATGTAATGGTCCTGAATATAATCGAGCAAGCGGTTGATCTGGGAAAAAGCAAGCAACGGTTCTCCGCCGCTGAACTCTATGATGATTTTGGGGTCCGTCCGGTGGGCATGTAGCAGCTTGTTTAGAGCTGCAAGCACTGCATGGTAGTCGAATTCCCTGTCGGCTCGGTTGTGCTCATAACAGTAAACGCAGGATAGATTGCACCTTTCTGTGACATTGATGACAATCATAAAAGCGGGTGTTTCACCCTTGTTTTTAGTGCGAAACCAGATGGAATTTTCTTTGATTCTCATGCGTCAACTGGCATAGCCTGGCTATTTCATGAATATTTTATAGCAGAGCTAAAAATTTAAACAACATACGGCGGCTGAGCATTATTTTGCTGTAAACGCGGAGGTGAACCTTCGTACCCAAAATCCTGAAGATAATCCTAAAAAATTTTCACCCCTCAGGGGCAAGCCCGAGGCGCTCATGTGCCGCGTTATCAAAGGCTTGCGGTATTACCCTGCCGCTGCATCCTTGCGTGCCCTGTAACTGAGGGCCTCGAACTCGTGGAATAGCCGGTCTAGGCTGATGAAATCTTCTTTGAAATCCGATCCTACCAGATGATATAAACCTGGTTTTGAGCACGGCCATGTCATGCCCAAAATCGCCGGCGTGAAGGGTTGAAACCCTTCACAATGCAGAAAATGGAGAGTCTTCGGCGTAACCAATTGATTAAGGGCAACAGAAATTCAGCCTAAAAAACAATCGTTTGCGGGACAATCGCGATTTTCCGCGACCGTCTCGAGACCCGGGGCTATCCTGTCATCAATATGATGGCACCGGGGGTTCCGATAAAAAGCGGTCATTCAGATTGGAAGGCAGCAAATCATTTCTGACAAGAACGGATATGATTTACTTTCCTCCTCCTCCCGCACACCACCAGCAGGGGTCGGGCTGAGACGAGATGCTTCTTCGCGTTTTATCGAATGCGGTTTCAAGGCCCAGTTCGTCACAAATACCGATCATTTGCTGGATCAAATCGGAGTCGGCCATTAAGGTTTCATCCTTTTGAATCGCCTCATTTGCGGAAGCGACCGCCGCTTTGATTTCTTTCATTTTTTTAAAAACCGACTCCGCCTCATGCCGCAGGTGATCCACCCGGTTCTTTACCGGCTTGCTCATCTTACGCTCCTTTCCTTTTCAATACCCATCAATAAACGGGCGTTTTACGCAATCTCCGTGTCGCATTCGGATTTTAATCCCCGAGGACACCACCGTATTTCTGTAGTAGCTAAAATTCTCATCTACCTCGACCTGACGCAAAGGATTCCCTGCATCGATGGATACCATCTAAATCGGGCCGATACCATCAGCTCCATCTGCATCGACAGCCCACCCTTGTGAGCGAATAAGAAACCCGCGCTCATATTTTCATTTCGGCGGGTACGATAACACACCCCCACCAGAGCCCGTGCATCACGAGCATGCCGGGTTCTGGTCTGGCCATCGGCGTGTGGACTCGAATTCACTGGCGATGCCCAGCTCATCGCATATGGCGATCATCTCCTGAACTAAATCCTGATCGGCTCTCAAGGCTTCGTCTTTGCCGATGGCGGCATTCAGCGAAGCCACTTCCGCTTTGATTTTGCGGATTTTCTTAAAAACGGCTTCCGCTTCTTGCTGAGGGTCACCGACTTGCTTCTTGACTTGAGAGCTCATTTCCGGGTTCCTCGTTTATATCGGAGCGGGTTGCGTTTTCGTTCCTCCGGCTACTGGTGGCCTGAAAAACAAGCGTAGCGGAGGCCGCCGCTACTCGGCGCATGAGCTATTCGACCGGATGACAAACACACGACGTCTTCAGACAGCTCAAGGTTGAGCGCTGCAGGCTACCATCTATCACTTGACAACGGTGCGGGCGGGAAAGCAGCGAGCGTCGCCGGGCTGTCGAGCCCTGGGATCTTTCGTCATGAATATCAAAAATCAAATCTTGGTTTCCATGTACAATGTACGCATACGAACGTCGATGAAGATAGGCAATCCGCGCAAGAATCTGGCAGGAGATCAATAATTGTACTCATTACTGATACTGATATCCTTAAATAGCTACAAAATGAACTCATATAAGTCAAGCAAAAAAACAAGACTTGAAAGATTGGATACACCCTGGGAGCATCAACAATTTGTAGCGCATTGCGCGTGCGCCTACCATTGGGAATGTTAAAGACGCCAATTCAATTTCAGGGGATCGTACGATCGATTTCAATTATTTGTTTTATTCTTTCGACCAGTTGGCGAGTTGAATCTCCAACGTCGAAATCAATGAGCTCGACGATTTCGTTGGTATCGAAAATTTCCACCTTGCGGTCAATGCCTGCGATTATCTGTTCAATGGTTTGTTGATCATAGTATGGTTCAAGAGTATGCTGAATTTTGCCTGAAGTGTATCCCTCGTGGGCGAGATAAAGCGAATCTTTGAAGGCGGACAAAAAAGTCTTGTTCTTTAAGTCAAACTGGTTTTTAGGAAGAAATTTATACCGCATTAATAATTGCCGTATTTCAGTCGATGCATTGGCGTAATCCTTGAGCTTGAACAACAGCATCGCAAGCAGATATTCCTTTACCGGCTTTCGGCCGTCTACCACCGGTAAATGAAACAATGCGGTTAGCCATTCATACGCATCTCCCAAATAGTAATAGGGCGAGGATTCAACGTAAAGGCTAATCCAGTCAAGCAGATCGGCCGCTTCCGAATGGGAAGCCGAATTTAAATTGCGGACAACTTTTGATAAATCTGTTGCTGACCGTCTATTCCTGCAAAAGTTAATCATTCTCTCAATCTGGCAAGCACAATTCCAGGGCAAGTTGTATTCCACGGGTGAAAGCCCGGTGATGTATACATAAAAGGCTGGAAAATTCAGGAAGGAAACATCTCTGATCAGGATGTTATGACCATTTTTGGCTAATATTTCGTTTAGGATCGTCAGATCCTCCTGATAAGAGGTTGAATTGCTGAACTTCCGCCGATCTTTGAATCTATAGGTGGCCTCATCGGTAAAGAATGATCGGGGAAGGTTGCCCCTGCCCCGTATTAAGTGATTGAAGTAATTAACGGTTTTCCAAAAGTTCCGATCACCCTTGCGAGCGGCGGGTGCGAAAGGATCCGATGAGAGGTCGATCTCTTCACCGGCATCCAGCACCTTTTCTATATTCTCGAAAGACAAACAAAGCTCACCAAAAGTTCGCTCTAAGGCATAGTCGATACACGGGTGAGCACCGAGTGCAAACCGGTATTTTCCCGTATTCTTGTCTACCAGAAGCGCCCCCAGCACGGGGTAACCTTTATCCAAGGAACAGTCCCTCACGGTGACCGTAATTCCTTTTGCCCTCAACTGCTGAATAAATTCATAGCTTGAACATTGCCTCAAAACATGATCTGGAATAGCCGGGGGGACGATTTTTTCACTGAAGATCTGTTTGAGCGCCTCTCTTTCAAGAATCTCACATATACCTTGAACCACGGTTTCGGCAAAATTATTGCCAGCGCACATCCCGTTGCTGCCGGTTGCTCGAACCATGTCTGCATACGGCAGCCACACCTTCTGATCGGTTACCAGATCATAAAACTCGGCCGCCGTGATCGGTCGATTGGAATCGATGATTAGATCGTTGCATACAGCGCTGACGGCGGCATTGTCCGTCCCTCGATTATATGACAGCAGTGCGTCAAGATCATCCAACTTCGCCGTACCCGGGAAAATCTGTAAAATTTGATCCATTGGACAACCAAGCTTATTGTGAAATAATATTAGATTCTGGAGCCTCTCCATCAATTCGCCATAGGCACTTGCCAAGCAAAGTGTCTCAGTTACACCTTTCCCGGACACACGCAGGCTACGGTTCTCTTTACTGTGCAAGGAGCAGCTGAAGAATCGATCCTCGACACCAGTGATGGGCGACTCAACGAACTCGAGCTCAGATTTCTTTAAAATCGCTTTAATGCGATGAATCGTATGCGCCGGTTTCACATCTTTATATAGTCTTTGCATGGCACATGCTCTCTTGAGTCGCTGCGGGCCGGGCCAAAGCCCCACAGATTATCGCCAATTTTGGTCAGGCGGCCTGATCGGCACCCGGTCGAACCGACCGACGATCAGCCCGATGGTGATGCTGTCTTTGGTTTTGTGGCCATATGCTCATCGGAACCCTCGGCCTTACAAGGCTGGCGACCATCGACACATGAGATATCTTTTGCAAGTTCAATGATTAAAAAAAGAACCCGGCGCAGGGATTCCCGGAAATCACCACATATCGATGGCTGTAAAGCAAACCGCTTTACAAACGACGCCATACATGCTTTCTTGTAATTATTCAAGTTCGCGACGGGGCGACATGTTTGCGTGGTAAGCGCCGGCCGGACGACTCTTGCAAATGACGAAATTGGCACAATCGACCGCCGGTTATATTGGAAAGCTCCAGCAAGCGTCAAAAACGTCTCTAAATGCCTGCGCAAAAGATCGACCCAAGTTTGCACGATCGTATACCGGATATGGGCATCACTTCAAGGATTGTTCTTAGCGCAAGGATTCTAGGAAGGAATACCCCTCTTTGTAAAATCATGTAGGTCGTCGAAGCCTCAGCTCGATCGCAGGGCCTGTGCGCGGATTCATTCAGAGAAAAGGAGGCTTATGAAGTTTTCTATCGGCTACAACCACGACTTAAAAATACTTGCCCTTTTGGAGCAATATAAAGATCACATTGAAGCCCTTTATTTTCCGATTCCCAAGGCGTATTCAGGATCAGGGCGAAATTTACCCCAAAAGTCAAATTATCCAGAAGAGATTCCTCTGTTGATTGAAACCTGTAAATCGCTAAACATAAAATCTCAACTGTTGATCAATTCTACTTGTTTGGGGATAAACGGGTACGAAGTAGAATTCTTTTCGACCATCGTCGACTATATCAAACAGCTTAAAAGGCATGGTCTGCAAAGTGTTGTCTTGGCCAATCCGGTTTATATTTCCGAGTTGAGGGCGCAGTTTGCAGACATTGAACTCGAATCATCGATCAACGGTTATGTTAAAACACCGGAACATGCTTCACATCTAAAAGATCTGGGTGCCGATGTTGTCACCATTGACAGGGATATTAACAGAAACCTCCCATTGATTAAAAAAATTAAAGAGGTCGGTGGGTTAAAGATCAGGATGTTGGTTAACGAGGGGTGTCTGCGCAATTGTCCGTTCAGGCCATCCCATTTTAACTACATTTCGCATGCCGATGGCCCCCCTCAGAATAAAATGATCGGCGACCGCTTTTTTGAAAGATGGTGTGTCAAATTGTATCACAAAAATCCGGCGCTCTTCTTGCGGTCGTCGTTCGTGCCGCCTGATGGACTTCAATTCTACTCTTCGCTGGTTGATTATTTTAAGCTGGCCACGAGAGATTCGGCTACTTCACGCATCGAATTCGTATTGCAATCCTACATAGCTCAGGAGTTTAGCGGTACCTTAACCGATTTGCTGGTATCATCCTGCATGGTCCCATACTATCGGTATATCGATTATCAGCAGATGAAACGACATCACTATTTTGAAAGGATGCTGACGTGTGACGACCGATGTGAAAAGTGTGATTTCTGCAAGAATTTAGCAAAAAAGGCCATCGTCACCGATCCTTTTTTCCTGGATGAATCACACCCGGAGCGCATTGGTGCAAAACGCGAATCGCTGAATGCTTACCGGAATTTTGTAAAGACGGCGCCGCGTGAGAACAAAGTGAGTATATATTTGAATTTGAATGAGATTTTACTATCGCTGGGGCGTGTCGGTGAGGCGGCCGAGGCGGCCGCAAACGCAGCAAGGTTAAGCCCTGGGAGCTTGCAGGTTCAACTCGCATTAGCCGGCACCTATAGCCGGCAAAAAAAATGCCGCCAAGCCTATGAGGTATACGCCGAGGCCTTGTCCGATCATCCCAATGAGGGTGAACTGTATCTTCGGATGGCAGAATGTCTGTTTGAACTGCAGAAATACGACGAGGCCATATCCACCGCAAAAAAGCTACAGGAATTAGGATATACGGAAAGCAATATTCATTTTATCCTCGGGTCCTGCTACATGGGTCTAGAAGCATATGCCAGGGCCATCGACGAACTTCATCAGGCCAAAGCGCTCAGCGCAACCAATCCCAGGATTGATTTTTTACTGGCTAAATGCTACCAAAAAACAGGCGCCGGCAATGAAACGGTCCGGCAACTGAAAAAAGGCGCCTTGAAGTTAAGTGCCTGCATGGACCGATCACCTACCGCTGGTAAGGCTTCATAATTGCTGATTTACCGAAGTACGTGTTGAACAGCTCCTGGTACTCCTTGAGCTGTTCTCTGCTGGCCCTTCGAATTCCTTGGCCTGCCTTTCCTCGACGAACAAAATGATCATATATTTTGTGGTGTTCCGGCTGTTCGCCGAATTTTGCCTGATGACGCTTCAAAAAGTCAAAACGGCTTCTTTCGATGGCCGTCCTTATTTTTCCGGCACCAACATCCAGCTCGCAGAACGCTACTATTTTCTTAACTTCTCTTTCAATATCCTGCAAAAGATCCTCGTAACGGAGGTAAAGGATTTGGAGGCCGCTTCTGTCCTCGATCCAGTCCGAGACGTACGAAAACCATCCCTTGATTCTCATCTTGAACACGTCGTCGAAGGACAGATTTGAGTCCCGATAGTTTTTATAATGGTAGTAGAGTGAATTTATCACATCGAAACCGTTGCGGATGACAAAGATAAATCTCCCTTTTTTCACCCGTGACATTTCATCATACGAGTCGTGCGTTTTAATAATTCTCGGCGACGGCACCGCCTTAATCGGCTTGTTTTTTAAAACGGCCCAGTGAATCCAGGGAGTTACATCGTCGATGTGTTCGAAGTCCATACGGCCGTCTGTCGTCAGTTGGTACAGGATCATTTGCACGCAAGTCGTTCCCGACCTTGGAAACGTTGCCACATATATATCATCATCTTTTTCTCCGAATTCCAGCAGGCATTTCTTTTTCTTAAGTCGGAAAAGAAGCGAATTCAATTCATTGCAAGTCGACTCCACAAGTTCGATTTGGTCCAGCCAGTTTACGGATGACGGTCGTTGCCCTCCGGTCATATTTTGGACGAAGTTGAGCTTTTCATGTAGGGCTTTCTGTTTTAACCTTTGGCGCAAGCCGTTCAATACTCTGCAAGTCGCTTCAACCAGCTCGAGTTGCGACTTCCAATTTGCCGCATGAAGCAATTGGTCGTCCAGATCCTCTTCGCTGTCGCGCAGCTTCTCAAGGAGAGAAACGACATCGGGTGGTTTGGTAATCATAAAGGGCCTATCGCGTCCGCTCATGTTTTCTGATGTTATGAATCCGCGTCGCCATTGCAAAGCCGCCGGGCAGCAACAAGATTTGAAGAAACGCCGCAACCCATCGATGTGGCCGGCAGTCGCGGCATGGATGCAGAATGTCGCCATCTTCCGTAAACGGCACAAGGTAGGAACGGTTTGAGAAACAGTATGGCTTTTTTCGCACTTATGTCAAACAGCTTATTCATCGTTATCTTGATTGTGGCGACCTCCATAATGGATTTGCCCGCGTCAAATGCGCAGACTGTGGTCACGAGAAGAAGAAAGGGAAGAAAGGGGACGCTGGTAAAAAAGTAAAAAAGGTTATTCGCTTAACTTTAGCCCATTTCACGGGCAATGACTTCTCCCCTTTCGACCGAGAACCCTACACCAGGAAGGCTCATTTATGAATATCTTTTGACACTCTGTCCCCCTAATCATGATGTGATGCAACACACCAGGCGCGTCAAGGCGGGCTTATCTTGGCATGGGGTCTATTTCCCATTTTTTCTTTGTCAACTTATTTTCTTACCAGCGTCCCCACTCTTCCTTATATCTGACGATCGTGCGCTGAAAGTAGCCGGTGCTTACCCCGGGAGACCTGCATGATGTCGCCCCAAAGGTATGGCCGAAATATTGTGGCACCGCCGGGAAACCAGGCGGCAAACAGAGAAAACAAACCTTGGCCTGGAGCCGCGGGGACGACTGAGGTTCGAGCAATCGAATCTGATCGTCATGCAGGAGTCAGCAGAGGGCATAGTAGTCGGAGGAAACGAGCCCTGACAGTAGCAGGGAGGTCTCACCCCGACGAAGGCCCAAACGGT
>JAQYWI010000393.1 GCA_030145015.1 Desulfobacterales bacterium
GAGACCTTTGCAAAACGCCCCCTTTTGCCCAATTCCGGCGTCAGGCTCAAATTTTAATCCTCAAAATACTTAATGTATTCCTGCCCGCCCCGTAGGTCCGGCAGATCGTACTGGGGTGGTTAAAATTTTCGTTTTCCTTGGCCTTAAACAAAATTGAGCATTCTTCAAAGGTCTCATTATTTTAGGGTGTTAAAAATTGGGTTATTGGGTGTTGTATAACTCTTAAAAAAGATCACTTGACAACCTAAAAACTTAAATTTAGAATAATAGTGTCTCGTTAGGGGTGTTGGTATCATCTGAGAGTCCGGTAAAGGACAACCCTTAACCACCTGATCAGGGTAATACCTGCGAAGGGAAACGGGCATGCGATTCGGATTTGATTGTCCATGCTGTTTTCCTATTCGGGGAAACAGCATTTTTTTTGAAATACAATTTGTATACTTACCGATCGCCGCCTTTTTGCCAACCGATCAGATAACACCACTACTTAACACGGCATTTCAGGCCAAAGACACAAGTGTCTTACTTGGCCTTCCGATCCCATAAAATGGGAAAAAACGCAACGAACGGAGATATAAAATGACACAGATTCAAGCGGCCCGAAGCAATCGGATTACAGAGGCCATGCATCAGGTTGCCCAAAAAGAGGGTCTTACCGCCGAACAGGTGCGAGAAAAAGTGGCCGGCGGCGTGGTGGTGATTCCCAAAAACCGCAACCGGAATTTCGAAGCACGCGGCATCGGCCAGGGCTTGAAAACCAAGGTGAATGCCAACATCGGCACTTCACCGAGCCACCATGATCTGAAAGAAGAACTGGTCAAACTCGATACCGCTGTTGCGGCCGGTGCGGATGCGGTGATGGATCTCTCCACCGGCGGAAACCTCGACCTCATATTGGAGACCATATTGACACGCTCCCCGGTCATGGTAGGCACCGTCCCGATTTATAAAGTGGTCAGCAAGTTGATGGCAAATAACAAAACTCCCGCACAGATGACCGCTGACGACCTTATGGAGGAAATCGAGACGCAAGCCGCGCTGGGGGTCGATTTCATAACGGTGCATTGCGGTATCACCCGACAAAGCTTAAGCGCCCTCAAGGGATGCAATCGGATTATGGGCATGGTGTCGCGCGGCGGCAGCTTTATCGCCGAATGGATCACCGCCAATAATAAGGAAAACCCCCTGTTTTCCCAATACGATCGTCTGTTGGAAATCTGTCGGCAACATGATGTTACCCTGTCTTTGGGGGATGGACTTCGCCCCGGAGCAATCCATGATGCGGAAGATCGTGCCCAAATTTCAGAGCTTTTGATTTTGGGCGAGCTGGCGCGACGCGCCCGCAATGCCGGTGTCCAGGTGATGATCGAAGGTCCCGGGCATGTTCCGCTGGGACGCATCGCCGGGGATGTACAATTACAAAAGCGCGTTTGCGACAACGCGCCATACTACGTGCTGGGGCCTTTGCCCACCGACATTGCTCCGGGCTACGATCATCTGGTTGGTGCCATCGGCGGAGCGGTAGCTGCGGCCAGCGGTGTGGATTTCTTGTGTTATCTGACACCTGCAGAGCACTTGCATCTGCCCACGGTCCAGGATGTTCATGACGGTGTCATAGCCACGCGGATTGCGGCTCATATCGGCGATCTGGAAAAGGGGCTGCCCGGGGCCGAAGACTGGGATCGGAAGATGTCCCTGGCGCGACGCGAATTCGATTGGGAAACCATGTTTAGCCAGGCCATCGACCCGAATTTGGCCCGCAAGCGCCGCATGCAGACCGAAGATCATGATCGGGATGTCTGCACCATGTGCGGTGATCTTTGCGCGATTAAAACGTTTGATCGTATCATACTTTAACGAACTTGGGAGCGTTGTTTGTTCTTACAAGGGAGCTGCCCTAAAGCCTCGCTATCCGGGAGCCAAAGGAAAAGATCGGATGAAAGATTTGACCCCAACCCAGAAGATTCGCTATTCGCGCAATATCCTGGTGCCGGAAATCGGCATGACCGGACAGCAAAAGCTTTTAAAGGGCCGGGTCCTGGTGGTGGGCGCCGGAGGATTGGGCAGTCCTGCCTTGCTCTATCTGGCCTGCGCCGGCGTAGGGACTATCGGCATTGTGGATGGGGATCGAGTCGAACTGTCCAACCTGCAGCGCCAGATTTTGCATACTTCGGAGGATCTGGACGAGTTGAAGACCCATTCAGCTCAAGATAAATTGCATCGCCTGAACCCGGATGTTTGCATTGAACCTTACAGCGAGCCGTTTTCTACAAAAAACGGCCACGAGTTGGTAAAAGAGTATGACTTCGTGATCGAAGCCACGGATAATTTCGAAGCCAAGTTTCTAATCAACGATATATGCATTCATGCCAAGGTGCCCTTTTGCCATGCCGGCATCTTAGGCATGTTCGGCCAGGTCATGACCATCGTACCCGGCCAAGGGGCCTGTTACCGATGCGTGTTCGGCAACATCCCCGAACCGGGTCAGGTATCCTCCACCGACCAAGTCGGGGTTCTGGGGGTGGTGCCCGGCACACTGGGAACCCTACAGGCCGCTGAAGCCGTTAAGTTCCTGACCGGCAGCGGAAAACTCCTGCTCGGGCGGCTGTTGACCTTCGACGCCCTGAATTCGGTATTTCGGGAAATAGAACTGCCGCCACCATGTTGCGACGTATGCCGGGCGGCAAAATTCATCCAATAAAAAAGGAGATAACCATGACCCAATTACCCCCGCTGATTATTGCGGATCGCGCCTTTGGTTCCCGCCTGCTGGTGGGGACCGGCAAGTTTGCCTCCACACAGATCATGCAGCAGGCTATTGCGGCCTCGGGGGCCGAGATTGTCACCGTGGCCCTGCGCCGTGTGGATTTGA
>JAQYWI010000394.1 GCA_030145015.1 Desulfobacterales bacterium
CGGTTAATCATACGAAATTCATTCAATAAAATGGAAAACCCAAGGCGCTGTATTTGGGTTACCCAATCAATTACGCCGAAATAATATTCATGATTACCGGTGACAAAGAAGTTGCCTTGAGCAGATTTGATATTTCTCAGAGGCTCCACGTCGTGGGATAGCTGGCTTATGGTTCCATCTACCAAATCGCCCGTCAGTGCGAAGATATCAGCATTCAGGCTGTTGACTACCTCAACAACTTTTTCTACGTAGGGCCGCCGAATAGTAGGACTGACATGCAGGTCTGTTACCTGAACGATTCTAAAACCATCAAAGTCTTCCGGCAGTGCGGGGATCGCAATTTGAACTTCCTTTACTTCAGGCACCTGTTTTGCTTCTACAATACCATATCCGGTAGTCAGTGAGGCCGTTGCCATAATACCATAATTCATGGAATTCACAAGGAAGCCCCTGCGAGATGGATTTTCAGGAATGACTGGATCGGACTTTCCATGGGGTTGCGCGAATAAAATTCGCTTAAGCGTATTCAAAAAAGCGGCAGGCAAACAGAGAACATCGCGTATGACAAGGAACGTAAAGATAAAACTTAAGAAACCAAGGCATAGATATCCGGTCCATACCAGGATATCTATGCCTTGGTTATTCATCCCATACCTGCGGAGCATAATGGTAATAGGGGATATAAATAAAATGACGACAATCCCTGTAGCCACGACAAATTTCCGGAGTCGACTGAGAGATGTCATTCCCAAAAAGCGCCGGGTGATATAAAAGGCTACCAATCCCGAAAAAATAAAAAAGATGCTCAAAAACAATAATAAATTCATTTTGTATTATGAAATAACCGAGATCAGCGGTTCGGTTTTCCGCTTACCATGATATGATGGAGTGCACCAACGGTATATCTTTCACCTCAATTGAGGTTTCACTGTTTTTGAAAGATAAACGCATCAAAAAAAGCCCCCTCCGTTTTCTGTGATGCCAAATTAAGTCCTTGGACATATTCATTTCAATTTCCCTTTTTGACATTCATATAGTTTTATTTTTTGAAAAGAATGACCACCTGACTTTTATATTTTCAGTTCAGAGCTCTTGAGCAAATTCTTTGCCGGCCTGATATGCTTCTTCAAGATATTCCGGGTGCTTTAAAACATCATCCTCAAAGTCCAGGCTGCGATATAAAAGCGATCGCCAAAGCTCCATGTCCAACACATCAAAAAAGTATTTGACTGTCAAAAGCGTTCCGTCAAACAGCTTTTTACCTTTAGTGGCTCCGGCTGAAATGAAAAGGCCCTTTCGCATGGGCTTCCATTGGCCGTAAGGGATCTTATCAATCCAGTATTTTTTAACCCATAGCGATTGGCAGCGATCCATTAATATTTTCGTGTGGGCGCTGACCGTATAAAAAAAGATGGGACTGGCAAGCATCAATCCCTGAGCGGACAGGATTTGGTCAATAACCTGGTGAAAATCATCTTTAATGACGCATTTTCCTTGCGTTTTACAACCGTAAATTTCGAGACAGGGCGACATCTTCAAGTCTCTTAGAGTGATTTCATTGACTTCGGCGCCGGCGTCAACAGCTCCGCTAACGGCACGTTTGAGCAAGGTTGCAGTATTTCCTTGTCGTCTGGGACTGCCATAAACAGCCAAAATGTTAGCCATTTCATCTCCTTTATTAAAAGAATTCACATGGAAGTTAATAAAACCTAAATTGAACGTTTCAAATTTTTGAAATGGTTAATTTAACAATATTTTTAAGGTATTCTGACATTTTGAATTTCAATAATTTGAAACCCTACGGGATTTCCAATTTCACCGCATCTACTGCGTCAGATGCCGTTCCGCATAGACGACTATAGCGAAACAACATCTTCCTTGTATCTGAGGCAAACTTGAAAATCGCTCAACTTAGGTAAAATCATTGCCGGTTCTATTCGCGTTTCACCATATTAAAAGCGTTTTAAGATTGCAAGATTTAAGGTCTTAACCGGTTATTCCATGTGTCAGCTTGTTTTCAGCGGCATTCTCAGCCACCGACCAGCGGACGTTCTTTTTCCAGTTTAAAAAAAACCAGAAACTTACTTTCTCTGCGATCCTTATCCGAAGGGTAAGTTCTTCGGCTCAGTGAAGAAATCAACTCAGAATTTTCTTCCTCTCGAATCCTGCTCAAATAAAACCTTTTCCCATGGTATCCCGGACCGTCTTCCCGAAACAGATACGTTGCGTAAGGATTGGACTGGATGTTTTTATGCGTCAACCGATCCCGCATGATAAAGGCCAATGAACCGTCTTCCATAATATGGGGTCTGGCATAAATTGCCGAATTCACAATTCCATTTCCATCTGCTGTGGACAACACCCCCAACCCCTTAGTTTTTTCAAAATAATCTTTGATATCCATGATATCCTCCTTGTCAGTTTCTTTAAGTTCAAATATAAGTCTGAAAGCGATAAATGCAATAAGGGACAATTATCGGTTTATTGATGGGTGTTTCCTGCCAATATTTTTTTTGGTCAACCAATATTCCAACGCATGTGCCGAAGTCTTCGCACCGGTTTGCTGCTGATAACAATTTAAAGTGCCGATTTGACATTAAGACCGATATCTGGTATTCAAATTTCAATTACCGGCATTTGAATGGGAATCGCCGGTGCATGCCTAACTAGTGCTCGAACGAAAACTAGGATTTTTCGTTAAGATCAAGGACAAATCTGCAGGACATCAGATTTGGACAGCTGTCAAGCTGCCCGCAAGGGCGAGGGGCATGGATGCCCCGAGTCAACACGAAAATTTTAACCACAGGAATACGGGTAGTATTTCGAGGATTAAAATTTGAGTCTGACGCAGATATTGGCGGAAAAGACA
>JAQYWI010000189.1 GCA_030145015.1 Desulfobacterales bacterium
AAAGTTAGAAGTGCCTAAAATGCCTAAAATGAGCTAAAATGCCTAAAGTTATGGTGTCGCTGCGCTCCATCTTTTATATTAAATTTGATCATTCGACCCAGTCGTTAGACCCAGTCGTTCGACCCAGAGGCTCTCGACGGGGGGCTCTTGAAGGGAAGCTCTCGACGGGTAGAATTCATTAAAAAAAACAAGCTGACCCTTTTTTAAAATTTGAAACGCTTATTTTATAAAATAATTTATCGCTTGTTAGCCTTGACATAGATCAAAAATGGATGCAAAAAATAAGTTATGGAAAACATTCTAAACATAATATCGGCGATTCCGCTTTTCAACGGTCTGCCCGATGATCAGTTAAGCGCAATCCGGCAGATTGCGGTTGAAAAGCAGTATAACAAAGGGCAGACCATATTTTCAGAAGGAGACGAAACCAAAGGGTTATTTGTTGTTGTTGACGGCCGGATCAAAATTTATAAAGTTTCGTCGGAGGGCAAAGAGCAGATCCTGCATATATTCGAAGCCGGGCAGTCTTTTGGAGAAGTAACGGTTTTTACCGGACAACAATTGCCGGCCAATGCGCAAACCCTGGCGAAAAGCCGCCTTCTTCTTTTCCCCCGAAGCGCCATTGTGGATCTGGTGACGGCCAATCCCTCCCTGGCGTTGAATCTGTTGGCGATTATGTCAAAAAAGCTGCGCCAGTTTGCGGCTCAAATTGAAAATTTGTCCCTGAAAGAAATTCCGGCGCGTCTGGCCTCTTATCTGATATATCTTGCAGAAGAGCAGGGTTCCGGGGATGCGGTAACTTTAAATGTATCAAAGGGCCAGCTTGCCAGCCTGCTGGGCACGATTCCGGAAACATTGTCCCGGATTTTTGCCAAGCTGTCCGGCCAAAATTTAATTCGCGTTGAGGGCCCCAAGATTACATTACTGGATCGTCAGGGGGTTGAAGATCTGGCCGAATATGGCAAAGATATCTAGAAGCCATCTCAAAAATGTTACAAAAGTTGTGTGGTACATTCAAGTTCAGCTGAGTTCTTTACAGGTCTCTGGCTACTGGCCGCTGGTCACTGGCCGCTTGTCTCTGGATCGGCCAGCAGCAAGAAGCCAGCAACCCGTAGCAAAAAGCCTAAAAAAAACCGTGTTTTGTAAATTACTTGCGGGGCCCAACCCTAACTGGTCTGGGCCACCAGTTCCTTACTCAGGACCCGAATATGTCCCATCTCTTCTTTGATAATGACCTCGATGCGATCTTTGCCAAAGTTTTCCGCGACGGCCTCTTTCATGCCCAGATAAAAAACAATGGAATCTTTTTCAGCTTCGATCGCCGATTTAAGAATTTCCAGCATGGATGTCACATCGATTTCTTTTTTAAAAAAGACACGACTGTCCACCAGCGCCCGAAGATAAAGAGATGCCTCACCGGACGGGTCAAAAACGGTTGATGCTTTTTCTGCTGCCTTCAGCTCGGCCCGCATGGATTCAAACATTTTCTCGTGGGCCTCTTCCATTTTCGAAAGACCGATCAACATTTCTTTATTTGAAGAATCAGCAGCAGTTTCAGCGGCATCTCGGTAAAATTGGGCGCCGTTGCGTTCCATCTGTTCGGCCATTTCAAAAACCTCGTCTGCATTAAAATCATAACTCATTTTTTTTCCTTTCCTGTTGATTGTCGTCTTCAGTTTAAACGATAACTTTCTTTTTTAGGGCACCGGATTGGGTGATTTCAAATCGGGAGCTTTGCACGAGATTATACGAATGTACGAATCCACGGCTCCACCGTGTCGCTTGCACCGTTTAAGGCACTGCCGTTCCTTTGGATTTTTCCGCCATAGGCGGGAAAATCCAAGCCACCCGCTCAGCGGGTGGTCGGTGACGCAATTGAATACCCATGTCATGTTTCCGTAAATATATATATGATCCTATGTCTTGTAAAGATGCCTGCAGCGATATGAATTTAATTTTTGATATCAGCAGGTTAAAAACCCTTTTGACCTCATCACTGTTTTTCAGAATTGCAGGCTTCGGATTGTGGGTCAGACGGTCTAATAAAATGTCCTTGACAGATCGCCGAAACTTTTTATACTATAGTAGTTTACTATGGAATAATTTTATTTATGCAAAAGCCAATCTCAATCATATTGATCTTCATCTTCAGCTTCTGCTTGTATGCAACCGGCGCATTCGGCTATGCCGATTGCGAATCCAAATGTTGCTGCAAATCGGCGATGATGGCGCCTGAGCAGGCCTCGCATACTTTGGATGTTTCTAAAAAAACATCCCTTACGATGGCCCCTGACTGCTGTTCCGGTTCGACGGCGACCTCGTGTGAATTCACCAGGGAAACAGCCGAAAGTTTACCTGAAACTTTCCCGGCCACGATTCGCTCTGAAGTACCGAACTTCACCGGCACAGGGCTGGCATCAATAAATCTTCTCATAGAGAGTGGCCAACCCAAAATTTACGCTCGGGGACCTGTTCCCCGGCTTAAAACCAAACCCCTTCCGATTTATCTTCAGATCCTTACCTTTCTTTGTTGAATCCCATCCTTTGGGTAATCGGCGCGAATTTTTTTGCACGGTCCGCTTTTGCCCGCCAGGTCCTTAAAAATACTGTGATGCGATACTTCATCTGCCTTTATTTTTGAATAATGGCTGAAACGGTTTTTATGCGAACGGTTTGATAGGGGCTATGTCGTCACAAATGCCGGATCTGAGGACCATCAATCCATGCAATCTTCGCCCTGCACCGGCAACCCGCAAATTTGATTTGATAATTCCAGATATTTAAAAATTAACATCACAACTTCAAAGGAGATATTTGTAATGGCGAAAAAAAAGAAAAAAAATATTCAATCAACGAATGCACAAAACGAAAAGGTGACCCTCGAAAAACGGCAGGCCAAAAAAGATGTGGTTCTGGGTACTGAAAAAAAAGGGCGTCTGCCGCTTATCGTTGCAATCGTATGCTCCGTGCTCATCGTGGGCGGCGGAATATACTATGCCGGCTATGATCGATCGGAGACCGCACCTGTGGCCGGTTCATTTACATCTAAAAATAACGCCTCTCAGGTCAGCCTTCCGGCAAGTCTTTTTGAAGACGGCAAGGCCCGGCATTTCCAGCACGTGGCCGGCGAATTCAATATCAAATACTTTGTTCTCAAAAGCTCAGACGGCATCATTCGGGCTGCTTTTGATGCCTGCGATGTCTGCTGGCCGGCGGGCAAAGGCTATTATCAGGAAGGTGATTATATGGTCTGTCGCAACTGCGGCCGTAAATTCGCTTCCGTTCTGGTCAATGAAGTTAAAGGTGGCTGCAACCCGGCACCGTTGAACCGCAGAGTCGAAAATGGAAAAGTCGTCATCGAAGTTAAAGATATTCTGGATGGACGGCAGTTCTTCAATTTTTCTGGAAAGGTGTAGTCATGACGCTTAAGCATATCTCATTTAAAAACCTGATCCGGCGCAAAGGTAAAGCATTATTTGTTTTGGCCGGACTGGTTATCGGGGTCTCCACAGTTGTTGGGATCATCAGCTTTGTTGAGGCCATGACAAGCGATATCAATCATAAACTTGAAAAATACGGTGCGAACATTTTAATTGTTCCGCGAACCGAGAATCTGACACTTACTTACGGAGGGCTTTCACTGGGGGGTGTGTCTTTTGAGATGGAAGAAATCCGCCAGGAAGAGCTGGCGCGGGTGAGTTCCATTAAAAACGCCCGCAATATCGCAGCCCTGGGCCCGCTGGTATTGGGAGTCGTCAATGTAGATTCACACAAAGTTCTTCTGGCAGGTGTCGATTTTAAAGCATCCGCTATTTTAAAGCCCTGGTGGCAGATAAAGGGGAAGGTGCCTGATGATAATGGTGTCATTTTGGGAGCCGAGGCGGCTCGCATTCTGGATCTGAATGTGGGCGACCGCTTTAAGATCAAAGATCGGCGTTTTAGCGTTTCGGGTATTCTGGCGCCAACGGGGTCCCAGGACGATCAACTGGTATTTGCGCAGTTGGCCACCGCCCAGTCGTTGTTTAATAAAAACGGACGGGTTTCAATGGCCGAGGTGGCTGCGCTTTGCCAGGACTGCCCGATTGAGGCCATGGTGCAGCAGATCTCCGATGCGCTTCCGGGTGCCAAGGTGATGGCCATTCAGCAGGTGGTCAAAGGCCGCATGGAGACCCTGGGACATTTTAAGAATTTTTCCTACGGTATCTCCGGCGTGATCCTGCTGATCGGCAGCCTCGTTGTTCTGGTGACCATGATGGGCAGTGTCAGAGAGCGCACCGATGAAATCGGAATTTTTCGTGCTATCGGCTTTCGCAAGCGTCATGTCATGAAAATCGTATTCTTTGAGGCCGCCATCGTATCGGGGCTGGCCGGAATCATCGGATATTTACTGGGCTGGGGAGTCACCAAGGCCGCAGTGCACTTTTTAATTGAAGGTCACTCCGGATATGTGCCTGTTGATTTTGAACTGGCCGCCGGGGCATTCATTCTATCACTGTTAATTGGTCTGGCATCCAGTGCGTATCCGGCCATCATCGCTTCCCGGCTTGATCCCAATGAAGCCCTGAGGGCCTTGTAATCTTAAAGTCAGCTGGAATTTTTATGGCGATACCATATGGTTCAACGACGCATAATCCTTAACGGTAAATGAGCTAAAATGTCTAAAATGAACTAAAATGAGCTAAAATTAGAATGGATTAAAATCCTTAATTTTAGGCATTTTAGGCACTTTCAAATTTTAGGCACTTACAAGGGAGTTCTTATTTATGAGTTATATTATTGCAGAAAAATTAGTCAAAAAATACGGTAATGGAGAGGCAACCGTTACGGCTGTTTCCGATATCAGCTTTCAGATTGAGTCGGGAGAATTTGTTGGCGTCATGGGGGAATCCGGTGCCGGCAAATCAACCCTGCTTTCCATAATGGGAGCAATGAACGCCCCTACATCCGGAAGATTTGTGGTTGATGATATCGATATTTACAACCTGAAACAGGAGAAACAGGCAGACTTTCGCAGGGAATTTCTCGGTTTCATATTTCAGAGTTTTCACCTGGTACCTTATCTTACGGTTTTCGAAAATGTCATGTTGCCTTTAACCATCATAAAGAAAAATAAAAGACAAAAACGCGCAATGGTTGAAAACGCTTTATCCGAGGTGGGCCTGCTTGATAAAGCGGATCGCTTACCGAATCAAATCTCCGGTGGCGAAAAAGAACGTGTGGCGATTGCGCGGGCGGTTGTCAATGAACCGCCGGTTTTGCTGGCGGATGAGCCCACCGGCAACCTTGATACCAAAACATCAACCGAAATCATGAAATTGCTTCAACGCCTCAATACGGATGGTATGACCATCATCATGGTCACCCACAGCCCGGAATGTGCCAACTATGCGCACAGACTGCTGCGGGTTTCCGATGGCAGGGTGGTTGAAGATAATTAGAACCCATCTCAAAAATGTCCTTTGGCCCAATATCTTTGTTGGAACCTCGCTTTAAATCCTCGACATACAACAGTATGCCTCCGGTTTAAAGCTCGGCTCCGCCGCAATCTTGAACCAAAATCCTATTTTTGAGATGGATTATAGAAAGGAGTTTTTCAAATGGCCCAGAGAAAAAATAAAAGAAGACCCGTCTCGCAACCCAAAGTCGGTCGCAGTGGTTGGCAACCCTCCTACTGGATGATTGTGGCTTTTATCGCAATTTTTTTCGCCGGGGGCGTTATGCTTAAAGCCCTTTTCCTGCCACTGTCGCCCGTAAGCACGAGCGTTTCGAATTCTCAGCCTGTATCGGGAGCAAATCCCAATCTCGCCGGCCAGGTGCAGCTGGTGGCCGCCAACTTTAGATGCGCCTGTGGGGGCTGTGGTGAACTTTTTTTAATTGATTGCACCTGTGACATGCCTAAAGGCGCAAAAGAAGAAAAGGATTTTATCCGTAAAAATCTTCAGCAGGGCCTGGACGTAGATGCGGTGATCACCCTGGTTGAAAAAGAATACGGTCACCGCATTTCTTGATTGCGCAAATCCGTATGTAATTTTATAATGTAGTGATGAAGAAAAAGGTATCATTTAAATTTATATTGCCGGCGATTATCCTGCTGATTATGTCTGTAGGTGTTGGACTTCCGCTGTTTTATAGCGGATTTTTTGCGATTGCAGGCGCTCAGGATCAGGAGTTGGATCATCTGTTCAGCAATATCGGCATTCTCAAAATTGCGCAAATTTCCCGGCCGGTAGAAATTCAGCTTAAAGATGTTTTCGGCAATACGGTCAGTTTATCTGATTTTCGCGGTAACGTCGTCTTCCTTAATTTTTGGGCGACATGGTGTCCCCCGTGTGTTATCGAGATGCCATCAATGCAAAAGCTGCACCGCAGGTTCAAAGATAAAAATTTCGTAATGGTCGCGATCAATTCGCAGGAAACCGATGCCCAGGTAAAATCGTTTTTGAATAAATATAAACTGTCGTTTACCGCTCTTTTGGATTCCAGCGGGGAGGTGGGAACCTGGTTTGACGTTAATGCGTTTCCGACGACATTTGTACTTGATAAGGAAGGCAGAATTATCGGCAGGGCGCTTGGGCCAAGGGAGTGGGACAGCCAGGCATCAGTTGCCCTGTTTGATTATTTAATTGACAGTTAGGGTTGTGTCGCGCAAGGAATTTACAAAATATGGTCCTATTTTAGGTTTCGGGTGTCAGGTGTCAGAGGTATTATTGGACGACACCCGAGGACGAGTACGAGGACGAGGACGAGTAAAATAAGGCGAATAAAATATCGTCCTCGTCCTCGAGAACCGACTGAAACCTGAACACTGACACCTGAAACCATAGACATTTAAGAGCTCAACTGAACTAAAATATACCTCATGACTTTTGTAACATTTTTGTGGGACATGGCACTAGCCCTTATGCGTTTCGGGCTTTGGTACTCACTGAAAGAACGGGGCAGGGCGCCTGACGCACCACCCGGTCGGTAGTCGATCCTAACAAAAGCGTTTTTACCAGCCCGTGCCCCCGAACCCCCAGAACAATCATGTCCATATCTTCGGTTCTGGCATACCCTCCCAACTCTTCATAGGGCGGCCCTTCCAAAATACGGGTTTGGGGCGTACACCAGTTGCGAGCCTCCTCGGGTACCATGGCAATCAGTTTTTCCGTTAAACGACTGTACAGTCCCTGCTTAATTTCTTCGATCAGCGGTTTGTCCGGTTTAAGCAGTTCATCGGATACGGAGGGCTCGATGACGTGGGCCAAATGCAGCTCAGCTTCAAATTCCTGTGCCAGGCTTAAGGCATGTTGAAACGCCAGGTCGGAATCCGGCGAGAAATCGCATCCGACCAGGATCCGTTTCAGGCGTATCTCCTGGCTGATCGGATTAACTAATTTGCGCTCCGGGCTGTGGACCACCAGTAAAGGGCATGCAAGGACCCGCATCAGGCGTTCGGTAACCGACCCCAAAATTAAACGCTTAAGGCCGGAGCGGCCCCGGGTGGCGGCGATGACCAGATCAATCTCCTTTTCTTCAACCAGGCGGGATACTTCATCGGCTGTATGGCCAACTGTAATCAAGGGCTCCCATTTAACCGGTTGCGCGCCGATTAACTGATCCAGCTGCTCACCGGCCTTTTTTTTAATACGGCTTTGCTGATCGGCCGGATTCAGTTGAAACTCACCGTAAATGGCGATAGCGGACAGGTCGATTACATGACAAATATAGAGTTTGGCAGCGAACTCTTTGGCCAGGGCAACGCCATAGGGTATGGTACGGTTTGAAAAATCGGAAAAGTCCGTCGCACAAAGAATGTTTCTCATTTGCACTCTCATGGCTTCTTCTCCTTTCTTTTAAACTTAACGGATTTTAACCTTTGATAACGGCAACGGGTTTAAGTTGCGCCACCCTTTTCGCTATACCCGCGCTGTGCACAACTTCGACAACCCGGTCTACATCCTTATAGGCTTTGGGTGCTTCCTCGGCCAGACCGGACATGCTGCCGGCGCGCACGTGGATGCCGCGACCCTCGAGTTCCTCACGCAATGTTGCCCCATGGATGGTTTTTTTGGCTTTTTTGCGGCTCATTGTCCGCCCGGCCCCGTGACAGGTCGACCCAAACGTTTGCGCCATAGATCCTTGGGTACCGACCAAAACCCAGGATGAGGTTCCCATTGAACCGGGTACCAGGACAGGCTGTCCGATATCACGGTAAACGGACGGCAGTTCTGCCGATCCGGGGCCGAATGCCCGTGTAGCCCCTTTGCGATGAACACATAGCTGCACCTGTTTTCCATCTATCCGGTGGGTTTCGACTTTGGCCATGTTGTGAGCGATATCATAAATCTGGAAGACGTGATGATTCGAAACTTTGCCGGCCAGGACCTGTTCAAAACCGCGACGAATATGGAAGGCGAGCACCTGGCGGTTTGCAAACGCATAGTTCGCTGCTGCTTTCATTGAGGCCAGATAATCCTGCCCATCAGCGCTGCTCAGCGGTGCACAGACCAGTTCACGATCCGGCAGATTCAGTCCGTATTTGGGAATCATTTTTTGAAACCGTTTAACGTAATCACCGCAAATCTGATGCCCCAGACCGCGCGAGCCGCAATGAATTTGGACCGCGATTTGACCCGGGGAAAGGCCGATTCGTTGCGCAGCGCTTTCATCGAAAATCCGGTGCACGACATCCAGTTCGATAAAGTGATTCCCCGCGCCCAGGGTCCCCACCTGGCCTTTGCCCCGGTCTTTGGCGCGCTGGCTGACTTTTCCCGGATCCGCTCCTGCCAGACAGCCGCTTTCTTCGGTGCGTTCAAGATCTGTTTCTGATCCGTATCCTCGTTTTACCGCCCATTTTGCGCCGGCAGTCAGCACCTGGTCGAGTTCGCCGGCCTTCAGTTTAATGTTGCCGCCCTTGCCGACACCGCTGGGGCAGTTCGAATATAGAATCGTAGCCAAATCATCCAGATAGGGACGGATCTCCTCCTGATTTAAATGCGTGGCCAGCAACCGTACCCCGCAATTGATGTCATAGCCGACACCGCCCGGGGAAATTATGCCATCCGGCAACGCCGTCGCCACCACGCCGCCGATGGGAAAGCCGTATCCCTGATGAATATCCGGCATGGCCAGGGCATATTTAACAATACCGGGCAGGGTGGCGGTGTTGATCAACTGCTGTAAGCTGTTGTCCGTAACGATACCTTTTAACAGCTCCTCATCCGCATAAAAGCGTGCGGGAACGCGCATGTCCTGGCGGAAAGAGACCGGAACTTCAAACAGATGCTTCTCAAGTTGTTCGAAATCATGGATCTGAACCATTTTATCCCTTAAATAACAAAACCATTCTTATCTATTTTCTTGCAAAATTTAGGTATTAGACATCAAAGACTATGGTTGCTTCCAATCCTTTGGACGTCCTTATAATTTTAAGGTTGTGATAGGTCACCGCCTTGATCTGTTTTTCAAGCATGGATGCTTTCCCTCCGAAGACCTTTGCCTGTAAATGGGTGGCGGTTGCCTTTTGGATCCTGAATTTTTTAAAAACGAGCATTTCGCTTTCAGCCCAGTAAGCCAATTCGCTCAGCCATTCCACCAGCAGGCTTTCAGCATCGATGGCGTCCAATTCAATGGGTTTTTCGATTTCTGTCGAAATCTCAGAGACGTCCGCTGCCATCAGATGGGTCAGCCCCGTAGCGGCACTCAAAAATAATTCGGTCAGGTCGTTCCCGAAAACCCGTAAGGCTTTGTCGGCCGTATGCTCTACTTCTTCAAAACCCATAATTTTTCAAGGTAAGGACAAATTCAATCTGGACTAGATTAGAAGCGATCTCAAAAATACGTTTAACATCCGATGGTAAAATTTTAAACCGATAAAAAGTGCTAACAACAAAAAATGAGCTAAAATTTAAAATGATCTAAAATGCCTAAAATTATGGTTTCACTCACCCAGCGCCGGCGCTTGTGCGGCGTTTGCGCCGGGTGGCCCAACATCTTTTATTATAAATATGATCGTTCGACCCTGTCGTTCGACCCTGAGGCCCTCGAAGGGAGGCCCTCGAAGGGAGGCCCTCGAAGGGAGGCTCTCGACGGGTAGAATTCCTCAACTTTAGGCACTTTAGATCATTTTAGGCATTTTAGGCACTTCTAACTATAGAGCACCTTTGGAGCTTATTTCCTCTGTCTTCCAAGATGAAT
>JAQYWI010000049.1 GCA_030145015.1 Desulfobacterales bacterium
GATTTTCATATCCCATGCCCGAAAAAATAATTAAGACTTTTTTGAAAGAATGCGAAAAAGTATTGGTCATTGAAGAAGGTGAGCCTTATATGGAGGAATGCGTTAAAGCCTTTGCGCAGGAAGAAGGATTAACTTATCCGATTCGGGGAAAGGCCCAAGACCTGTTTACCCGTCTGTTTGAGTTCGACCCGGCCCAGGTGAGGGAAAATATCGCCAAGTTCTTCGAAATTCCTTACACGCCTGTCGCCGTACCGGATCTTTCCGATGTTCCGGAAGTACCCCAGCGGCCGCCCAACCTGTGTGCCGGCTGCTCCCACCGTGCAACTTATTATGAAGTAAAAAAAGCAGCTGAAGGCCTCGACACCATCTACGCCACAGATATTGGATGTTACACCCTCGGTGTCTTGCCGCCGCTTTCAATGGCCGATTTTCTCCTGTGTATGGGATCGTCGGTCGGCACGGGCTGCGGGTTCTCGGTTGCCACCGATAAAAAAGTTATTTCCTTTATCGGAGACTCCACTTTTTTTCACTCCGGCATCCCCGGTCTGGTCAACGCTGTGTTTAACAGTCACAATTTTACCCTGGTGATTCTGGATAACAGCATCACAGCCATGACCGGTCATCAGCCGCATCCGGGTGTTGATATGGGAGATTTTAATCTGACAGGCTATGGCCGGGTATCCATTGAAAAAGTAGTCCGGGCCATCGGCGTGCCCCATGTGGCGGTGATCAGACCCTTTCGGGTGAATAAAAGCATTGAGGCCATAAAGGAAGCCATCGATTATCAGGGCGTATCGGTCATCATATCCCAGGAAGCCTGCGTCCTTTATGCTCAAAGTCTTAAAAAGGCCAGAGGCAAGCCTTTTCATATCAGCGAAAAATGTAAAAATCACCGGGATTGTGTCAATGAACTGGCCTGTCCGGCTTTCTACACCGAAGGCGAAAAGGTTTTCATTAATGCGGACCTTTGTACAGGTTGCGCGCTTTGCGCCCAAATTTGCCCGGAAAAAGCAATCGTGCCGGTCCGGTCGAAGGAATAGGAAATTTCTATGCAAACAAAAAGATTGATCATTGTAGCGGTTGGGGGACAGGGAAACCTGCTGGCATCCAAGGTGCTGGGCGAGGCGGCTCTGCTGGCCGACATCCCCGTGCGCATGAGTGAAATCCATGGGATGGCCCAGAGGGGCGGCGTGGTGGAATCTGCGGTGGTATTTGGTGATGCAGACAGCACGATCATTTCAGATGCCGAAGCGGATGTACTGCTGGGCTTCGAGCCTTCGGAAACGCTGCGTGCGTTAAACAAATGCAATGCCGATACCGTGGTGATCACGAATACGGCACCGCTGCCGCCGTTTACGGTGGCCATCGGCCAAGGAATTTATCCTGATATTCAGGAGCTTCAGGAGTTGATCCGCAATAAAACCGCCAGGCTGATCGCTTTTGATGCCCTGGCACTGGCAAAACAGGCCGGCAATAGGATGTCTTTGAATATTGTGTTACTGGGCTCGCTGATTCAAACCGGAATTATGCCGGTGTCGGCTGACAACGTTAAAGAAGCCATTCGAACATCCACCAAGAAGGCCTTTGTCGATATCAATATCAAGGCCTTTGAACTGGGTTTTGAAGCCGCCGCCGCGGCCGCCTGATTTTCTGGCGATTATGCTTCAGGCTCAATCTTGATGCTAAAATTGGCAATGCGCCACACCCGGTTCACATTAGCCCGTCGACCTTTTAAATAAAATTAAGATCGCTATTATAACAATTTCGTTATTCAAAAAGGAGGAAGATCATGCCCTGGAACGATAAGTTTGAATGCATGCCGGTGGAAGCGCTTAAAGCGTTTCAGTTGGAGAAACTTAAAGAAACCGTCGCCTGGGTATCTGAGAAAGTCCCGTTTTACAGAGATAAATTCAAAGAAATGGGGATCGGAGCCGGGGACCTCAAAAGCCTGGAAGACGTCGCCAAGCTCCCGTTTACCGTCAAAAATGATCTAAGAGACAATTATCCCTTCGGACTGTGCGCCGTGCCTTTAGAAGATGTGGTCCGCGTGCATGCGTCTTCGGGCACGACCGGCAAGCCGATAACCGGCCCGTATACCGCCGAGGATTTGGAACAATGGATCGAATGCATGGCCCGCAACCTCTATGCTGCCGGTATCCGCAAGGAAGATGTGGCCCAAAACGCTTACGGTCACGGCCTTTTTACCGGCGGCCTCGGGTTTCATCAGGGCGCCATGGCCGTCGGTTGTACGGTGGTGCCGACCGGTGCCGGAATGACCGAACGTCAGATTACCATCATGCAGGATTTTAAGTCAGATGCGCTGTTCTGCACACCGTCGTATGCACTGACCATCGCCGAAAGAGCCGAAGAAATGAATGTTGATATTAAAAAACTCCCCTTGCGAGTCGGGGTGTTCGGCGCCGAGCCCTGGACCGTTGCCATGCGCCAGGAAATCGAAGAACGCATGGGGATCAAAGCCATGGAGGCCTATGGCTTAACCGAGCTGGGCGGACCCGGGGTTGCATATGATGCCGCCGATCAAAACGGCCTTTATATCAACGAAGACCATTATCTGGCGGAAGTTGTAGACCCGCAGACCTTAGAACCCCTGCCGGAAGGTGAAAAAGGAGAGCTGATTTTTACGTCTTTGCAGCGACGCGCCATGGCCATGATTCGTTACCGCACCAAAGACATTACGCGTCTGTGGCGCGAGCCCGGGCATGAAGGCCGAACCTTTATTCGGATGGACAAAATCTACGGCCGCTCGGACGATATGCTTATTATCAGCGGTGTGAACGTCTTTCCGTCGCAAATCGAAGCTTTGCTTCTGGAAATTGAGGAGGTCGAACCGCAATATCGGTTGGTAGTGAGCAAGAAAGGGTACCTGGATCATCTCAGTGTCCAGGTGGAGGGCAAGAAAGAAGTTTACGATGCCGGTGAAGCCCGACGCCATGAAATCGAAGGCAAAATCGCCGCCCATATCAAAGGCATGATGGGTATCGGCGTTGACGTGGAGCTGGTGGATCCGAAATCCATCGCCCGCAGTGAAGGTAAAGCCCTGCGCGTAATTGACGAACGCCCCAAACAGGAAAGGTAGCCGCTGGACGGAAATACGAAATTCGAAATCCGAAACAATTTCGAATTTTCAAATGACCAAAATTCGAAACCAGCCTTTTTGGACATTCGAATTTAAAATTTTGAATTTGTTTCGAATTTCGTGCTTGTATATTCGGATTTTTCCCTAAAGCTACCTTAGTTACAGCTCAGTATAAGGGCTTTACGATATTTTGCTTCGTTAACAACAACATTAATGGGGAGGTAGGATATGAATGATGCGTCCAATTTTAGTTTCCAGTCATTCGCTGTGGTCGGCGCAGGTCCGGTTGGGTGTATCGTCGCCGGCTTCCTCGCCAAGGGTGGATATGAAGTGACGCTTTGCGATGTAATCCCTGACTTACTGAGCCCGGCATTAGACCGAGGAATTATTCTTGAAGGCGCTGAAAACCTCAAACAAAAAGTCAGCAAAACGTGCACCAATGTTGATGAATTGGGAGACGTTAACCCGGATGTTATCTTCATCACCGTCAAAGCCAATGCCCTGCCTTTGATCGCCTCCGCCATCGAGGGCTTTCACCGTGAGGGCCTGGCGATCGTCAGCTGGCAAAATGGAATTGATACCGAACTGGAACTCGCAAAAATACTGGGTAAAAATGATGTGATACGGGCGGTCGTAAATTACGGGTGTGCACTGGCTGGACCGGCTCACGTCAAAATACCGTTTCATCACCCGCCCCATTACATTCAGGAACTGGATCCGAAATCCCGCGACGCGGCGATGGCCATCGCCAGGGTGTTGAGTAAATGCGAACTCGAAACCGAACACACCGATAACATCATTTCAATGGTATGGCGCAAGAGCGTTATGAATGCTTGTATGAATCCGGTCTGTGCGGTCACCGGTCTGACAATGTCACGTGCCATGAACGATCCGATTATTTTTCGGATTGTAGATGCGCTGGTAAAAGAATGCATCCGGGTAGCGCGCTCAAATGAAATTAATCTCGGATGGGATTTTTATACCTATGCAATGGAATACATGGGAAGTGCCGGTGACCATAAACCTTCTATGTTGATGGATATTGAAGCCAACCGCCGCACCGAAATTGATTACATCAACGGCAAATTCGTCGAATATGGTAAACGAACCGGAACCGAAACGCCGTATAATCAAACGCTGAGCGCTTTGGTTAAAGGACTGGAGTCAAAATAGCAGATAGGATCCTTTTATTGACTAGATTGGCTCTATTGGTTTGTCTATCTCATGTTTCATCCTTATTTTAACAAATAGAACAAATTAAGCCAATCGAACCAATTTAACTGCCATGCTTTCAAAAAAAGCTTACGCCGGTGTTGATCTAGGGGCATCACGCACAAAAGTTGCCATCCTTGACACCGATAAAAATTTACGCGGTCATGCGGTTAAAAAATCCGGTACGGACTTTGCGGCCACCGCCGATTCCTGTCTTGCTGCGGCCTTAAAAATGGCAGACATAAAAAAGGGGGCAATAGAACGAACCATAGCGACCGGCTACGGCAGAAATAATGTATCCTTTGCCAGCGGTACGAAAACGGAAATCGGTTGTCACGCCAAAGGTGCTTTCTTTTACTTTCCCTTTTCAAGCACGATCATTGATATCGGAGGACAGGACAATAAGGTCATCAAAGTCGATCAATCCGGCAGGCGTACCGGTTTTAAAATGAACCGCAAATGTGCGGCCGGCACAGGTGCCTTCCTGGAAGAGATGGCCTTACGCCTGGATGTCGCTTTGGGTGAGATGGACCGTCTGGCCAGTCAATCCGATAATATGGTAAAATTGGGAAGTTTCTGCACTGTGTTTTCGGCAACCGAAGTGCTGGAAAATATCCGACAGGGCAAGAAATTAGCGGACATTGTCAAAGGCGTCTTCTTTTCGATGATTAAACGCGTTATGGAGATGGATTCCCTGACTGAAAAGGTAGTTATGACCGGCGGCGTGGTTGCCCACAACCCATTTATGGTAAAAATGGCAGAGGAGATAATCGAAAGACAAATCCTTGTCCCGGATTACCCTCAGTTAGCCGGCGCCATCGGCGCGGCCCTGTATGCGATGGAGAATAAATCCTAAGGCTTCAGGCGTCAGGTTTCGGGTGTCAGCAAACAGATGACAGAAGACAGAAGACAGATAAAGTCCTTCATTTTCCAGTTTTTATCATCTGTCGTCTGACCTCTGTCCTCAGTATCTTCCTGACACCTGAACACTGAAACCTGAAACCCTGAATTGGACAGAGGAAAGCCTGATAATGTGGGGCGATATCATGTCAGATAAAAAGAAACCTATCAGAAAAAAATTAAAAGCTGCGGCCAACATCAGCCGCTTCATGGCGGACTATTATTACGAACTGGACGCCGCATCCAAAAAAGGCAAACCCAAAATTGCCTGGTGTACCAGCGTGGGACCCGCTGAAATACTCAGGGCCATGGGATTTTTAGTTTACTTTCCCGAAACCCACTCTGCCATGCTGGGTGCCACCCGCATGGCAACAGAGCTTATTCCGGTGGCCAATGCCCTGGGCTATTCACCGGACATCTGCTCGTATCTCACTGCTGATATCGGTGCTTTCTTAAAGGGCGTCACACCGCTGAGCAAGATCTATAAGGGCATCGAAAGCATTCCAAAACCCGATGTGCTGGTGTTTAACACGAATCAGTGTCGGGACGTGCAGGATTGGTTTGCATGGTACGGCAAAAAGTTCAAGGCACCGGTTTTAGGTATATATACCCATCGAAATGTCGGCGAGGTCACCGAGGCGCATGTTACTTCCATTGCTCAACAAATGCAGGCGCTGATTGAACCTTTGGAGAAGGTTTCCGGTCGGCCATTTAATCTCGCTGAATTAAAAACCGTTGTGTCCCTATCGCGCGAGTGTTCCGAACTGTGGAAACAGGTACTTGAAACCGCGACCATCAAGCCGTCTCCCCTAACTTTTTTTGACGGCACCACGCTCATGGGACCTGCCGTTGTCGGAAGGGGAACGCAAAAAGCGGTAGATGTCTATAAAACCTTGCTGGCTGAATTGAAAGACCGTATCAAAAATGGTGAGGGTGCACTGGACGATGAGCGTTTCAGAATCTACTGGGACGGCATGCCCGTATGGGGGCGGTTGCGCGCACATTCGGATCTGTTTTCCGGTTTGAACGCCAACGTGTTGGCTTCGACCTACTGCAACAGCTGGATTTTTTCAGCTTTAGATGAAAGCGACCCCTTTGCCACGATGGCCAAAGCCTATACGGAACTGTTTATCGTTCGTTCTGATAACCAAAAAGAAACCTATTTCACCAACATGTTGGAATTGTTCAAGGTAGACGGCGTCATTTATCACGATGCCAAAACCTGCCCGAATAATACCAACTGCCGTTACGGGATGCCGCAGCGGCTTGAACAGAAAACCGGAATTCCAAGTTTAACGATCAATGCCGATCTGAATGATCTGCGCTTAATCTCAGATGAGCAAACCATAACAAATGTGGAAGCATTCATCGAACAACTGGAAGAAAACCAAACCTAATCACTTGATCCGATTAATTAAATATTTAGAAATGATGACATGATAATTTAGTTCCCTCGGAGGTGGAGATATGGGTTTTTGGCTGAATCTGGGTCAAATCCAAAGAATCAATGCAAAAAAGTTCCCGAATACGGTTGCCTTGATGGACGCGCAGCGCGTATTTACCTATCCGGAAATGAACGAACGTGTCAATAAACTCGCGAACAGCCTAACCGCGCTCGGGTTGCAAAAAGGTGACAAGGTTGCGGTCTTGCTTGAAAACTGCATTGAAATCTGTGAATTGTTTCTGGCGACAGCCAAATCGGGCATTATTATCGTACCTATCAATTTTCGCCTGATCAGCGCGGAAGTTGAGTACATTGTTGACAATTCAGACGCCAAGGCATTCGTTGTTCATGATCAATTTGCTGCTGTGGTAGAACCTGTCCGGGCAAATTTGAGGAATATCCCGGCCCAAAATTATGTGATCGTCGGGAAGCCGCAGGACGGCTATCAGCCCTATGAGGAATTCATCCAGGATTCACCGGATTCTGAGCCAGACATCGAGGTTGTCCCCCAGGACATCTGGATTCTGATCTACACCTCCGGCACAACCGGCAAGCCCAAGGGCGTCATCCGCTCGCATGAATCGCATATTGCCTATTACCTGCACACCGCCGTGGACTTTGATTTCAACGAGCATGATGTGTGCTTAAATGTCATGCCCCTTTGTCACATCAATTCCATCTTTTTCACGTTCACTTTTCTGTATATCGGCGGATCGGCTTACATCCATCCGGCCTTAAACTTTAAACCTGAAGAGATTCTCGAAATCATTGAACGTGAATCCATCACGTTTATCTCTCTGATCCCAACCCATTATAATTTAATCCTTAATGCGCCGGAAGAAGCCAAAAAGCGGGATGTCAGCTCTATTCGTAAACTGCTGTGCTCTTCGGCACCGGGCAGAAAAAGCATGAAACAGGCGGTTACGGAATTTTTCCAGGGAGTGGAACTTTATGAATCGTACGGTTCCACCGAAGGCGGCATGGTCACCATCCTAAAACCCGAATATCAGATGACCAAACTCGGCTCCATCGGGTTCGAATGCATCGGTACCGACTTTATAAAAATCCTGGATATCAATGGAAACAAAGTGCCGCCAGGGGAAATTGGTGAGCTCTACTCACGAGGTCCCATGCTGTTTGATGAATACTACAAATTGCCCGGGCAAACTGCTGAATCCTTTCGAGACAGTTTTTTTTCAGCCGGTGACATGGCCCGACAGGACGAAGATGGATTCTATTACCTGGTGGACCGCAAGAAAAACATGATCATCACCGGAGGGGAAAATGTCTATCCCAGTGAAGTGGAGGAGGTTATCGGCAATCTCGAAGGGGTATTTGAATGTGCGGTGATCGGACTGCCCGATGATAAATGGGGGGAGCGGGTCGCTGCGGTGGTGATCCGCAAACAGGGTTTCGATGACAGTAACTTAGGTGAAAAAGATGTCATCGCAAGCTGCAAGGATAAGATGGCCGCTTACAAATGTCCTAAACAGGTTGTCTTTATTGGCGAAAATGAAATGCCCCGCACAGGCACCGGGAAAATACTGCATCGCATGTTAAGAGAAACATTTGGTTAAACTGTATCTATTCATCCAAATAATCCTTTAAATCAATCTCTCCCCAGCCGATCGGCCACGCGCGTTCAAAATTTTTCCGCTCCTGCTCTCGATAGGGGACCGGTTTGGTGGCATCTATGGCCCACTTGCCGACCACCGAAGGCAACCGCGTTTTTTGTGTATGCGGAAATGCACCTTCAACGGGGGTTGCAACCGGATCAAAGGGCCAGATGCGGGCGTTGTTGATAATTGTCGTGTGTTTACTCGGATCGACGCGCGTGGAGAGAGCGTACATGATATCGCGATAATCGTAGATATCGATGTCCGGGTCAACCGCAATTGCCATTTTCATATTGGCCCAGGGAGCGCCTAATGTGGCCATCAGCGCATCTGTCACCTGCCCGTCTGCGGCCGGCTCGACTTGAATGATTACGACCTGAGCCGCCCCTCCCTGGGGAAAATGAACATCGTGGACGTTTAATCCCATGGATTTAATACGCTCATAAATAATGGCTTCATGAAAGAGCCGCGGCATCTCCTGGTGATCTGTAAAGGGAGTCGTCTGGACATGTCGAAAAATCGGGTCTTTGCGCATGGTGATAGCCGTTACTTCAAATACCGGCTGCTGCTGATCGTAGGGACAAAATAAGGCGTTCGGCCCGGGATTGGGTCCGTCCTGCGCCATGCGGGTGGGACTGACAAGTCCCTCAATGACAATCGAGGCATCCGCCGGTACCTTAAGATCCACGGTTTTACAACGCGTGATCTCGCCGACCTGTCCGGTAATGGCTTCAAACAGCTCCAGTTCGCAAAAATCCTCATGGGGATAGGAGTAACAGCAGGCCAGTTCCCAGGCCGGATGGGCGCCGATGACCACTGCCTGGGGCATGGGCGCTTCTTGGGCCCTGTATTTTGCCAGGATTTGATTGGCCGTAGGCGTGACAAAAGATGTGACCATCTCGTTGCGGCTCAACACACCGCATCGGGGGAACATCTGATTTAACTTACCGGTATCCGGATGCTGCTGCACGGCAAAGCCGGCAGTATACGGATAGGGATCCAAGGGCGTGTGCAGCGGTACCGGCAGGACATTAAGATCAATTTCATCACCCTCGAACACACGCTCCTGACAGGATCCGGTTTTAACCTCTTTGAGTGTCCGGGGCCCTGTACGCAGCACCTCAGCCAGGCGTTTGACGACTTCATCCGGTTGACAGCCAAGCACCAATGCCTGGGCCTTACGATTGACAAAAAGTTGATCCACCATCCGAAATTCCGGGTAGCCAACAATGTTATCAAAAACAATGGTATCGTCTGCCTGGGCCACGAGCGCACCGATATGATCCAGCCTTACCGGTTTCTTTATCCGCAGGTACTCTCCCTCATGGTCTTCAAGAAATCCGTGAAGATCCATTTTTTTATTTTTGGCTTTGGCCATGATATCCTACCCCCTTCTTTTTCATAAGAGTTGCGCATCAGTTTTTAGGCGCATACTTGCCGGTTTTGTAAATTATTTTATAAAACAGATCATCGCCCCACTTCAGCAACCGGCTTACCTGCGGAATTTTTTTTCTCACAAACCAGCGAACCATATCATGTCCGATCCCCGGCTGTTTGTTAAAGGGACACACATTAATGCACTGATAACAATCGATGTGGTACATGCCCTTATCGGTTTTAGCGCCGTTCTTATACCAGTAGCGCAAACATTTCTCGCCGTTCAGCGGCCATTTTAAAAGTCCGGGATTGGTAGAGGCAGTGCGCGCCGTGGCAATCCGTTTGCCATATAGGATCGCCTGCGAGGGACAGTACTCGGCGCATTTTTCACAAATTCGGCAAAATTCGGTCACTCCGAAATCAACCGGAGCTGTCGGTTTGAGGGGCAGATCGGTGAGCACTTTGCACAGCCTTACCCGGGGTCCGAATTCCGGCGTAATCAACGTTCCAAGGCGAGCCAGCTGCCCCAGACCTGCATCAACAGCCAAGGGGATGCTCAAAGCCGTATCGTTGCCGCAGGCAATGGCGGTGTAGCCCAGCGAAGCAATAAACTTCGCTACCGCCGGACTCAGAAAGGCCATCTTCGAGTAGCCCAGACCGGCAGCCGCGCTGGCTCTGGCAGTCGGCGCATGCCGAACATAGTCATAATTGGTTTCAATGGCCATTACGACCGCATATTTTATACTGGACGGAATTTTGGTATCCAGATCGATTTCTTGATGACCATAGCGTTCCCATCCCTTTTTATAAAGCCAGTTGCGATTCAGCTCGGTGATGCCTACCAGACTGGCGCCCAGGAACAAAGCCGCGTCTTTAACGATTTCAGACATTTCTGCCGGAGAGGCCACCGGTAGTTTGGGGGGCTCCCAGGGCAGCCCGATCGTGCCGGGGCTCCAGAGTCCTTCCCAATCGTAAAAGCAGCCCAAATCATCCGAGAGTCGCGGTCGCGTCCAATTGCCGGTATGGCAGTTGGTGGCCATGGCATTATGAAATCCGGCAATTCGCAACGCAAGGTCGATCTGAGTGTATCCCGACTCGTCGCGGGGAACCACCCCCTGCCGGCCGATCGCAGGCACCAGTGTGTCCAGAAACTCTTTTTCCCAACCCCCGGGGGGAACATAACCTCGAGAAAGCGGGGTCATTTTTTCATCGAAGCGCTCAAGCGGATGAACAATATCTTTAGTATAAGCTGGTTCCGACAATTCCTGTATTCCTTGGCGTCTGTAAGTCTTACCGTGAATGCTAATTGCTACGGACATTCATCTTCTCCTAAGTGCTGTTCCAGGATCAAGTCTCACAAAGGTTTCAGGTGTTCCGCCGGCGGATTCGGTGTCAATCGGTTTTCGAGTACGAGGACGAGGACGGGTACGAGGACGATATTTTATTCGCCTCATTTCACTCGTCCTCGTACTCGGGTGCCGTCCAATAATACCTCTGAAACCTGAAACCAAAATAAACTGGAAGGACTGGATTTATAATAATGCTTGCTAACAGACTGCGGGCGCGACCTTACCGCCAAGGTAGGCATCACAGAGCTTTTCATCACATAAAAGACCTTCACAGGTATCGGCCATAACGATCTCTCCGGTTTCCATGACATAGCCCCGATCTGCCACCTGGAGTGCTTTGAGCGCATTTTGTTCCACCAGCAGGATGGTCATGCCGGACCGATGCAAATCAGAAATAATCAAAAAAATCTCCTTAATCAGAATTGGGGACAGGCCCAGAGACGGTTCATCCATCATCAGAATTTTCGGACGCGCCAGCATGGCCCGCCCAATAGCCAGCATTTGCTGCTCGCCCCCCGAGAGTACATCTGCTGACAGATGCATCCGTTTTGCAAGGATCGGAAAGCGCTCAAAGACCTGTTCAATATCAAGTTTGATTTCCGCACGATCCGCGCGGCAATAAGCACCCATCAAAAGATTCTCATAAACCGTCATCCTGCGCAGGATGTTGCGCCCTTCCGGCACCAGCACCAAACCTTTTTTCACCCGGGCCGATGGTGATTTGCGATGCATCGGTGTGCCCTTGTACTCAATCGAACCGGCGCTGGCTGAAATTAATCCGCAAATGGTCTTCAAAAGCGTCGTCTTGCCCGCTCCGTTGGCCCCGATCAGCGTAATAATTTCACCATCTTCAATCTCAAGAGACACGCCTTTTAAAACCTTTATTTTTCCATAGCCGGCCTCAAGATCTGATATTCTCAGCACCTATTCCTCCTTCCCGAGATAGGCTTCCTTGACCTTCTCATCCTGCTGAATGTCCTCCGGGGTTCCTTCAGTGATTCTAATACCGAAATTTAATACGAAAATATATTCACAAATTTTCATAACAAAGTCCATGTCATGGTCAATCACCAGGATCGCCATACCCTGTTTTTTGGCATGTATCTTGGCGATAATATGAAGCAATTCCTCGGTTTCGCGTATATTCATCCCGGCGGCCGGTTCATCGAGCAGCAATAGTTTGGGTCGCGTGGCCAGCGCCCTGGCAATCTCTACTTTGCGCTGACTGCCGTAAGGAAGCGTTACCGCTTTGCGTTGTCTATCTCCCCATAAATCAAGCAGTGTGAGAATCTCTTGGGCCTCGGCTTTCAGTTCCTTTTCGCGCTGTCTGTCCGGCAATATACGACGTCCGTTGCCCGCGTGCGTTAAAAAATTTTGAGCGATCAGAATGTGCTCCCAGGTTGTCAGGTTCGGAAACAGCCGGATCGTCTGAAAGGTGCGAGCGACTCCCATTCGTGTAATCCGATGGGGTTTGGCTGAAGTTATTTCCCGGTCGCCTAAGAAAACCGCGCCGCCGTCGCAGGGGTAAACACCGGTGATCAGATTGAACACGGTCGTTTTGCCGGCGCCGTTCGGTCCGATAAGACCGCAGATTTGCCCCGGTAAGACTTGAAGATCCAGGCTATCCACTGCGGTCAGCCCTCCAAAATTTTTATCGACATCCTTTAAACTCAGAATCGGTGTGACGCTCAAGGTTTAGCCTCCTTTAGCGATGGACGCCAATAGTCCCAGCGAAACATATCCCGGGTTAGAATCCCCGATGGCCTGATGATCATCAGCACGATAATGACCAATCCGAAAAAGGCACCGCGCCAATCATGTAAGATCCGGGTAAATTCGGGCAGCAGCGTAAAAATGGCGGCACCCATGACGCCGCCCCAAAATGTCAACATGCCGCCCATGATCACAAAAAGCACCATGTAAATAGATTTCCAGACATTAAAGAATTCCGGCTCAATATACAGGTAATAATGCGCAAACAGACCACCGGCGACCCCGGCAATAAACGCACCCAGACCAAATGCCCCGATCTTTAGACGAACGATGTTAACCCCCATAAGCTCACTGACCGTTTCGTCATCGTGAGTGGCCAGCATGGCCAGGCCCAACCGCGAGCGTGAAAGGAAATGCAGAAAGATTAAAAAGAATATGACCCAGCCCCAGATCCAAAAAACCGAGATCGGGTCGTTGCCGATACCACGAAAACCATAGGCCCCGCCGGTTAAAGGCTCCAGAAAATTCATAAAGAAATTGCGGACGATTTCACCAAAACCAAGGGTGGCCATTGCCAGAAAAAGGCCTTTTAACCTGAGGGCCGGAAATCCCACCAGCAGACCGATAAATCCGGCGACGACACCAGCTGCTATCAATGCCGGGAAGAGCGGAATATGAAGATGAACGGTCAGCATCGCTGAAATGTAGGCCCCAATGGCCATAAACCCGGCATTGCCAATGGAAAGCTGTCCGGTGACCATGGGACAATAAACACTCAGGGCCAACAAGACGTTAATTCCCAGCGCCGACATTAAATCCAGATGATAAATGCTCACGCTTAAATCCTTTCCCTTTCAGCCTGGAGCATCCCTAGAATTCCCTGCGGCCGGATGACCAGGGCCAGAAATAATGCACCGTATACCGCAAAATCCTTGGCGGTGGCGCCCAGGTATCCCACGCTGAGCACTTCAATGATACCAATCAACATGCCGCCGACAATAGCACCCCTTATATTGCCCATGCCGCCCACAATCATGGCGGCGATGCCTTTAATTCCGGGCTCCATTCCCATAAAGGGTGATACGATCGAAAAGCTCAGCCCAAACAGGATCCCGCTGGCACCGGCCAGGGCACCCGAGGCAAAAAAAGCGGCCGGGATAATCAGATTTGAATCGACACCCAATATACTGGCCGTATCTATGTTTTCGGCCACCGCGCGCATGCCGCGACCGATCCGGGTTCGCTGGATAAAAAGGTCTAATCCGATCATAATAACAACCGCCGCCGCAAGGATAATGAGCTCTGTGGATGAGATCAGAACCGGTCCGATATGAAAATCTACGGGCTCGATCCACTGCGGAAATTGGGATCGCTCGGACCCCCAGATATTTTCCGCTGTGCTTCCAATTAAAATCGAAAACCCCATGGTGCTGAGCAAAGGAACTGACGGTGGGGAGTTGCGTAATGGTCGAAAAGAGACGCGTTCAATAATTAAACAAGTGCAACCCGTGCAGATCATCGCCAGGGGAAAGGCGACGTAAAACGGCATTCCGAAATTAACAAAGGTCAGCCCAAAAACAGCACCCAGCATAAAGAGTTCGCCGATGGCAAAATTCAGCATATTCAAGACCCCCATCAACAGGGTAAACGAGATGGCGATCAGTGCATAAGTGCTCCCCAGCATAATGCCGTTAAACAGCTGCTGTAAAAACAAAGTGGCTCCTTTCAGTTAGCGCCCCATTCATCTGTGCGCATTCGCAGCGTCGCAAGGCGCTCCCAGGCTAATTCGAGGTTTTGCCCCAGTTCTGGGTCTCAGAAGGCATCTGAATCTCATCGGGCAGCGGCATCCGTTTCCAGCGGTGGTGTTTGCCGTAAAAAATCACCATAATCCAGTAAAGCACCCGGCGGGCCACGATGGAACGCGCCGCGCCAAACAGGGTGATTCGATGGACGAAAGAACGCGGTTTATTATAGGGACAAACTTTCAAACACTGGGTACAACCGAAGGTGTTACCCCCCGTGACCCAGAAACCGAAACATTTGGTATAGTCCTGGGGCCACTTGCGATAGCCTCTGACCACCTCTTTTTCAGCGGCCAGCGCCTGGGCCGGGCAGTTGATTTCGCATACCCGGCAGCTTTCGCAAAAATCCTGCACCCCGATATCGACGGGTTTGTCCGGGATCAATTCAAGCTCGGTCGTGACCGACGCCAGCCGTACCCGCGGACCGAATTTTTCCGTAATAATATAGTTATGGCGCCCCTGTTCACCCAGACCGGCGTCAACTGCATGGGGCACCTGTAAAACCTGCTCATTGCGCACATGGTGTGCTTTGGCGGAATAACCCAGCTGCCGGATGTAAGCTGCGACCGCGCAGGAAATCTGGGCAAGCTCATAATAGGTCTTTCCGATTTCACCCAGCGCTTCGTCATTCTTTGCGGAAAGGGTCTTCTGAATTTTATGAAAATCCATCTCCCGGCCGAAAACGATGGCATATTTGTGCTTTATATCCACCGGTGTGGTTACGGCGGGTCCGGTTCCGAGCTTGGATTCTTCATATGAAAATGTCTCGCTGTAGCAAAAATCCTCTTTGACCTTTGTAATACCCACCAGATCAGCCCCGCAATACCGTGCAGTTCGTTTAAGTTCTTTGGTGATCTCTTCGGGCGTAAAGTCTGCCTGCCTTTCCGGGTTGACCTTTCCATCGGCCTGAGGTCTCAGACCCATCGCCAGCGTCCAGTAAACGCCTCCGAAGGGATCGCGGCTCTGAAGGGCCCAGCGTTGCTTACTGACTTCAGGACCATAACCGCCTACATGGGCAATATTAAAGGCGGTGTCTTTCTGGTTGAACCGCTCAGGATCGCCCACGCGCATCCCTTCAGTGCCTTTGAGTGCCACGCGTCGCCGGCCGATCGGAACGAACATGGCAATCGTAAAAAGAACCATAAGGGCTGCAAAGATGCCCTGGAGGCTTTTCATTAGATTGCCGTCCAGCATGCCGTTGGCCTGGGCCTGGGCATAAAAAATCAGAAAAACCAGCATGGCAACCGTACAAATAACCCCCCGGATGCCGGCTTTGGGTTCTTTTTCCCAATAGGCACTCATGGCAAACCAGAACGTAAAAATTGTATAGATGCAAATTAAGGCAAAAAGAAAATAGAAGATCATAATTTCCTCACCGGAATCCGCCGAAGGCTGAAAATTAATTTAAAATTGCGAATTGAGGAATTCAGGTATGAACCCGCCAGAGGGTTTTGCCGGATGCTGTTGACATTATAGAATTCCTGAATTCCTCAATTTGTCGTGATTATTTAACCAGGACCCATTCACCGCCCTGGGCCTTGACGACGTAAACATCTCCTACGGCATCACCATTTTTATTGAATTGCCCTTTTCTGGCAAGACCCTGAAAGCCTTTTAGCTCTGTCAGGCCTTGCATGATCAGTTCACGGTCCCGGGCCAGGTCTTCGGACTTGTTGGTAATGCCGTTTTGCTTCATTACATAAGCTAACATGTAAATGGCATCATAAACATTGACGTCAAACTGCAACGGCTCGGGGGGATCGATGCCCTTGGCTTTGGCTCTTTTGACAAACTCTTTGGTAAACTTCTGAACTTTGGGTGTGTCCATCCAGTAGTAAAATTCAGCAGATGTAAAGACCCCTTCGGCTGCTTTGCCGCCTTTGCGGGGAAATTGCAGACTCATCAACGGGTTGCCTCCCATCATGGGCTGGTTGACACCCTGGCGCCGTGCCTCCTTAATAAAGGTGACACCGTCCATGTAAACGCCACCAAACACGAGGCCGTCAAATTGCATGTTTTTGAGCTTTGTCACCTGCGGTCGCATGTCGAAATCGCCGGTGGTATAGGTGGCATAATCGCCTTCGTTTACGATCTGAAGCCCCAGCTTCTTGCTGACTCCAGGCAGTACTGCAGTTCCTAAGACTCGGCTGACAGCATCCTTGGCATCATGGACAATGGCCACAGTCTTGATATTGTAATGCGCTTTCCATTTCATCATTGTGGGCACGGCCAGTTGCATTTCATCGATTTTATTGCGAAAAGCGAATGGATATTTGGCTGCCACCCCCGGTTTCGAGGATGCCTGGGAAATCATGACGATTCCGATGCGGTTACCGACCGGAAAAGCCACCTCGCACTCGGAGCTTGAAAACGGTCCTAAAATGGCCATAACCTTATCGTCGGTTGCCAGTTTGCGAACCAGTCGGGTCGCTTCAGCCGGTTTGCTGGCGGTATCGTAGATGACCGTCTCCAGCGACATCCCATTGACGCCTCCGGCAGCATTGATTTCTGCGACAGCCATTTCAACCGCTACAATATTTTTCTTGGTCCAGTCGCTCCACATGCCTGTAAGCCCATAGGCAACGCCGATTTTAATCGGCTGGGCGGCTTGCGCCGTGGCGAAAGGCAGCGCTAAAATCATTAAAATCACAAAGACCGTCCTGAATAACTTTTTCACTTCCTTGCAATTGTTTAATCCTGACATAATCCCACCTCCTGGTTTTGCATCGTGGCCGATGCAGGTTTTTGAGTTCGGGCTGTTTATTCTAAAATTCCATAAAAGTGAGTTTCGACGAGCAGACATCCCTCTGCACTGCTAAACGGGCCATGCGGGGTATGCGGTGGCCGGCAGGCATATGTATAAGGCTGAAATGCCTCTCCCTGCACCGTCAAGGTTCCTGACACCTGAAATACTTCTTCCCAATAGTCGTGTTCAAATGGCTCTGTGGTAAACGCCCCCGGCTGAAAGCGCAGCAGGCGTGTCCGGGACCCCTTTTTGTTTTCCTCGTCCAGCGATCCGGCCAGAATCTTCTGCTCAATACCATCCGGATAGCCCGCCGGCGTTTCCCAGCCGGATGAAAGGTCCAATGTGAAAAATTCCAAATGTTCTTTAATCATGGTTAAGCCTTTCTGTTTGAGTTCAAATTTTTTCGATTTAATTTATACCGCTTTTCATAATAAGGTTCCAAAATACGGAAGTGCGGCATAAGTGGTTGTAGAAAAAAACGTCTCAATATCGAAACGTTTTTTTGACAACCACTATAAAACCCGATCATCCAGGGCACTGAAATCCTGCCGGACCGTATCAACCAGCCCCGGATCGATCTCGGCAGAAACCAATTCCTCTTCTTCACCCCCTTCAGCAACGACTTTTCCCAGCGGATCAACGATCATACTGTGACCGGCGTATTGTTTGCCATCGTTGGAACCGGCCGCGTTACAGGAAATGAGAAAAGCAAGGTTTTCGTGCGCCCGGGCGCGGTTAAATAGTCTCCAGGCCTCCAAACGCACCTGCGGCCAGGCCGAAGCAACTAAAAAGAACCGGGCACCTCGATCCACCATACGGCGAAAGAGCTCGGGGAAACGCAGGTCATAGCAGGTCGAAAATCCGCAGATCCCCCAGGGCGTATCGGTCACCACGACTTCCTGGCCCGGGGTCAGGATCCGGGTCTCATCAGATTGGTAACCAAACAGGTGGATTTTGCGATAGCAGGCAACAATTTCCCCCTGGGGATTGATGAAAATAGTGGTGTTATAGAAATTTTGGCCTTCGTGCTCGACCAGGCTTCCCATCAAAATATGGGCATGATGATCCCGGGCTTTTTGCCTGAAAGCGGTTACCGTCGGACCCTCTAATGCTTCGCTGTCGCTGCGGTACCGGTCGAACGAAAAAAACCCGCAGGGCCAGATTTCAGGCAGCAGAATAAGGTCACTTTCAGAGGCCTGGTCCACCAAACCGAGGGCATGCGCAACCGTTTCCTCTTTCGGTCTATCTTCCATTCCCAGTTGAATGCTTGTGACTTTCATGGTTTACCTCTCTTGAACTCAATCAATTGCGCCTCAAAAACTCAATTTGCTAACTTTGATAATCTGGTAAAAAGTCAGAAAAGCAACTTTATTAGGAGTGTGTTTAGTGTTGGTGTTTTACAAATTTTCAAGTAAAGATTTTTCAGTTGCATCAAGGTGGTTTTGAATCGCCTGGACCGCCTTCATTCTGTCTTTCTGGTGAAGCGCCTCAAGAATATGTTGATGTTCCCGGATGACCTCCTGGACCCTGCCGGGGCTCGCCAGCGCTTTTTGGCCTAATATGGATATAAAATCCCTGATATTTCCCATAATTGATTCCAGCAGACTATTCTCGTAACGACGTATCAGATTCATATGAAAAGACTTATCAGCTTCAAGAAATCTGTACGTTTCGATCTTTTTGTGGCCGTTGATCATCTGCGCTAAACTATCATCGAGCGGCTTCAGATCCTCCGCGCTGACCTCGTCGACCAATTGCTCGATAACATAGGCTTCAATCATTTTGCGGGCTTCGAAGAAGTCTTGAATTTCCTTTTCGGAAAATTCCTTGATTTTAAAGCCGCGACCGCGTAGAGAAACAAAGAAACCTTCGGACGTCAACTGCAGAAGCGCCTCCCGAATGGGGGTACGGGATACCCCTAAAATTTCAGCGAAATGATTTGCGGAATAGACCTCACCAAATTCCAGTTGACCGTTAATCAGGAGCGTTTTGATGCGTTCATAGGCCAGATTTTGTAATGTTCCCGGCTGCTCTAATTTGCTGAAATTATCCATAATAATAATTAGTTAGATTGAAGTTGTGTTTTTAGATCGAGATTTCAGGTTAGGCACATCGAACAGGTTGCATGTTGCATACTACATACAATATTTCATGTCAAATAAGTTTACCTGTTCGGATCGAATTTCATATATCAATCGTGATGGAATAAGGGAATGCTAGGCACGAAGTGAAGCGGACTGAGCTCAACATTTTTCTTGACATCGCCCTGCGGCACCTGTATGCGATATTTAATATATTGCATACCCGCTCGCGTTTCGCGACCATCTGTATCCGGTTGTTTTTTTAACCGAATTTCTCAGAAAGGAAACCAGAAATGGAGCAGATCTTACCCATTTCTCGCGCTAAGTCATTAAAAGAACGCGCTTATGATAAGCTCAAAGAATTGATCATCACCGGTGGTCTCGAACCGGGCGAGCTGCATAACGAAAAGAGACTGGCAGAGGCTCTGGGGGTTTCCCGAACACCTGTAAGAGAAGCACTATTAGAGCTAAGCCGCGAGGGGATGGTCGCCTTTGTTCCGGGGAAAGGCGTTGAAATCTTCAAAATTAAGGCTGAGCAGGTGCGCGAAGTATTTGAAATTAGAAAGATTATCGAAGGCTATATCTTAAAAAAAATCGCCAGCCGGCTCACCGCCGAAGATATAAAAGAAATCGATCAAAACATCACCCGCCAGGAAAAAATGTTGGGCAAACGCGATAGACTGGCATTCATCGAATATGATAAACAATTTCATCTTTATATCGCTTCCAAAATTGGTAACAAACAGATCGAATCGATCCTCGACAACCTGAGAGATCAAATGCATCTCATGGGAATCAGAGCCGTCGAAGATCATTCCCGGATGAAACAGGTCATCAAGGAGCACCATGCAATTTTTTCCGGCTTAAAGGAAGGAAACCCGCAAAAGGCCTATGAAGCCTTGATAGACCACCTTGATAACACCGAGAAGATCCTCATCGAAAACATTAATAAGTAAGAAACAAGTAAGGGGCACAAAATGAAAACCGAAAGTATGGGTGAGACTTTTCAAAGGATGGATTCAAAAGGATTTTATCGTTTAGAGATTCCTGAAAAACTGAACATGGCCAGGGTGGCGGTGGACTTCTGGGCGGAACACGGCCGGGGACAGGATACGGCCATCTATTATAAGGACCAGGAAATCACCTACCAGGACTTGAAAGATGTTACCGATCGCTTTGGGAACGCCATGCACAAACTCGGCGTCGCTAAAGGCAACCGTTATCTCATCCGAACCCCCAACCAACCTGAATACATGGTTTCATTTCTGGGAGGGCAGAAAATCGGGGCCGTCCCAATCCCAACCAGCACCATGCTTAGAGAATATGAACTGGAGCACATTATTAACAATAGCGAAGCAGTGGCCGTTATCACCACAACCGATTATACCGAAGCCATCGAAAATATACGCCCCAAGTGCAAAACCCTCAAACACATCATCGTCGTCGGTGATACGCAGGGCGATCAGATTCCTTATGCGGATCTTATCAAAACGGATGGTGCTTCTCTGCCATATGTGGAAACCCGCAAAGATGAACCTTCATTTTTCCTGTATACCTCCGGAACCACCGGAGCGCCCAAAGGTGTCGTCCACGGTCATCGGTTTATCATTGCAACCGGAGATCCCGTCGGCAAATTCACTATGGGATTGGAAAGAGGCGATATCTGCGGCGGACCGACCGCCCTGACCTGGATGTATGCCCTGGGACACAACTTTTTATATGCGCTCAGATGGGGAGTTGCCACTGCCATATACAGCGATGAACGTTTTGATTCAGAACGCGCCTATGAATTCATTGCCAAACGCAAAATTACGATTTTTGCGGGCACGCCGACCATCTACCGTATGATGCTCGCGGTCAAGGATGCGGAGAAAAAATATGATACCCGCTCCCTAAAATACTGCCTCAGCTCCGGCGAACCGCTTTTGGCAGAGACCTGGCGGGAATGGAAGCGACGCTTCGGCGTTCGAATCATTGACAGCATGGGACAGACCGAGGCCCATGAATTCTGTACAACCCAGACCCGGCTGCCGGTGAAGATCGGGTCTATGGGCAAGCCCCTCCCGGGAATTGAAGTGGCCATTGTGGACGCCAAAGGTGAGCGCCTGCCGCCCGGCGAAATGGGTCATTTAGCCATAAGAAGGGATCATCCGGGTCTTTTTACGGAGTATTTCAAGATGCCGGAACAAATGCAAGAGGTCTCTCTGCCCAATAATTGGTACGATACCAAAGACCTCGCCCGGATGGATGAAGATGGCTATTTCTGGTATGGGGCCAGATCCGACGACATCATGACCTGTCATGGCTATCGTATCTCGCCGGCAGACGTGGAAACTGCTTTGCAGGAGCACAAAGCCGTCCTGGAGTCGGGGGTGGCAGGGGTGGTCGATGCGGAGATGGGCGAAAAAGTCAAGGCCTGGGTCGTCCTCCAGGAGGAGTTTAATCCCACCCCGGAATTGGCCAAAGAGCTTCAGGATCATGTCAAGGCCACCATCGCACCGTATAAATACCCGCGCGAAATCGAGTTTCTGGAAGAGCTTCCCAAAACTTCCTCCGGAAAAATCCTCAGACGAGAGCTGCGAAGATGGGATCAGGAAAAGCAGAATAAAAAGGAGGACCGCTAACGATGCTATTAGAATTTATGGTTGAAGAAAAATCCGGCAAAAGAGAGATGGCCTACGAGATTAAGGGCGCTGTTCTTTGCGGTTACACGGGCCGCGATCAGGAGGCCGTTCGCAAACATATCGAAGAGCTGGCCAGAGAGGGCGTCGAACCACCTCCTTCGGTGCCGATCTTATACCCCAAGCCGCCCTGGGGGTTGACCCAAAATGATGCCATTCAGGTAGAAGGTCAGGAAACCTCGGGGGAAATTGAATTTTTCCTGCTGGTCGATGAAGACCGATTATATGCCGGGGTTGCAAGCGACCACACCGATCGGGAGCTGGAAAGGCATGACATCCGTAAATCAAAACAGGTGTGCCCCACCATCCTTTCCAGGAACTTATGGAATTACGAAGACGTCAAAGCAACCTGGGATCAAATCGAAATCCGCAGCTGGGCGATTAAAGATGGACAAAAAAACATTTACCAGGAGTCAACCCTCGGATCCATTCTGCCACCCGAAGATTTGATCGGGCGGGTCCAGCAGCAGGTAAAGGATAGCCCGGGCGGTATTGCGATATTTTCAGGCACACCGCCCCTTTTGGCCGGAGAAATGATTTTTGCGGATCGTTTTGAAGGCGAGCTTGTGGATACCCACTTTAATCGCAAGATCACCGTCGGATACGACATTCATACACTTAACTGGTTTAAGGACTATCCGTCCTGGTAAAATCGAAATTTCAACACGGTCGGTTTTGAAGTTGAATAAGGAGAGAATTAATTATGCCTGATAAGCAGCAAAAAAAATGGGTCGGAACGGGTATGAAGAGAAAAGAAGACCTGCGCCTGTTAACGGGCCGGGGATGCTTTATGGATGATATCCGTCTGCCGAATATGAAATACGCAGCCATACTCCGCAGCCCCTATCCGCATGCATGGATTCGGGGTATGGATATATCCCGGGCCCTGAAGGTTTCCGGAGTCAGGGGCGTTCTCACCGGCGAGGACGTGGCCGCGATGTCCAAGCCATTTCCGGTGGGCGTGCCGATTCCACCCGAATATTACAGCTGTGCGGTGGACAAAGTTCGTTACGTCGGCGAGCCGGTTGCTGTGGCTGTTGCCGACAGCCGCTATATTGCTGAAGACGCGCTGGACATGATTGAGGTTGAGTACGAACCATTGCCGGTGGTGATGGATATCGAGGAAGCGGCCGATCCGCAATCTCCCGTTCTGCATGACAATATCGGCAGCAACATTTATTCGCACCGGTTTTTTCAATACGGGGATATGCAAAAAGCCTATGAAGAGGCGGATCTGGTGGTCAAAGGCAAGTTCCTTTTTCCCAAATACGGGTCCACACCTATCGAGACCTATGGGGTCATTTCGTCCTACAATCCCTTTAACGAGGAATTTGTCATCTACAACAATTATCAAGGCCCTTTTGTCAATCATGCCCTGGTAGCCATTGCTCTTGGAATTGCCGAAAACAAAATGCGCTGGATCGTCCCCACCGATATCGGCGGCGGCTTTGGCACCAAAACCGGGATGTACCCTTACATCGCCTTAATTGCGCTCGCGTCCAAAAAAACCGGTATGACGATCAAATGGATCGAAGATCGTCGCGAACATCTTCTGGCCAGCGCCACCGGGACCGATCGCGTGACTTACATGGAAGCCGCCGTTAAAAAAGACGGAACCATTCTGGGATTAAAGGATAAAGCCATGGACAACACCGGCGGGTACATCCGCGCCCCCGAGCCCGGATGTGCCTACCGCAGCACCGGCAACCATACCGGCGCCTATCAGATTCGGAATTTAGATCGAGAAGTCATGGTGGTGGCGACCAACAAGTGCCTGACAGCCCCCAACCGCGGATATACATGCCAGGAGCTTTATTTCAGTGTCGAACGACTGGTGGACATGGTTGCCGCAGAATTAAAAATGGACCCCGCCGAAGTGCGGTTTAAAAACTTTATTCAGGCGGACCAATTCCCTTATAACACGGCCACCGGAGGGGTCTACGACGCCGGGGATTATCCCAAGGCCTTTCAGATGGCTTTGGACAAAATTGACTACCAAAAAATGCGGCAAGAACAGCAGCAAGCCCGCAAGGAAGGCCGCTATATCGGTATTGGTCTTGCAACCGTGGTGGATCCTTCGGTCACCAATATCGCCTATGTTACCCTGGCACTGACTTCGGAACAAAGGGCCAAGGGGCATCCCAAGTCGGGATCGGGTGAATCGGTCATCGTCAAACTGGATCCCCTGGGCAAAGCCCATGTGATTGCATGCACCAACCCCCAGGGTCAGGGACACGAAACCGTCATATCACAGATTGTAGCCGATGAACTGGGTATTCATCCCGACGATGTCACCGTCAGCGACGTGGTCGACACCCACGATCGAGTTTACACCATCACAACCGGTAGCTACTCAAGCCGCTTCGCTTCTGTGGGTGTTAATGCGGTTGTGGCGGCAACCCGCAAGGTAAAGGAAAAAATGAAAAAGATTGCCGCTCATCTTCTGGAGGCCAATCCTGAAGATATCGAGGCCAAGGAAGGCAGGTTCTATGTCAAAGGTTCTCCGGACAAATCGATTCCGGTCAGACACATTGCCGGCACCGCCCACTGGAATCAATCTGCTTTGCCGGAGGGTACGGATGTGGGGCTTTATGCCAGCAGCCTGTTATCCATGCCAACCTCCCTGCCGCCGGATCAGCTCGATCGGGTGGATTCTTCCAACACCTATGGATTTATCGCCGAAGCCATTGTTGTTGAAGTGGATCCGGAAACCGGCCAGGTCGAATTCCTCAAGTGGGCCAGCGTGCATGATGCCGGAACCGTTCTGAACCCCATGCTGCTGGAAGGTCAGGTTATGGGAAGTATTGCCCACGGCCTGGGGGGCAGCCTATATGAGGAATGGGCCTACGATGAAAACGGTCAATGCCTGACCGCGTCCTTCCAGGATTATCTTGTGCCGACGGCCATGGAAGTCCCCAAGGTGGACATCGGGCACTTGGAAACGCCCTCACCTCTTACAGCCCTGGGTTCAAAGGGCGCGGGTGAAAGCTCGACCATGTCGGTGCCGGTGGCGATTGCGAATGCGATCGCCGATGCCCTGGCGCCTTTAGGCGTAACCATAAACGAACTCCCGCTGAGTCCCAATAAAATATGGCACCTGATCCAGGAAGCCAAGGGGCAATAAAAGTACGGAACTATGACCAATAAACCTGGAGTACTGGATTGATGGAGTATTGGAGTGTCGAAATTTAAGCGTTTCGAGTTTCGCGTTCCGGGTTACGGGTTAAAATATTGCAAAATAAACTCTGCAGTGCATAACTCGCAACTCGCAACTCGTAACCCGTAACACGCCACAATAGGAGATTCTTTTTAATGAAACTGGAAGGTACCTACAAATTCAAAGCCGCCCAGGAGAAAGTATGGGAGGTTTTAACCCATCCTCGGCATCTCGAAAAAGCCATCCCGGGATGCGAAAAACTGGAGGAAATAGAGCCCGGAAAATATGATGCCACCTTGAAGATCGGCATCGCTGCAGTGAAAGGAACCTACAAAGGCAAGGCCGAAATCGCTGATCTCCAGCCCCCGGAAAAATACCGTTTGGTCATCGAGGGCGGTGGCAGCCCCGGATTTGTCAAAGGAGAAGCCCTGATTGAATTATCGCAGCAGGACCAATATACGATTGTGTCCTACCAGGGAGAGGGACAGGTCGGTGGATTGATCGCCGGGGTCGGCCAGCGGCTGATCAGCGGGATCGCCAAAATGATGCTGGGTCAGTTTTTTAAACAAATCGGTAAGGAGCTGAAGGCGCTCTAGCTAATAATAACAGGAGAACGGATATGAAACCAAGCGCGTTTGAATACTTTAACCCCCAATCGGTACAAGAGGCGATCGATCTGTTGAATCGCTACGGCGACGAAGCCAAGATTATTGCCGGAGGGCAAAGCCTGGTCCCCATGATGAACTTCCGGCTTGCCCGTCCCGAAATCCTGATCGACATCAATGGTATCAAGGAGCTCGAATACATAAAAACCGAAGGCGATGAGCTCGTGATTGGGGCATTAACCCGGGAAAGGGATATCGAACAATCTCCCCTGGTCCTTGAAAAATGGCCCTTCCTCTCAAAAGCGATATCGTTTATCGGACACGGTGCCATCAGAAACCGGGGAACGATCGGCGGCAGTCTGGTTCATGCGGATCCCTCCGCCGAGATTCCGACTTCGCTGTGTGCCCTCGATGGGAGCATAAAAGTTGCGGGACCGTCCGACGAAAAAATTTTGCAGCCTGAAGAATTTTTCCTGACCTATCTGACCACCTCCCTGGAACCGTCGGATCTTCTGGTGGAGGTAAGAATTCCGGCTTTACCGCCGAAAACAGGTTGGTCTTTTATGGAACTGAGCCGTCGCTCCGGTGACTTTGCCATTGTGGCGGTGGGCGTCCTGCTTTTTATGGAAAAGTCTGGGGTGTGCAAGGAGGCGCGCATCTCAATGGGGGGTGTCGCACCTACCCCGATTCGCGCCGAAGAAGCTGAAGCGCTTTTAAGCGGCCAGAAAATCACCGACAAATTGATCGCCGCTGCGGCCCAGGAAGCTGCGCAGGCGACCGACACCGAGCCCGATTATCACGCTTCGGCTGAATACCGCATGGATATGGCAAGGGTTTTTGTCCGCAAAGGACTGCAAGAGGCCTGGCACAGGCTCAATGGAGGTCAATAGAATGACAAACAGTCGTCCCATCATGCTAAAAGTGAATGGCGTGGAATATGAGCGCCTGGTAGAGCCCAGACGGCTCCTGGTTGATTTTTTAAGAGACGATTTGGAACTGATCGGAACCCACATCGGATGCGAACACGGTATCTGCGGTTCCTGTACCGTTTTGTTTAACGGTAGAGCGGTGCGCGCGTGTCTAATGTTTGCCGTTCAGGCCGATGGCGCCGAAATCATGACCGTCGAAGGTCTTGCAGATGGTGATCAACTGCACCCGCTGCAGGTCGCCTTTCGCGAAAAACACGGTCTGCAGTGCGGATTCTGCACACCCGGCATGCTGATTAGCGCCTATGAACTTCTCAATGAAAATCCGAATCCCAGCAAAGCCGAAGTGCGCAGAAACATGTCCGGCGTATTGTGCCGCTGCACAGGATACAAACAGGTCGAAGATGCGGTCATGGAAGCCGCCCAACAAATAAGGGATAAATGATCTTTCAACAAATTATAAACGGTCTGATGCTGGGCGCCACCTATTCCCTGGTGGCCATCGGTTATACCCTCATATTCGGCGTACTTGGAATTCTGCATTTCGCGCACGGTGAAGTCTTAATGGCCGGTGCCTTTATGGGGCTCTATATCATCGTCTGGAGCGGTCTGCCGCTTTACATCGCCCTGCCCCTGGCGATGCTGGCCACCGGACTGCTGGGTGTTTTAATTGATTTGCTGGCGATCCGGCCGCTTAGAAAGGATTTTCACCTGGCACCGCTTTTAAGTACCATCGGCGTTACCATCATTTTGCAGAACCTGGCCGTAAAACTCTTCGGCGGATTCGGAACCCGTTTCCCCGATGTAATCGGAGCCACCAATTACCGGGTGGGATCGTTTTTCATCAACTCCGTTAATATCCTCATACTGGGGATTTCCCTGTTTTTAATGATCGGCCTTTATTTTTTTATCGCCAAGACCAAGATCGGAAAGGGCATGCGAGCCGTCTCCGAGAGTCACCTGATCGCAGGATACCTGGGTGTAAATGTGGATTGGATCGTTCTGATTACCTTCGGGATCGCCTCGGCTTTAGCCGGTGCGGCCGGGGTCATGATCGGTTTGTCCTTCCACGCCATTTCGCCTTTCATCGGGCTTACATTTGCCCTTAAAGGACTGGTGGTAATGCTTTTGGGAGGATTGGGGAATGTGGCCGGCGCCATGATCGGTGGGCTGATACTGGGAATGGCAGAGGTGTTCAGTATCGTCATCCTTCCCACCGAGATAAATTTGCAGGATATTTTTTCTTTCGGCATCATGATCCTCATTCTGATTTTCAAGCCCACAGGACTTTTCGGAACGCGGATTCCACAGGGTTAAAGAGGAATTTTGATTTGGATTATCTGATATCAGTTATCACGATTGCGGGCATTCATATCATTATGGCCCTCAGCTTCTATCTACCCTTTATGACCGGCCAGATATCCCTGGGTCAGGCCGGTTTTATGTCCATTGGTGCTTACGCTGCCTCTGTTTGCACGGTTAAATTCGGGCTCCCCTACGTACCGGCGGTTTTGATCGGCGGGATATGTGCCGCGGCGGTCGGTTTCATTTTAGGGCTTCCGGCACTGCGCATCAAAGGAATCTACCTGCTTCTTTTGACCCTGGGATTCGGCGAGATTGTACGGGTGGTCTTTATCAACATCGACTATATCGGTGCCGCAGCGGGCTTTCCGGGGATCCCCTATCAGGAGCATACCCTGCTGTATGCTTACGGTGTGGTGCTGATATTAATCGTATTTTTAAATCGCTTGCGCAAGTCCAGAATGGGCCGGGCTTTCCAGGCGGTCGGCAATGATGAGAATGCGGCCGAAGTTATCGGTGTCGACATCACTGCAGTTAAGCTGATCGCGTTTTCCAGCGGCGCTTTTATTGCCGGTATTGGCGGCGGCATCTTCGCCCACTACCAGGAGTACATCGAACCTTTAATGTTCGACGTCATGCATGCCGTTGAGTTTATCGTATTCACCATCTTCGGCGGAATCCAGATATTCTGGGGTCCCATCTTCGGCGCGTTTATTCTGACGTTGGTTCCGGAATTTCTGCGAGTCATCCAGGAATGGCGCATGGAGCTATATGGTGCGCTGCTCATCATAATGATGATAGTAAGACCTCAGGGCATCATCAGTCGGGACTCTGTTCAGAGCATTGAAAATGCCATTGGGCGGATGTTTGGGAAAAGCACTGCCGCGGTTCTCAGTTCGCGCCAGCCGGAGGGTAAATGATTCTTGAAATAAATAATATTGTAAAGTATTTCAATGGATTCTGCGCTCTTGCGAATGTAAAACTTGAGGTTCAAGAAAATACATTACATGCCATTATCGGTCCCAACGGCGCCGGCAAGACCACCCTGTTCAACCTGATCAGCGGTATGTATGCTGCCACCCAGGGTGAAATCGCGTACCGAAACATACGCATGAATGACCTAAAACCCCATCAAAGAGCCAAGCTCGGAATTTCCAGAACCTTTCAGATCGTACGGCTTTTCGGTCAGATGAGCGTTCTGGAAAATGTCATGCTGGGAAGTCACTGCAAAACCAGGACCGGGATTTTAAGGACTTTTTTCAGGATTTCCCCCAGAGAATTAGAGGAGGAAAAAAACACCCGACAAAATGCCATGCGCTGGTTGGAGTTCGTGGGTATCGCCCACAAAGCCGATCAGATTGCCGTCAACCTCCCCCATGCCGAACAACGACTCGTGGAAATCGCCAGAGCCCTCTCGCAAGATCCTGATTTGCTCCTATTCGACGAACCCGCTGCCGGGATGAATCCGAAAGAGACCCAGGATCTTGAATCTCTGATCGTTAAAATCAACCAGATGAGGAAGACCGTTCTTCTAATCGAACATAATATGGATCTGGTTATGGGCATATCCCATGTGATTTCAGTGCTTAACTTCGGAGCTAAGATCGCCGAAGGCAAACCTTCTGACATTCAGGAAAACCCCGATGTGGTTGAGGCCTATTTAGGCAAGAAAAGGTAAATGCCATGCTGTCTGTCGAAAACGTCTCAGCCGGATACAGCGGAATTCTGGCGATTCAAAACATAAGCATGAATGTGCAACACGGGGAAATCGTGGTTCTGATCGGTGCCAACGGCGCCGGCAAGAGTACGCTCTTGAAGACGATATCCGGTGCCCTGAAACCTAAAGGGGGCCAAATCGTCTATCAGGACCGCAAGATCGATGGCGTTAAACCTTATGCGATCGTCAAGATGGGCCTAGTTCAAATTCCGGAAGGTCGGGGGATTTTAGCCCGCATGACCGTTAAAGAGAATCTGGAAATGGGAGCCTACCTGCGTTCCGACAAAAATGAAATCGCAAAGGACCTGGAACAGGTTTTCGAGAAATTTCCCAGATTAAAAGAACGTCTGGACCAGAACGCCGGTACCCTTTCAGGCGGTGAACAGCAGATGTTGGCCATCAGCCGCGCCTTGATGGCAAAACCACAATTGCTGCTCATGGATGAACCCTCGCTGGGACTGGCACCGGTTTTAGTAGAATTCATCATCGAGACGATCCATGAACTTTGTGCCAGGGATGGCTATACCATTTTGCTGGTCGAGCAAAATGCCAACCAGGCGCTGACCGTGGCGGATCGCGGTTATGTCATGGAAACCGGCCGCATTGTCCTGGAAGGCGACAGCCGGGCGTTGCGGAATAATGAAGAGGTTCAAAAAGCGTATCTGGGAAAAGCAAGCAGGAGTGTGCAGGCTCAGCAAATTTAAATTGAATCAAAGAGACCACAATGACCGCAGATTTAAAGAAAGTAGTCGAATATGAAAAGGGAGGTGGTAAAACAAAATGAGATGCGGACCCCGACGGGTCCCTGGCGTATCACTTCAACCTGAAAAGGAGGATACCATGTTAAAACTAAAAAGCATTTTGCCAATCGTCATCATTACATTTTTTATGGTAATTAGCCTGACCCTGACACCGCCTGCTGAGGCCGGAAAGCTTTCCGGTGACAGCGTCAAAATCGGCGGTATTTATTCAGTTTCCGGGGTCTGTGCCGAGTGGGGCACGGCCGCAAAAATTTCAGCTGAAATTGCGGTGGAAGAAATCAATGCAGCCGGTGGAATCGGCGGTGTTCCAATCGAGATGGTGTGGTACGACGTGGGCTGCAAAGCACCACCCGCCATCCCGGTGGTCGAGAAACTGGCCAAACAGGATAAGGTTTTAGTGGTCAATGGGCCCTGTCAGAGTTCGGTATGTGAGGTCATTTTTCCGAAACTGAATCGAATAAAGATGCCGATGATTTCATTTTGTTCATCTAAACCGGGTCTGTCCGCCCTGAGTCCCTGGGCATTCAGAAACACCTTGACCAGCGATAAGCAGCTTGACCCGGCTATAACAAAATGGAAAGAAAAATATGGTATCAAATCCGCAGTTATCCTTTACAACTCGGAAGATGCCGTTTCCACGGTAGAGGGTAAAGCAATCATGCCCGTATTATTTGAAAAACACGGCATAGAGTTAAAAAAAATGTTTACGTTTCAGACTCAAACTCTTGATTTTGCTCCTTTTATAACCGATGTCAAATCGCTGAATCCGGACGGCATTGCGGTTGGCTCCTGCTACGAAGCCGGCGCCAAAATTGCAATCGAAGCCAAAAAACAGGGCCTCAATGCACCCATGTTGGGCGGGGCCTGCAACAGCACTCCCGGGCTGATCGAAATCGGCGGGGAAGCGGTCGAAGGCTATTATGGTTCAACTGCCGCCTGGATCGGTGGCAACCCCGACCCCAGAATGGTCAAATATCTTGAGAAATTCAAAGCACGCTCTCCGGGCGGCAAAGCGCCACCTTACGGCGGGCCGCGCTCATATGACAATATTTATATCATCAAAAAGATCATGGAAGAAGAAGGGGTTACCAACAAATCCGGAGACCTGGCCAAAGATCGCGATAAAATCCGCGCGGGCTGGGAGAAACTCAAAAACTACGATGGCATCTCCGGCGTAACCACGATGGACAAAAATGGTGACGGCGTCGGAGGCGTGAGAACTCTGGTCGTCGAAAGCGGGAAATTCATGGCCAGGTAAAATCATATCTTAATTGAGTCAGGGATCGGGGAGTTCTTCTATCCCCGGCAGACCCGCATAGGGCTCCGATAAAACTCCCCGACCCCCTCAATTAAATACAGGTGTATATGTCCGGCATGATCTAATTTCCCTTGTTCGAAGCTGAAAACATTCATTAAAGCTAAATGGGTTGGCCATCGATCCGGGTTCAGGAGTGTATTTGAAACGCCTGCGATCAATGGCTGGCTTTTTATCAATGGAGGAAAGAATTAATGGTTAAACCGTATCAGGAATTAAGACAAATAATTGAAAACAAGGACAGAGGGTTGCGCGAAAAAGTGATGTCTCTGGAAGAAGCCGTGGGGATAATCAATG
>JAQYWI010000395.1 GCA_030145015.1 Desulfobacterales bacterium
GCGAATTGGATGGCGCAAAAAGGATATAATTCAATTGAAGAATTTCAGGGTAAAGCTTTCAATTTGATAAAAGATCCCCCCGACCTTAAATCGAAAGAAAAATATCCTTACACGATCCCACCCGAATGTCCATATGTGCCGGTGGTCGATGAAAATACCTGTATATTGTGCGGAGAATGCCAAACGACCTGCATTTATAATGTCTTCAAAGTAGATAAAGGTAAAAAACAGGTGTCAATAGACGAAGATAGATGCTGGAGCTGCGGATTTTGCGTGGGAATTTGCCCCACTGCAGCCATTGAATTAAGGGATAGAATAAACCCCAAAAGGGTTATCTGGAATAACCAGGGTTTGGCGGAACCACATAAATTTCAGAATGATTAACGATTTATCAAATTTGGATGAATCGATTGAAACTTTTTGACTGTCGTCTTTTATAACGCTATAACACGATACTCAGAACAAAATTTTTAAATAAGGAGGCATATAATGGCTGGTGGATATGCAGGGAAAATTGGCTTTGTCGATTTAACGACGGATGAAATTACAATCGAGACGCTTGATGAGGGGTTGGCCCGTGATTTTATCGGCGGACAGGGTATCGGCGCGCGGATATTGTTTGAACGTCAGAAAAAAGGCGTCGATCCGTTAGGCCCGGAAAGCTATCTGGGTTTTACGACCGGGCCGTTGACCGGAACAAAAGTGCCGACCGGCGGCCGCTATATGGCGGTCTGCAAATCCCCTTTGACCGGTGGCTGGGGAGATGCCAATTCCGGCGGGTATTTCGGTGCGGAATTAAAAGCGGCCGGCTGGGATGCCATTTTCGTCACCGGTGCGGCTGCAGCGCCCAAATATATTACCGTTTTCGATGAGCGTATTGAAATAAAAGACGCCGCCCACCTCTGGGGTCAGGATACCGTCGACACCGAAAAATCAATTCAAAAAGATGCCGGGGACAAAAAGATTCGCATCGCTTCCATCGGGCCGGCTTCTGAAAAGCTTTCGTTGATCAGCGGCATCGTCAATGATGCCGGGCGCGTTGCGGCCCGTTCCGGGGTGGGTGCCGTCATGGGCGCTAAAAAGCTTAAGGCACTGGCTGTTCGTGGAACAGGTAAAGCCGGTATTGCCGACAAAGACGCACTGGATCGCCTGCGCAAAGCATTTATGAAAGAAATGCGCGATATGGGAGGATTTGTCGAGTTGCTGATGAAACAGGGCACCTGCGGGTTGACCGGCGGCCTGGTGGCTTCCGGCGCCACGCCCGTGAAAAACTGGCGCTATACTGGCAAACAGTCATTTCCCAACCTGGAAAAAATTGCAGACGCCGATGCCATTCTCTCGTATCAAAGCCGCAAATACGGTTGCGCCAACTGTCCGATCGCCTGCGGCGGAATTTTTAACGTCACCAGCGGCAAATACCCGGTCGGCGAAACCCATAAACCTGAGTATGAGACCATCGGCGCTTTCGGTACCGTGTGCATGTGTGATGACCTGGAGTCGATTATTAAATTAAACGATATGTGCAACCGCAGCGGCCTGGATACCATATCGGCCGGAACGGCACTGGCCTTTGCCATGGAATGCTTTGAAAATGGTATCGTCACCGAGTCCGACACAGATGGCATCAAGCTGACCTGGGGCAATGCCGAAGCCATGATTGCCATGACCGAAAAGATGATCAGCCGGGAAGGATTTGGTGATATTTTGGCCGATGGCGTTAAGATCGCCGCGGAGAAGATCGGAAAAGGCGCAGCCGAATTTGCCATGCATGTCGGCGGACAGGAGCCCGGCCTGCACAACGCCCTGTTTCTTCCCAGCCGCGGGACCGGTTTTGTGTGCGACCCCACACCGGGACGCCACACGGCGGCACCCATGGCCCGGATCGACGGCGGTCCCGGACAGTTCGCCCCCTATCCTGAATTAAAATTTGAGGAATTTGATCGATACGCCTATTCGGGTAAAGGCCCCGTGAGTGCAACCGCATCCAATTACTTGCAGGTGGGTGCCAGCACCGGGGTTTGCTTGATGCCAATGATGTTTTTCGGTAATTTTCCGCTGGTAGAGTTTTTCAACGCGGTGACCGGATGGGATCTGGATATTGCTGAAGTCCTAACCACCGGTGCGCGCATCCAGACCCTGCGTCAAAGTTTTAATATCCGTGAGGGCATTCAGGTGTCCGACGTCAAGCTCCCGGAGCGGATGCTTGGCCGGCCGCCCCAGGAAGAGGGTCCGGTTGCCGGCGTTACCCTGGATGTCGACAATCTGGCCCGGGAATACCGCCAGGCCATGGGCTGGGATCCGGACAGCGGCATACCGGATGAAAATACGCTTGAAAAACTAGGTTTAATCCAGCTAGTCAAAATCCACGGCTAGTATAGCTATACGCGGTGATTTTAGAACCCACCCGCGCAGAAGCCGCCCAAAATCACATTACCCTTACCGACGCGCGCAGGCTGAGCTTTGCCGAATTCGGTGATCTGCAAGGTAAAAATGATTCGAAATAATTAACAATTTTGTCCTGTAGACTTTGATCCGATATCAAGCGTCTGTTTGCTTGACACCTCATTTTTCTGCTGACATAATTTTAGATTCAAATGTAAATTGAGACACTCCCAAGGTTACGCGCCGGGTGGGAGGGAAACCGAATGATACCACCAAAACAATTTTTCGCCAGCGCTTGTCTGTTGGCGATCTTTAGCTTGATTACGATGCCTCCTTCAGCCCGGGCTCAATCTTTTTCTCATCTTAAGCTTAACCCAAAGCAGGTGCAGTGGACCGATCTTTTGTTTCACACTAAAAATTTTTGGGTTGAGGTATCAACCCGTGTGGAATTAAAATTTTTTGCCGCTG
>JAQYWI010000190.1 GCA_030145015.1 Desulfobacterales bacterium
ATGACCTCACCAATTAATTGCTTTTTGCTGTTGAGCGCGGTGATCTCCTCCTTGATTTTTCCAATTTTCCCGGAATCTTCGCTTTGCCAGATTGTGGATGACAACCGCGCTCTTTTGATGATATTGTCAGTATTTTCATATAGTTCAAGCTTCAGTTGATCATTGAATTCATGCAGATTTAACGGTTTGTCGGTGATATAGGTCGGGCAGACATCTTTGCATCGTCCACATTCGGTACAGGTGTAAAGATCCAGTCCCTGTTTCCAATTGAGTTGATGGATATGATTGATACCCAGGGATTCTTCCTCCCAGGCGGCTTCGTCTTCCAAATCCAGCACTTTGGGTTTTTCATGAGGATAGCCCAGGCTTTTCAAAAAAACATTGGGAAGTGCGGTGATCACATGAAAATGTTTCCCCAAAGGGAGAAGATTTAAAAATGTAAGCTGCGCAATGATGTGAAGCCAAAACATAATGACCAGGATGGTGGTGTTGGCTTCCGCGCTCAATCCGGAAATCAAGGCTGCCGCTCCCACCGATATCGGCGTCCAAAGAAATTCGGAACCATATTGCGGATTATTGAAGTAGTGGATACTTCCCGGGTTGTTAAACAATTGAATTAAATTGTACCGTGCGCCGTCGTGCAATAGATCGGACACCATCAAAATCCCAATCAACCCCAAGACCAGATAGGCTTCGAAGGTATCGTGCAATCGTTTTGGTTTTAGAACGGATCGACGAAAAATTGCCCAGATGATCATCAATAAGACAATCCCTTCCATGATATCTTTTAAGGCGATATAAAGGTACCCGAGCAAATAGTCGTCGCCCAAAAACGGTAGGTGAAATCCTTCTTGAAATCCCTGTCCATACAAATTCAAGCTGCGAATCAAAAGAACACAGAATCCCCAAAAAATGAGCGCATGCATAATACCCGAACTTCTTTCTCTGGCTCTTCCGACCAGGCGTTTCTGGCCGATGGCCAGAATAACCATATTTTTCAGTCGTTCCTTCAGATGATTGATTCTATCTGTGTGTTCGAGTGCGCTTAACAATTGAATTTTGCGAATCATCGTACGGCCGAAAACTGTCAGAGCGACAATGAGTAGAATAGACATCAATAGGGGATTCATCGGAACCTCGTCAACAAATGTTAAACTGTGTTAAGCCAAGATTCGGGCTGTGCGTTTCAAATTTTGGAAATGAATAAGATTAATAACAATATCAGGGCGTTCATTTGCTGGAAACAGCTTCAGGATTACTTCAATAATGCATGTTCCTGCCGAAGCAGGAACATGCGGGTCGAAACTAGATTTGGCAATCTAACTTCCAATTTTTTTAATCTCTTCGCGCAGAATCGGAACCACCTCAAAGAGGTCTCCGACGATACCATAGTCAGCTACGTTGAATATGGGTGCTTCAGGGTCTTTATTAACGGCCAGAATCACTTTTGAGCCTTTCATTCCCGCCAGGTGCTGGATGGCCCCGGAGATACCGATTGCGATATAAAGGGTAGGTGCTACAATTTTACCGGTTTGCCCGACTTGCTTATAATGTGGCAAGAGACCCGCATCTACCATAGCACGGGAAGAGCCAAAACCGGCGTTTAAATCGTTGGCCAGTTCTTTTACAAGATCGATACCGGCTTGATCCTTAGCCCCTCGGCCCACTGAGATGACGACATTGGCATCGGCAAGATCGATTTCACTGCCTGCTTCCGATACAATTTCCTTGATCACGGCCTTTAAATCAGCTGCCGGAGGGGATAGCTTGACGACGTTTTCGGTTCCGGTGATTCCTTCCGCGGCTTCGAACGCACCCGCTCTGACAACAGCCACCATTTGTTCGGTATTGACTTTGACGCGTTGGAGCACTTTATTTGTAATGGCGGGCCTTATGACTTCGATTTGATCTCCCTGAAGCATCACGTCGGTAATATCAGTGGCGCACGCGGCATCCAGTTGGGCTGCAACCCTCGGGGCGACGGCTTTGCCGCTTTCGGAAAAACCGAACCAAATCATATCGGCACCAAATTGTTTGGCTGCGTCGACGACGCAGGATGCGTATGGACCGGCTGAAAACAGCTCCAGTCCGGGATCATCGGCAACATATTGCGTATCGGAGCCGGCGTTTACCAGGCTGGGAATTAACGATTCGATATTACTGCCAATCGCCACCACTGCCGTTTCTGCTCCGATGGCTTTGGCTTTTGATAAAAGTTCGGCTGTGCTGCCTTTTAGTTCACCTTGTTTGATGTCTGCAATTACGAGTGCTTTAGCCATAATATTGTTTTCCTTGTATGCGTATGATTAGTGTCCAATGACGGTGATAAATCATATATTGAATTGGCTATAAAACCTTTGCTTCATTGGCCAAAAGATCGACGACCCGGGCCGTAATTTCGGCAGCATCGCCTTCAAATTTTTGCCCGCCCTTTCGTTCTTGCTGTGCTATAAATTCAACTATTTCCGATTTTAGGGTAGCGCCTCCGACTTCATCATGCGAAGTACCGAGTGCCGCCAGATCCATTACAGTGATGGGCTTTTTCTTTGCCATCATGATACCGCGCGTTGAGGGCAGTCGCGGTTCATTAATACTAACATCAACCGTGACTACGGCTGGCAACTCCAGTTCAACGATTTCGGTTCCGGCATCACCCAATCGGGATACTTTAATGTGTTGATCGTCAATCACTTCGATGCCAATTACATTACTGACACAAGGCAATCCCAAATACTCTGCCAAAATGATTCCGGTTTGGCCGTTATCCGTATCTTGGGCTTGTTTGCCGGTGATAACAAGATCATAGTCACCCTTTTCGTAAACCTTTTGCAAAACTTTGGCGTAGACAAACGCATCCGCTTCGGCCAGTGCCGGATCATTGATATGAATCCCGTTTTCAATACCTATGGCGTAACCTCTACGGATGATGTCGGTATTGTCTTCGCCGCCGATACTCACCAAAGTTGTTTCCGCACCATTATTTTCCTTAAGTTGGACAGAGGTTTCCACAGCACTTTCGTCCCAGGCGTTTATAACATATTGTAGCCCCTCTTCAACAATGGCGCCGTCCTCCACGTGGATCGTCAATTCCACATCAACTACCCTTTTTACGGTTGTGAGAATTTTCAAATTGTCCTCCTAATGATTGGTTTTTTGGGGTTCGGTTACTTGTAGGTAAATTGATGCCCCACCATATGCCAGGTGCTTGGTCTAATTCAACAACATTTTGCAATAACCACCCGCTGTACTTCCTTTATTCCTTTTACCCGGACTGATCAACTCGGCAGATGCGCTCTGGCAGATTTTTGAACTCATCCATAACTTTTCTTGGATTGGGTTTTCCAAACCCACAAGGATTGGGGCCCTTCGCGCCCCTGTCTTTTCCCGCCTTTGGCGCTAAAATCCAAGCCACCCGCTGTGCGTGTGGTCGTTGCCCCCCTCCGTATTAATCATTGTCCATTCATCTGCTCGGGATCGGAAGAAGGTGAGGGAGACGCGAGGGCTTCGGTCAAAACGAAAACTGCCTGGAGATAGGATGTAGGGCAGAGCGGGAAACATTCCTTGCAGTTATTGCACTCTTTAGAGGAGATTTCCGGAATGAAACTTATCTCTTTCCTAATTCCTCTGTCAACAAATCCAACAGCGTTTGCCTTCTTGACTTCAGCACAGTATCTTACACATAAAGCACAATGAATGCAAAATGAGGCCTCTTTTTCAAAACGGTCTTTGTCTGCTCCATACGCTTTAGCTAAATCCTGCAGTTCCGGGGAATCCGGGGCATGCGCCAGCAGTAGCTCTAAGATCATTTTGCGAATTTTATCTATCTTCTCAGATCTGGTTTTTACCACCAAATTTTCTGCTACCGGGTAAACACAGGAAACAACATGCTTTGTCCAGCCGCGAACCTCTACTTCTACGATGCAAATTCGACACCCCCCGAAAGGTTCCAATTTTTCGTGGTGACATAGGGTGGGTATCGATATCCCCGCACCTTGAGCTGCCTGCAAGACGGTCATCCCTTCCTTTGCTTCGACTTCTTTTCCATCAATCTGTAATAGGATCTCACTCATTTTTATTTACTCTTTTTAACTATAGTTCTTGCGTCTTCAGGGATAGGAGCCGGAACCGGCTCGCCGGAAATCTTCTGCACCGCACTGAAGCGAGAGGGGCAAACTTCAAAGCAGGTTCCGCACTTTGTGCATTTTTCCTGATCAATTATATGGATCTTTTTCTTGCCACCGTCAACCGCCTCGACAGGGCACTTCCTAAGGCAAATCATGCAGGCGCTGCACTTATTCGGGTCAATATGATACGAGATCAGCTCCTTGCAGGACAAAGCCGGGCAGCGCTTCTCCTTGATGTGGGCCTCATACTCATCTCTGAAGTAGCGCACCGTGCTCAGAAACGGGTTAGGGGCACTCGTGCCTAAAGCACAAAGTGAGGCATCTCCGGTTACTTCGGATAACTCCTCCAAAAGCTCGATGTCACCCGCTTTTCCCTTTCCTGCGGTGATATTCGTGAGAATCTTAAGCATCTGCCTCAGGCCTTCGCGGCATGGGACACATTTTCCACAGGATTCATCTGTGAGGAAGTTGATGAAGTACCTGGCGACATCAACCATACAGGTATCTTCATCCATTACGATCATCCCGCCTGACCCCATCATTGAACCGGCCTTGGTGAGTTCATCAAAACCAACTTCCAGATCCAACAGTTCCTCAGGGATACATCCTCCGGACGGTCCCCCGGTCTGCACTGCTTTGAACCGCTTGCCCCCGGGGATTCCACCGCCTATCTGGTAGATAATCTCTTTCAGGGTGATGCCCATGGGTACTTCCACCAGGCCGGTATTGGTGATCTTACCCACCAGGGAGAAAATCTTCGTGCCCTTGCTTCCATCCGTTCCGAATTGAGTAAACCAGTCAGCGCCTTTATTGATGATAAGCGGCACATTCGCCCATGTCTCAACATTATTCAACACGCTGGGTCTCTCCCAAAGGCCCTTGATGTTGGAGCGGATATACTTCGGCCTGGGCTCTCCTGCCCTGCCTTCCAATGCCGTCATCAGAGCACTCGATTCACCACAGACGAAAGCGCCGGCCCCTTTGTGCACTGTAATCGTAAAATCAAAGCCTGAGCCAAGAATATTTTCCCCAATAAAACCATAGGCCTCGGCCTGCTTGATGGCGATGTTTACATTCTCGACTGCCAGGGGGTATTCCTGTCGAACGTAAATATAGCCCTCGTGTGAGCCGATGGCATAGCCTCCGATGATCAACCCCTCGAGGATTGAATGCGGGTTTCCTTCAAGGAGCGCTCTATCCATAAATGCCCCTGGATCACCTTCGTCGGCGTTGACGATCACATACTTTGTTTCGTCAGGGGCATTGCGGGTTCCTTCCCACTTTCTGCCGGCAGGAAAGCCGCCACCGCCCCTTCCTCGCAGATTGGATTTTTTGACTTCCTCCACTACTTCCTCGGAGGTCATCCCGGAAAGAACTTTAACTAATGCAGAATAACCACCGAGCGCCAGATAGTCATCAATGCGCTTCGGATCAATGTGAATGTTATTGCCGATGATGTTTCGTTCTTGATTCTTATAAAAGGGAATATCGGATTCACGGGTTGCTTTTTCGCCTGTAGTCGGATCAGCATAGAGCAGACGATCGACGACCTTCTTCTCCTTTATGGTCTGTGAGATAATCTCGGGAACGTCTTCAGGCGTTACCTGGAGATAGCATATCTCCTCGGGATAAATAACCACAATGGGTCCTCTCTCACAAAATCCGGGACATCCTGTTTCTTTGGTATCCACCACATCTGTCTTTAAGCCCTGTTTTTCAATCTCTGCTTTAAACGCGGCGATGACTTCAGTTGCGCCGGAGGCAATACAACCGGCACCCGCACATATTGAAATGCAAGGCGTGTTTGGGTCTCTTTTGGATACGACTCCTTGTCTGAATTTCTCTAATTCTTCAGGCGAATTTAACCGCGCCATAATTTTCCCCTACTCATAGCTTTTTAACACGTCGGCTGTCTCGGGTGGCGACATCTTCCCGTGAGTCTTCCCATCGATTTCCATCACCGGCCCTAAAGCACAGCAGCCGAGGCAGTTAACCGTCTCGAGGCTGAACTTCAACTCCAAGTCGGTCTCGCCAGGTTTAATTCCAGTTAGGTCTTCCACCGTGTCGAGAACACGCGTCGCACCACGGACATGACAGGCGGTACCCATACAAATGTGAACTTCATGACGTCCTTTAGGAACTAAACTAAAGGCTTTGTAAAAGGTAGCGATATGCTGTATGCGGCTTAAAGGGACTTCTAATTTTTCGCTGACCCTCTCCAATGCTTCCTTGGGAAGCCAATGATTTTCGCTTTGAATCGCCAGTAATACTTGAATGAGCGCACTGGCATCACCCTGATATTTATCAACAATCTGATCGATTCGATTAATATCCATAGCCGCTTTCCCAATCCTCTTCTTTCCCAGAGTCAACGACCACCCGCACAGCGGGTGGCTTGGATTTTACCGCCATTGGCGGGAAAAGCCAGGGGCGCGAAGTGCCCCAATCGTTGAAAATAACGCGGTGGAACCGGGTGCAAAGCACCCGGTTTGGAAAACCCAATCCACTGCCTGCTCTTTCACCTTAGGCGCGAGCATAGCACTTGCTGTTTACATCGTACCTGACCAATCCTTGCCTTGATGAACTATTCATATGTCTGGATACTTCAGACGGTTCGAGGCCCAGGATCTCAGAGATTTCTCCGGTTGAAAGGGGCCTTTCCCCCAGGAGTAACATAATTTGGCTTATGGCCAGTTTATTGACAATCAAATCATTAAACAGACCGTCAAACTCGGCACTGGTGAAAAATTTATTATACCCTTCTTCCGATTTAGAAGGTACTCTCAGCCTCTCCCTTTCCACCAGTTTGATGTAGGGGACTAATTTTTTAATGGCTTCAAGTTTGACCTTTAATCCATTTCCGTCTTCTCCTTCGTTTTTGCCTAATGGCCCTAACTCTTTGATCCTGTTGGTAAATTCATTAATAACTTCGGCCAAAAGGATTCCATCACCGGAAGACATAAATGCGATCCTCAACCGTTCAGGGTTCAGTCCGATGTGTTCCATTATTTTTTTACATAGATAGGTATTGCCCAATGCATCGTAGTTTCCTTGAGTAACATAATTACATTCATTTAACCGGCAGCCGCCAATAAGGACTCCGTCTTGTCCTTTTAAAAAGGCTCTGAGTATAAATTCCAGGTCGACTCTGCCGGTACACATGACGCGAATAAGCCTGATTTCATTTGAATATTGTAGTCTGGAGACTCCAGCCATGTCAGCAGCGCCGTAAGCTCACCAGTGGCAGACAAAACCGAGTATTTTGGGTTTAAATCTATGTTCGGTGCTCATTAAATCTTACTCCTTGTCGGTATCCATTCGGATTTGGAGTTATTGGTTATTCGTTATGGGTTAATTGAGCGTTTTTTGCACAATTAGGGTTTTATATATCTCAAACCGCCGCATCCATTTGTTGTAAGATCTCTTCATCTGTAACCGCGGCATCAATTTGGCTACAGATCTCTTCATCGGTAAAGTGTTTTAGTCGGATGGCCCGGGTTGGACACTTTGCGTTACAAAGACCATCTCCTTTACAGATAACCGGATTAACCCAGGCCTTTTTGCCTTTTGGTGTATCGCGAAACACGATAGCATCATATGTACAGGCTGTGATACAAGCCCCACACGTTACACAATTGTCTTCTTTTACCTCGGCAACAGAGCCTGAGACTGTGACGGTATCATGTGAGAGTAAGGTTAAAGTCCGACTTGCAGCTCCATAGGCCTGGTTAATCGCTTCCGGTATATGCTTGGGATAGTGATCTGTCCCGCACAGGAAAACGCCATCTGCGGCAAAATCAACAGGTTTTAATTTTACATGGGCTTCTTTGAAGAATTCATCCGGGCTCAAGGTTACCTTGAACAATTCGGCTACTTCCTTGGTTCCTGCGGCGGGAATAACAGCGGCAGCCAGAGTAAGGGTGTCGGCATCTATAGCAAGTTTTTTACCTAAAATGGGATCGGGCACGGTAACCCGCAAAATAGACTTGCCACCCTCTTCGACAGCTTCAACCAGGGGTTTATCATCCGGCTCCCAGCGGATGAACTTTACATCTTTATCCGCCGCCTCGCGGTAATAATCCTCTCTGAACCCATAGGTTCTCATATCCCGAAAGAGAATGTAAATATCCATCTGGGGGTTTATCTCTTTTAGTTTCAAGGCGTTCTTTATGGCATGGCTGCAACATATCCTGCTGCAGTAATTTCTCTCCTCATTTCTGCAGCCGACGCATTGGATCATCACCAGACTCTGGGAGCTGATCAGCCTTTCTTCTCTTTTATTGATCTGCTCCTCCAACTCCAGCAGGGTCAATATCCGATCATCTTTCCCATAAAGGTATTCGGTGGGTTTATATTCTTCAGCACCAGTGGCGAGGATGGTTGCGCCATGGCGTATCTTTTTAACCGTCCCTTCAGACTTCACCGTGGTTGTGAAGTTCCCCACGTAGCCGGCGACCTGTATGATGGTCGCATCATGAGATACATGTATTAAGGGGTGCTGATAAATCTTGCGCACAAGATCACTTAAATAGGCCTGAACATCCATCCCATCCAGCGTGTAATGAAGTCTTCGTGCCATTCCCCCCAGGTCGGTATCCTTTTCCAGCAGGTTAACCTCATGGCCCTGGGTGGCGATGGAGAGCGCACAAGTCATGCCGGCTATACCGCCACCGACCACTAACGCCGCCTTGTTGACGGGCAGATCAAATTCCTTCAGAGGCTCCAAATGATAAGCTCGTGCAACCGACATGCGGATGATATCCTTTGCCTTCTGGGTGGCATCTTCCGCTTCTTTGGAGTGGACCCAGGAGTTATGCTCCCGAATATTGGCCATTTCGCAGAAATATTGATTAATTCCCGCCTCCCGAAGGGTGTCCCGGAATAACGGTTCAAGCGTTCTGGGGGAGCAGGCCGCGATAACCACGCGGTTGAGCCCTTTTTCCATTGCGATGTCTGTTATTTCCCCGGCGGCATTCGTCGCACATGAAAATAGCTGTTCTGTAGCGTAGACAACATTGGGCAATGTTAAGGCATATTCAACGGCGGAAGGAACATTGACCACTCTTCCGATATTAGCCCCACAATGACACACAAAGACGCCTATCTTTGGCTCCTCTTTGGAGACATCCCTTTCGGGCGGATATATCCTTTCTTTGGCCAGCTTCCCTCGCCGGTAGTCAAGGAGTTCACCACATTGGGCGCCGGCCCCGCTGGCGGTAAAAACAGATTCGGGGATATCGATAGGACCCTGTAAGGCGCCACTTACATAGATCCCCGGCCTGTTGGTCTCCATCGGATTGGAAGAAATTGCATTAGAGAATCCGTGTGAATTGAGCTCGATGCCGAACTTATTGGCCAGGCTTTTCACGTCAGCAGGCGGGTTCAATCCAACGGATAATACCACCAGATCGAATTCTTCCTCTTTTACGCCGTCCTGGTCAGTAGCATATCTTATGGTCACATTTTTAGTTTCCGGGATCTCTTTTCCTATGGATACGTAGCTTCGAATAAATCGAACCCCGGGAAGCTTCTCTGCTCTTTGGTAGTAGCGTTCAAAATCCTTGCCATGGGAACGGATATCGTTATGGAATATCGTACACTCGGCATCTGCGTTATGATCTTTTGTCAAAATCACCTGTTTCTGGGTATAGGTGCAGCATACCGCAGAGCAATAGCTGTTACCGCCCTCGCGAACCTGTCTGGAACCGACGCATTGAATCCAGGCTATTTTATGGGGATGCTTCTTATCGGAAGGGCGCAATACCTCACCTTCGTGCGGCCCGGTGGCGGATAACAGCCGTTCATAGTCCATACTGGTCAGCACGTTCTGCAGCTTTCCGTAGCCGAAGTCGCCCCTCACCTTAGGATCAAACGGCTCAAGGCCGGCAGACAGAATTATCGCCCCTACATCTACTTCTATCTTCTTGGCCTCTTGATGAAGATCGATGGCGTCATTCTTACAGACGCCTTCGCAAATAAGACATTTCTTCTCTTTAAGGTAA
>JAQYWI010000191.1 GCA_030145015.1 Desulfobacterales bacterium
TCATAAGGGGTCCTGGATTTTAATTTAAAGCCGGAGACCGCGGATTGATATTAAAAAGCTCGATCTATCAAAATGGCGTTTTAAAAATGAAAAAGGTTGTTTTTTTAATTTTGGCCATTTTTATTGGCTGCATGAGCCTGGACACCGTCTCGGTCGGTCTGGCCCTTGACGAGGGCGGATGTCTTACCTGTCATCGGTTTCCCGGCCTCGTGAGACAGGCTGGGGATGACGGATTCAAGGTGCTTCATATCGACGAAGCCAGATATGCCCGCTCCGCCCATGGCAAAACCGACTGCCGCCAATGCCATACCCGGGTGACCAAGGTCCCTCACACCGGTGAATCCAGCGTTAACTGCAACACCAAATGTCACCTCGAAATCAAGGAAAAAGATCGGATCAAAAACTTTCCGCTCAAATCGATTCACAAGCATGAACAATCTTTTATAAAACAATTGGATGATAAAACCGCTTGCCGCGTCTGCCACCCGTTATACCCGCATAGTGAGAATAAACTGGTAAGAGCGCTTTTAAACATGCATACGGGCTTTATGCTTTGCGAGGTATGTCACTTTAAAAAAGAAAGCGTTGCCGATTACACCTATGATTGGAACGACACCGAAAATGCGACCTTTAGCGGTGAACCCTTTGGAACCTATTATAATCCCAAAACGGATAAATCCCTGACATCCGAACACTTTATTTCCAGAATCGCTGTTTTCGCCAAAGACAAGGGCAATAGCGTGCTGGTCATCGATTCCAAAGACATCGGCAAAGCCAATGAATTTCTATTAAAGGAAAAGAATCTTAGTACAGATCAGAAGACACAGGCACTGGACTATTTTCATCGTCAAATTGCGAAAAAAGAAATCAGTGTGGCCTGCGACGAATGCCACTCTTCGCATAGTATCCTTAATTTCCGGCATTTAGGCTTTGATCCCAAAAAGACTCACAACCTGATGGTGTTGAATATCAAGGGTCTGGTCACCAAGTACGAAACCTTTTACTTCCCGCAAATGCTGCGACCTTAAATTCTAAGAGGCTGTAATTTTTTTCATGGGCCGAATTAACCAAATCATCATATTTTTGAGCCTGTTCATCGTAAATCTCCTGGTGCAGGCAAATCCCGGCTACGGCATCCGCCTGATCGAAGCGCAGCCTCTCTTTGAGGTGCGCGATCAGCTCAACCAGCCCAGCGACGTGACGGTTTCAAAGGACGGACGCATATATGTGGTCGATGGGGTCAACAGTAAAATCAGAATCTACGATCAGGGGGGGCGCCTGGTGTCTTCTTTCGGCAGTGCGGGGGCCGGCAGCAGTCAGCTGCGCTTCCCGTTGGGAATTGATCTGGATGGTTCCGGCAACATATATGTGGCCGACGCCGGCAATCACCGGGTACAAATCTTTTCAGCCCAGGGGGATTTTATCGCTAAAATGGACCTTCCCAGAGGCAAAATCAAACCGGCCGATCCCACCGATGTCGCCGTAGATCAAACCCGTCAACACTGCTATGTGGTCGATAACGACAACCACCGCATTCTGGTCTATGACCTGGCAAATCTTGAACTGATCCGGACGATCGGCACACCGGGCAGCGAGAGACGTAATTTCAATTACCCGTTTCTGATGGCTTTGGACAAGGGCAACTATCTTTATGTGGTGGAAGTGATCAACACCCGGGTTCAGGTTTTGAATCCCGAGGGATTGTTTGTAAACTTCATCGGAGCCTGGGGCGTCGAAGAAGGCGAATTTTACCGCCCCAAAGGAGTGGCCCTCGATAGGCACAACCGGGTATATGTCAGCGACAGTTACCTGGGAGTGATCCAGGTGTTTGATGCCAACGGCAATTTTTATGCCGCCCTGGGAGACCCCCGCACAAAGAAAGTCAAAAAGTTCAAGACGCCGGTGGGCCTATTCATCGATCATTTGAACCGGCTTTACGTGGTCGAAATGCGGGCTAACAAAGTCAGTGTCTTCCGTTTGGAGTAAGGCCTTCGGGCAAAACCAAAAATTAAAAATCAGACGGCATCCTTTGGATTATTTGCAACGACCTAAACTCACACAGCAGCGACAATTGAGAATGAATAGAACCGGCCGGCTGACCTTGGTGGTATTAGGCGTGCTCATGTGGTTCAATAACGCCAATGCCCAGACGAACTTAGAGCCGCCCAGCAACCCGAATTCGGCCAAGGCCTGTGCGATATGTCATTTCCGCTGGGTCGACACATTTTTCATCGAAGGCCGCGGTTCGGAGCTGGCGGCCTACACCGCCCAAAAAGTGGTGGCCACACCCGAAATGTGCTATTCCTGCCACGACGGCAGTGTGGCGGATTCAAGGGCTTGGGCCTTCCATAACCGCCAGCATACGAGTGATATCCGGCCGCCGGCCAACATGCAGATACCCACAGCCTTTCCGTTGGACGAAGCGGGCAAGATACGCTGTTCCACCTGTCATACGCCCCATGCGCTGCCCAGCGGCCCGGAATCCAAGGAAACCTTCTTTATGCGGGTTTCCAACCGCAATTCCGCGATGTGCCCGCAATGCCACGGCGACCGGGCCGGGGGAATTGCAGGCGGCAATCATCCTCTGGGCAGCTTCAAAAAGCCGATTCCAGCGCAGATGATCGATCGGGGAGCCAGGGTGGGCGAAAAACCCAATCAACTGGTCTGCCAATCCTGCCATGTGGTCCACGGATCGCCCACCGACAGCCTGCTGGTGAAAGCCTCCGATAATTCCGGTCTGTGTCTGGGGTGCCACCAGGACCAGAACGTATTTACCGCCGAGGGCCAAAAGCGTCCCGTTCACGTGGTCAACGTGACGCCGAAAACCGCGACGATACCCTTGTGGCTGGAACAAAGCGGTGCCAAGCGCGGCAAGGGTGGTGAAATAATCTGCCAGACCTGCCACCGGGTTCACAACAACAAAGTTGAACAACGGCTGTTACTGATAAAAAATGATGAAAAAGCCGAATTTTGCCTGGTCTGTCACCCGGATAAAAAATATATTGCGGATACCAAACATAACCTGGGCGTTTCGGCACCCCGGGAAAAAAATCTGGAAGGCCAAACCGTGGCCGAAGCCGGCGTATGCTCGGCGTGCCATCTGCCGCACAGAGCCGCCCGCAAGCTGTCCGGCCAGGGGGGTTTTACAACCCAGCTCTGCATGAGCTGTCACAGCAAAGGCCAGGTGGCCGAAAAGGTCAATTTAATCGACACCACTCATCCCTTGAGTGTCTACCCCTTTGCCAAAAGAGCGCAGGATTCCGTTTTAACGACCATCACTGTCAAAAAGGAAGATCTGAGCCTGCCCCTGTATGATCGGTACGGGGTTCGGGACCCAAACGGTAAAATGACCTGCTCAACCTGCCATGAAACCCATCAATTGCCGCCGATTTCGAAAGATGCGCAATCGGAGCGCAGCGCAACGAATATGAAATCCTTACTCCGAAAATCGTCACCCCAGATCTGCAAAGAATGTCACCGTGATAAATTTTTAATCGCCAACTCCAAACACAACCTGAGCAAGTCGGCCCCCGCAGAAAAAAATGTTTTGAACCAAACCCCCGCAGAATCAGGCCTGTGCGGAAGTTGTCACCTGGTGCACGGCCCGCAAAAAAACTTTCTGTGGGCACGGACACCCACGGCGACCGCCGGCTCAAAAGGCGTAGAGAGTCTCTGTATCAGCTGCCACAATGAAACCGGAATCGCCAAAAACAAAATAAACAAAGGCTATTCTCATCCGACCCATATCTCACCGCTTGAAAAGGGTTTAACACCGGCATTGCCGCTATTTGACGCCCAGGGAAAAGTTTCCGCAAAAGGAACCATGACCTGCCAGACATGCCATGACCCCCATCGCTGGGAACCGGGCTCAACCGCCGCTGAACCCGCTAAAGAACGTCGGGAAGTTAAGAAACGATTCGCATCGTTTTTAAGAAAATCGTCACCGCAGATCTGTGACCAATGTCACCACGAAAAATTTCATATTGCCAACAGCGACCACGACCTGAGCAAGTCGGCTCCCGAAGACAAAAATATCATAAACCAGACACCGGTGGAATCAGGCCTCTGCGGAAGTTGTCACCTGGTGCATAACGCCCAAAAATCTTTTTTGTGGGGGAGGCCGATGACTGACGCCGGTGACGATATCGTTCAGTCTATGTGTGTCAGTTGCCATAATGCCGAGGGTACGGCCGCAAAAAAAGTGCTGAGCGGCTATTCTCATCCGCTAAACATTGCGCCGGCTGAAAAGGGCGTTACCACCACCCTGCCGCTTTTTGATAAAAACGGTAAAGCGCTGGACAAGGGGTTGCTGACCTGCCACTCGTGCCATGACCCGCACCGCTGGACCCCTTCTTCTGATGAACCTGCAAAAGCTTTTTTTAAGGTTGAGGGAAACGCGCAAAACAGCTTTTTAAGAATAGCCAATTCTCCCGAGCCCAAACTTTGCGAAAACTGTCATCCCGAGCCGGGCTCTGTTGAAATGACCGACCACGACCTTCTGGTAAGCGCCCCGAATTCCAAAAACAGTTTAGATCAAATCCCGGCTGAATCCGGCGTTTGCGGGACCTGTCATCTGGTCCACAACAGCCAGAATCAAATCAAATTATGGGCTCGCAAACTTTCCGCCGGGGATAGCATTATGGAGAAGATGTGCAACTCCTGCCACTCAAAAGACGGACCTGCGCATAACAAAGTCCCGCTCATCGGCTCACACCCCGATAATGTCATGATCATCAATATTCGCAAAAACATTGAGGGGCCCCAAAAATATTTACCGCTTTTTGACAAAACAACCGGAGAGAACATAACGGCCGGCAACCTTTCGTGTGCCTCATGCCATAATGCCCATCAATGGGAGCCCAATTTACCATCTAAAGGCAAGGGCGTTGAGGTTGAAGGATTTGCGCTTAACAGTTTTCTGAGAACAGCGTCGCACCGGCTGATGTGCAAAGATTGCCATGGTCCCGAAGCTTTGTATAAATATCTATATTTCCATGATCCCGATAAGCGTACAGGTATGAAGGATTAATCCGCATATTTCGTGGAAATTTTTAAGCAGCGCTTACATTAAAATTGAAACCCTTGAAATTCAAAAAAGCAGATAAACATGAAGAAAAAAGTACTCATCGCTTTGGGCTTTGTTTGCCTGGTATTTGTCGCTGGCGGTTCCTACATCATCATTGCGATTGAAACCGCAACCTCAAAACTGGATCACCTGATTACGCTCCATCAGGTGGAAATCATGCGGGAGCAGTTATTGATCCGGATTAAGCACGTGCAGTCCGACCTCTACCTCATGGGCACCCGTTATGAAAAGAACCCGAATGCTATTATAGCCAATGTAGATAACCTTAAAAAAGCTTCGGGTACTTGCTTTAGTTGTCATCATACGGCCACAGTGACGAAACGGCTGAACCATTTGAATGCCAATATCGAGTTCTACAGCGGCTCCATCCACAAAATTCTGAAGATAAGCGGCAACCGCGAAGAGCTCGTAAAGGAAAGTGACAGGGCCTACCGGACGACGCAAAACTTGGTTGCCCAGGTCGATGCCATGGTCCATATGGCCAATAACAAGCTTACGGATAAAACCAAAGCTTCCCTGATCGATATCTCCAGGTCAAAAAGCACGCTCTATATGCTCGTGGTACTGACGCCGTTCGTCGCAGCCGGATTTTGCTTTGTTGTTATCAGAGAATTTACCAAACCGGTTAAGGCGCTTTTGGAGGCCACCCGTAAATTGCAAAGCGGTGATTTGGACTATCGCATAAAGGGTTTGAGAGATGAATTCGGCGAGGTGGCGACATCCTTTAACGAAATGTCCAAATCTTTGAGACAGACCATGCGTAAAACCATGGAAAGCGAACGGCGCTATCGAACGCTGTTTGAAAGCGCCGGGGATGCGATCTTCATTATCGACGCCGAGGGCGACAAAGTGGGCGATATTGTCGACGCCAACCCTGCAGCGGCCGAGATGCACGGATATAGTCTGGAGGAGTTGTCTACACTCAACTTGATCAAAGATCTGGATGCCCCCAACGCTTCACAGGCTGCCCCGGATCGGGTTCACCGTATCTTAAATGGCGAGTGGATCAATGCCGAAATCGACCACATTAAGCAAGACGGCACCATCTTCACCGTAGAAATCAGTGCCGGACTGTTAGAGTACATGGGACACAAATATATTCTGGCAATCGATCGGGATATTTCCGGACGCAAAAAAATGGAAACCCTCGTTATTCGGTCCAAGCTGGAGTGGGAGGAAACCTTTAATACGATCACCGATATGATTACGATCCATGACCGCGAATTTAATATCGTCCGGGCCAATAAAGCCGCCGAAAAAATCCTGGGCCTGCCTTTTTTAGGGGTCACCCAGGCAAAATGCTATCAGTATTACCATGGCAAAGAATATCCACCGGAATATTGCGCCAGTTGCGAGTGTTTTGACACCGGCAAGCCGGTTTCTTTTGAAATGTACGAGCCGCACTTAGATATGTTTCTTGAAATAAGATCCATGCCCAGATTTGATGATAATGACCAGATCAGCGGATTAATCCATGTGATCCGGGATATCACCGAGGAAAAGAAGGTAGAAGCGTCCCTGCAGCGCGCCGAGCAGCTCAAGATGGTGGGTGAATGGGCCGCCAGCCTGGCACATGAAATCAAAAATCCACTGGCCGGCATCAAAGGCTCGGTACAGGTTCTTCTGGAAGAACCCGGCATTTCCGAAGAGGACAGAAGCCTCATCGCCAAAGCGGTTGACGAGATTAAGCGTATCGAGCTGTTAATCAAAAGCCTGCTTAATTTTGCCAAACCCCCCGAACTCCAGCCGATGCTGACGGATTTAAATGACCTTCTTGATAAAACCATCACGTTTTCACTGAAACACCCGGCCCTGTCTTCGAGTTCCGCGACCCCCATAAAAGTTCTCAAGGAGTTCGATTCGAATCTGCCGGAAACCATGATTGACCCCATGCAGCTGCAACAGGTTTTATTGAACCTGATGTTCAACGCCATCGAAGCCATGCCCGGTGGCGGTGTTTTAGCCATCAGAACCGCCTATGACGACAAGCTCAACAGCATTCAAATTGCAGTTGCGGATTCCGGCAAAGGTATCGATCAGCCCCTGTTTGACCAGATCTTTCAGCCGTTTTTTACGACCAAACGCAAAGGTTCCGGCCTGGGTTTGGCGATCACCCGCCGGCTGGTTGAACAGCATGGCGGCGAAATAATCGTCGAAAGCAAACCGGGCCAGGGGACGGTGTTCAATGTTTCACTCAAGGTAAAAAAAGAAGAAACGGAACTCATCTCATGAAAAAAAAGGGGAAGGTGTTTCTCTTGGATGATGAAGAATTGATCGTCTCTGTGTTGGCCAAGGCGCTCAAGGGAGAAGGTTACGAGGTTTTTACCGCAACTGAAACCGATGGTGTCATCCATAAAATTAAAGCCTGGGATCCGGATGTGGTCCTGCTGGATATAAGAATGCCCGATCGCAACGGGATGGATATACTTCAGGAAATAAAAGGTGATGGAATGACGACCCAGGTCGTTATGCTCACGGCCGATGATGCAGTCGATACGGCCGTCAATGCCATGAAGCTCGGTGCGGCCGACTATCTGACCAAACCATTTAATACGGATGAGGTTAAAATTGTAATCAACGGCATCATTGAAAAGGAAAGCCTCAAACAGGAGGTCGACTACCTCAGAAAAGCCTATTCCGACGCCTATGAAAAGGAAATTATCGGGGAATCCAAGGTCATCAAGGACTTGGAAGAGAATATCCGAAAGATGGCGCAAGCCCGGGTATCCACCATTCTCGTCACCGGAGAAAGCGGTACCGGCAAGGAGCTTGTCGCCAGGCAAATCCACGAACTAATGTTTAACCGGGACGATACCTGGAATGCGCCTTTTATCTCCGTAAATTGTGCGGCCATGCCCGAATCCCTCCTTGAAAGCCAGCTCTTCGGGTACGAAAAGGGGTCTTTTACAGACGCAAAATCGGATAAAAAAGGCTTGTTTGAACTGGCCAAAGGCGGTGTGATTCTGTTGGATGAAATCGGCGATATGAAATGGGACCTTCAGAGCAAGCTGCTAAGAGTTTTGGAGGAAAGGAAAGTAAGACGTATTGGCGGCAAAGGCGAAATCAGTGTCGATGTCACCGTGATCGCGACAACGAACCGAAATCTTTCCGAGGCCGTCCAAAATAGAGAATTCCGCAAAGATTTGTTTTTCCGGTTGACCGCATTTTATTTGCATGTGGTTCCGCTTAGAGAAAGAACTGACGACATCCCTCTGCTCGCCAGTCATTTTCTCTCACACTTTGCCACCCAATACAACAAAAAGCGCGTTAAGGGCTTTTCATCGGAGGCTGAAAAATTGATGATTGCCTATGCCTGGCCCGGAAATATAAGGGAGTTGAAGAACCTCGTTGAAAGATTCGTCGTACTTGAAAACGCGAAGACCATCGGCCCGAAGCACATGCCCAAGTGGATATTTAAAGATACGCTAAGCCCGAGTCCACCGGCAGCCGATAAATTTAGGTTACCCGATTCAGGGATATCCCTTGAGGAAGTCGAAAAAGACCTCATCCAGCAAGCACTCGAAAAATCAGATAACAACAAGTCCCTCGCGGCCAAGCTTCTGAATATCAGTTACGACACCCTGAGGTACCAGGTAAAGAAATACGGTTTAAAATAAACCGACGATGATCACAAGAAAGCAGAAATATGAAACTATTTTCGGCCAGCTTATTTTTTTTAATTATGGCAACCCCGCTTTTGGCGCAACCCGCTGGGGTTGATAAAGAGACCCTGTTTGTCAGTGGAAAGGCGGTCGTATTTTTCGGACCTTCACAAAGCGAATATCTTTCCATGACCGATCAGGAAAAAGATGTGATCGATGAAGGGCTTTATGACTTCTATCACTATCGGGGGAAAGTGCTCACTTTTCTAAAGTTGAACCATATTCAAGAATTTTCGACGGGGAAGCTCAAAATCCAGGTTCAATTGAATGGCACCGAAAACATCATCTATTATCGCAAGGATTTCGATCATTTTGTCGGTTTGATCATGACCGACGGAGTGCATGAGCCCAAGGTCTTTCTGGGCCCGGTTACAGATGCGGACTTAATTCGGATATTCGAGGATTACTTCGGCCTTTATTGAACGAGATCTTCAACCGCCAGCCGCACCATCTGGGTGGTCATCGCGTGGGCGGTGTGGATCTTGCCCCAATCGAAGAAAAAAACCCGGTCATCGCCCCGGTTATAACTCTTGGCCACCCATACGATTTCCCTGCTTTTTTTTGCGATCACCTGAGCTGAAAAATCAACGCTGGGTCTGCCATCAAAACCTTTGTAGTCCTGATAATCCATTATATCGCCGGAAAGAACCAGATCGGCCTTCAGCCGGCTGAAAATAAGGTCGGCATCCGCAAGGGATAGTCCGTCCTGCATAATGATCCGCATGTCCAGCAGGGTTTGCCTGACAAGGCCCGGTTCAATCACAAAAAAATTATCATAAGCTTTCAACGTCTTCACAAATTGCAGGGCGATCATTTCGCCGGCGTGTTTTCTTTCACTCACATTAAAAAATGGGATCACGGCCACCCGGTATTGGATACCCGAATCTAAAATAGGCGCGCGAAAGGATGCCCGCGGCCCAAATATGTTTCGGATCCTGGCGGAATCAGCCCCATCCGTCTGGCCTGCAAGGTGCCGGGCAAGTGAACCGGTAAGATTTTGCACCGCCGATTTCAGCAATACCTGCGGGTCTTCGACCAAACGCAGGTCGAGAAGTCCCGGCGATTCATTTCCGGCCAAACCGATACCGCGCATCCATAAAACCGGCATGTGCTCGGCGGTCGAAACCAATCTGGATGTCAGCGCAATCTTAGGTGGTGCAATTTCACTGTAAAGCTCCAAAGATGTGATCAGTACGGCATCCGCCCCGGCCTCCTCTCTGAACACCCGTGAAGTTGTGTGATTAATACCACCTAAATAACGAATGCGATGCTGGGTAATGACGCTCTCAAGGACGTCCGGTACGAGGATGTTCAGGGCTTTGCGGTTGAGGCTGTCCATCAGCGCCTGATGGATAATCCTGATGGGG
>JAQYWI010000192.1 GCA_030145015.1 Desulfobacterales bacterium
TCCCCCGATCCCCAGGGACCCTGGAGCGCTCCGATACAGCTTTATCAATGCCCGGAAGCCGATTGGGACGATTCGATTTTTTGTTACGCTGCCAAGGCCCATACAATTCTTTCCGAAATCCCCGACACGCTTGTGATTACCTATATTGCCAATTCAGTGGATTTTGATAAAACGGTAAATGATGCCCGGCTGTACCGGCCGAGGTTTTTGCGGGCGACTTTTAAATCGATAAAGTAGGGTCGGCCTCTGTGCCGACTTCCATGGCAGCCACGGCCTGCGACGAGCCGTTCGGCCTCGAGCTCACGGCCGAGAGGCTCAGCCGAGTCGAGGGCTGCCCTACTTTCAATCTAATAAAGAAGTGAATAAATTTAAGAAATGCTAACGGATTTCAATCTTTAATTGGGAAATTCCGTAAGGTGGAACCGAAGGATTGAACGGCAGGTCTATGAGACTATTCTTTAACTTCCGCCTGGATCCAATCCAAAAACGGCGGGTAGCCGTCTGAGATCGGCAGGCTGACAATGCAGGGGCAGTCGTAACTGTGCAGCGTCTTGACTTTCTCGACCAGCCGGGAAACGAGACTTGCGGAGGTCTTGGCAATTAAAACCACTTCTGTATCCTGCTGGATTTTTTCCTCCCATCTATAAATGGACTGCATGTTATCCAAAATGTTCACACATGCAGCCAACCGGGATTCCACCAGCGCTTTCCCGATTTTCTGCGCTTCGGCTTTGCTGCCGGCGGTCATATAAACAAAATGAACTGTCATCAGGGTCCCTCTCTTTTTCAAAAATAAAGAAGTGAGAAGTGCCTAAAATGCCTAAAGTTATGGTTTCGCTGCGCTCAATCTTTCATTTTAAAAAAGGTTAGAATTCCTCAATTTTAGGTATTTTATATCATTTTTAATTTTAGCTCACTTGTTGGTATAAGCACTTTTTATAGGTTTAAAACTTTACCAGCGGGCGTTAGTCTGCCAGAGGCGGATTGAGATAGGTTCTATTATGATATGGAACGAATGATGCCACTGCGCGGTTTCCAGCGGCCGGCGCCTTTTTGCCGAATGCTTTCATAGCATTCCACCAGATCATCGACTTTGGCTTTATTCCAACCCTCCAGTTTAATTCCCACCTGCTGACCGGGCTTGGCTTTCTTAACATTTTGCCCTTCGATCTGAAGAGATGTGATTTTTCCGAAATAGGCCGGGCCCATGGCGGTGATGACGCGGAAGTCATTCCCCGATTCAATGCTGCCCTCCAGCACTTCACATCCGATGACGACTCCTTTGGGGCTGCTTCTGAATGTGGCAATGACTTTGGCTTTGCCGGTAATTTTTTCTTCGGCTGCCTTAATGATGAAGCTTTGAGCAATCCCGCGCATGTCTTCGTTCAATTTATAGATGGTATCGTAGAGTCGCACTTCAACACCGTATTCTTTGATTTCTTGCTCCAGCTTCGGCATGGTGTCCACGCTGAATCCAAGGATCAATTTACTGCCGGTGCGGGCCATCATCACATCGGATTTGGATACATTACCGATACCGGTCTGAATGAGATCGATCTTCACCCCGGGCACGTTAATTTCGGCCAGACTGGTACTGACCGCCTCAACTGTGCCGGCAACATCGCACTTCAAAACAACTTCTAATTTCTTTTGGTCCACAAGATTGGAAGAAATACTATGCTGGGTTTTTTTTCGGGCCATTTCTCTTAAATTCCTTTACCACACCTAAGGTCCTATTGAGACAATATTTAACTATCTATTTATCACCATGACTCAATTGACTCAAGTATTTAAATCCCGCCGGACAGTATTTTCCGGGCTGCCATTTTTGCCTTTTCAAAAGGATCCACTTCAATTTCGGCTTCAAAATCGCTGCGATAGTCAAATATAACAAAGTAAAGGGCCTGGATTAGAAAAAACAGCCATATCCCCAGGGCCGACGCCAGGTCTACAGCGGGCATTGCACCGCATACGAGCAGCCCGGTTGCCAGGCCTAAACCGATCTCCGCTCCGAATCGTTTTAAAGAAGGTTTTTCTTTGAAACAGATACCGCTGCGAATCCAGCCCAGCATCACCAGGGATGTAAACAAAAAGGCGCTCGTTGATCTGATAAAAAAAGCGGCTAAAAACAGCAGCAGCAAGGGGAGGCTGATTGATCTGAGTGACTCAGGGGCCCAGCGTGACAGCAAGACCGCGTATCCGGCCAGCAATACCCAGAGTGACACCTGAAAACTCGCCGGCCAGAACAAAAAGCGGCTTAAGGCGACACATAACGGAATATACAAAAGCCCCCCAATTAGACCCCAGATAATTGTCGATCGTATGGGATTTGCGGTGGATTTCATGATGGCACACCTCCTTTTAGAGCTTCCTTTCTCTGCAGAAGCTCAAGTTCCACTTCCTCTTCGCTGAGCTCATAAACGCTAAAGCCGGATGGCCCTGCCGACCATGGTTCTTCCCACCGTTGTTGTTCCGTGCGATGAAAATATGTGGTGGCTTTTTGTTTGAGCTCCTCATATTGCAGCCGCTGCTGTTCTAAATTCTCTTTGAACTGAGCCATTTCATGATTCAGCAGATCAATATGGTTGTGGCGTTCGGTCTGAATACGGGATAAGGGTTTGAGTTTTTTAATAAGCATCCGGGCAATATCATCCCTGTCTTTTTTAATTGCCACTTCCAGATCCGACTCCAGGTTGTCGGTCTCCTTTTTTCCTTTTTGAAACGCCTGTTGGGCCTGATCTCTGGCGGTCCCCATTTTTTTTAGTTGCGTTTCTTTTTGAACAAGAGATTCCTGCATGTCTCTAAGGTGTTGTTTCAATAAAAGCCCCTGGTCTTCAATCTGATCCATGACACCATGGATGTCTGCTTTAAACAATCGGATAACACGGGTTAAAAGAGCCATGATTATTTCCTCCAGGTTTTGATATTATCTAAGCATGATCTTTTTTGTCGTTCTTTAAGTGCTCAGATATCAGTTTTAAATTCGAAATTCGAAGCACGAAATGCGAAACAAATCCGAAATCCGAATGTTCTAAAGACCAAAACAAATCTACTACTAAATGTCCCTCAAGGCATGATCCTGTTTCGGTCATTTGAATTTTGGTAATTCGAGATTGTTTCGACCCATTTTATTAGATCAGGCGAAATTCGTGCTTCGGATTTTCATATTTCTTCCAAGCAATTCATTAAATTTACGATTCATTAAACAGCAGACAGCCACCTTTATCGTCGTCCCTTATAACCTTCATACTGCATGGCTTTTGAATTGGCTTTTTGCTTCCGGGATACCGCGGCCGGGGCGCCTTGAAAGGTACTTTCCACTCTTTGACGCAGCTCTTTTAGGTCGCGATCCAGATTTTGGGTGACTTCGGCCGAACCGACGGTTTCATTGATCGACTCTTGCTCGCGGTAATAGCTGTGGATGCGCTGCAGGGCTTTTTGTTTTTTGCCCGTTTTAATGTCCGCGGCGACTTCCTGTTTGAGCCGGTTGTAATCTTCGCGAATGACTTTTTCAGTCCAGGACGTTTTGTCGATTGAAGCCCGGACCTCTTTTTGATTTTTGACACAGGTAATTTTATAGGACCCGTCAAGGGTTGTTTCCATCGGCCGGTCGTTGAAACGATAACGGACCTTGATCCTGCCCATTTCAAAACTTCCGGGTGCACCGGTCGGCAGCTGTAATGTCAGAAACAATTTGCGGATTTGACCGGAGCGTAAGTCTCCCGGATAAAAAACCGCATGATCGTTTTGAATTTCGATCGCATATCCGGAGGCATCTACCAGGGAGATTTCATTGTTCAGGGGAAAAGAAATCGATACATTGGTTGCAACTGTTGCTTTGGAATAGAACAATTCCTTTTGAAAAACCTCCGCGAATGCCATCGGATTTTCCAGATAATAGTAGTTACCGGCACCGCGGTCGGCAATGGCGGTCATCAACTGCTCGTTGAAATCGTTTCCCACCCCAACCGTGCTGACCGCAAATTCTTTTTCAACGGCAATCCCGGCCATATCGCCTAATCGGGTGGAATCCGTAATCCCTTTATTGGCAAGTCCGTCGGAGATGAGGATCACCTTTCCGGTATTTCCATCATCAGGGGCCGATACCAGCAGGTTTATCCCCGCCTGCAGTCCGGCACCCAGGTTGGTTCCACCACCGGCTGTTATGCGATGGATGAGAGACTCGAGCTGTTGGCGACGATCTGCGGTGACTTTGTCCAGGGTAGAGACATACTGAACGTTGTCTGAGTAAGTAATCAGGGCAAAGCGATCCTTTGCGGACAGGCTGGATAAAAGATTTAAGACGGCCTGTCGCGCGTCATTGATTTTGCGTCCTTTCATTGAGCCGCTGCGATCCAATACGATGACCATATCTACATTGCGAGATTCTGTAGCAGTTGGACCAAAGTCATCAGAGGTTTGCAGCTTCAGGGCAAGGTTGACCCTGCCGTCGGATCCCTGAAGAATTTTGTTTTGGATCAGCCGGCCGCTGAGCGTTACCGGGCCGGATCCTGTTGGCGGGGTGTGAGTTGCAGGCGTTGTCCAGCCCGTAAACCATGTTTTCCCTCCACCGGCGGTATAGGCCATTGCGGCTCCGGTGGCAGCGATCAAAGCGATAATAAAAATAAATGATTTTAGACGAGTGGGTTTCATGGATAGCTCCTTTCGATTTATGGATTATTTTTGGCATAGGTGCTGTCATGCTTCTTCAATTCTATTCCAGCGCAGCCAAAACACAATTCAAAGAAATGTAAAAAAAGCGTGCCAGGTTTTTACATAACTTTTACTTTGAAAATAGACAGATCTGATATAATGTCATTAGAAGTGATTTCAAAACCCCATCTATCGTCCGATAGCTGCGTTGCAGACCTCTTCAAAATGCTCACATACTCTAATGTATGCTGCGCTTTTTCATCGGCCTGCGCCTTGCTCTCGAACGCGATCTGAGGTTTTGAAACCACTTCTCGCGGTTTCGTAATGACGCTATCCCGTAGAAAAGGAGCAAGGAATTAAATGCAGACACCGAAAGCACGCATTCTCGTCGTTGAGGATGACCCGGCCTTGTTACGCGGGCTCCTTGATGTGTTGGTATACAACGGCTATGAGGTTAAAGGGGTAGAAGACGGCGGCCGGGGATTGGATGCGGGTCTTAAAGAGGCATTTGATTTGATCCTGCTGGATGTCATGTTGCCGACGCTTGACGGGTTTTCAATCTGCAAAGAAGTACGTAAAAAGAAACCCGGCCAGGGCATTATCATCATTACCGCCAAAGGCTCCGAGGATGATATCGTAACCGGTTTTAACGCCGGAGCCGATGACTATATCAGCAAGCCGTTTTCCCTCAGGGAAGTTATGGTACGGGTGGAAGCGGTTTTGCGTCGCACCGGCAAAAATCCGGGGGACGTGGAAATTCGTTTTCGAGATATTTTTTTTGACGGCAAAAACCTGATAGCTGAATATCAAAATCAAACCCTGGAACTGACCCGTAAAGAAATGGATATCATCGCCTATTTGCATCGCCATCGGGATCGGATCGTTTCCAAAAAAGAACTGCTCACCGAGGTGTGGCAATATGCCGACGCGGATATCGAAACTCGAACCGTGGATATTCATATGCTCAAGCTGCGCAAAAAAATTGCCCTGTTGATCGGCGATACCCCTTTTGTAAACACCATCAGGGGGGAAGGCTACCGGTTGGAACCTGAAAAATGAAACGATTACAATTTTTAATTCTTATATTTTGCCTGACCCTGTCCGTTCCGCTCGGGTATTTTGTCGTGCGGACCTACCAGGGTCTGAAACAGGAAGAAGCGGCCACATTGAGTTATTTTGCCAATACGCTGTTTGATGAAATGGAACAGGCCCTTGCAACCCTGGTGCAGCAGGAGGAAAGTCGCGCCATCGATGAGTACAATTTTTTTATGAGCCCTTCCGGGCGTTACCGCGATTCCGCAAATGAAAACCGCTCACCGCTTTCAAGCCTGCCGGAGCAAAATTACATCCTCGGATATCTCCAGAATAATCCGGACGGTTCGTTTCAAACGCCTTTGGCACAGGCCGGCGAATCCGTTGCCGCGGATCGCAAAGGTGCCGTAGCCCGGCTGGAGCAAGCCAATCGCATATTTAACCGCAAACGCACCGCGGGCACCGATAAAATAACAGCGCCACCGGCCAAAGCGGTTGCCCAAGCCGAACAGAAGCAACAAAGCGGATTTGCCGAAAAATATCTGGATTTAACGCGCTCTCAAAAACCCAAAGCGCATCTCGGTCAAAAAGAAAAACGGTTTGAAAAAGTCACCAGCGCTCAGGCAAAAAATGTTGCCCGTCAGGAAAAACGCGAAACCGCCAAAAGCCCTGCGCCGTCAACCGGGTCAATCTCAAAAAGCCGTGCAGACCGCCGTCCGGCGGCAGAAGATGTACTGGGGGATACGGACGTATATCGGGCCGGTAAAATAGGCGGGCGCAGTGAGCCCTACCTGGCGGAATCCGAGGCCGATGCATCCCGCGAAGTGGCCGCCGAAGGCCGGGATGAGGAAAGCTTTCAGGTGGAAGTTGCTCCGCTGCAATCGGTCTTTGTGGGCGATGATCAAATATTTATATTTCGCCGCATTATGATCAACCAGAAAATATTTCGTCAGGGATTTATTTTGAAGGTCCGGGCCTTTTTAAATCATCTCGCCCAAAATTACTTTATTGACCAGCCAATGGCAGGCTTTGCCAATCTTCGCCTGCGGGTGATCGATCAGGGTCAGGAAATCGGTCGGGTGGAAGCCGGCATATCCAGCCGTGATCCCAAATTTATCCTGAACCGGGGATTTCCATCACCCTTCGGGTTTTTAAACGCTACATTGAGCTGTGATGCGATTCCGGGTTCCACCGGTCGCAACACGCTGATGATTATGATGGTCGTGCTGGCGGCGATTTTTTTAATTGGATTGTTTGCAATCTACAAAAGCGTGCAGACGATCGTGGATCTTTCCGAACGCCGATCCCAATTCGTGTCATCCGTTACGCATGAATTAAAGACCCCGTTAACCAATATACGGATGTACATTGAAATGCTCGAACAGGGAATTGCCAAAGATCCCGAGCGGGAGCAGGCCTATTTCCAGATCATCAATTCCGAGGGTTCACGGCTATCGCGTCTGATTAACAACGTTCTGGATCTGGCCAAGCTCGAGAAAAAACAGCGATCTCTTAATCTGATAAAAGGAACCTTTGAAGAGGTTGTCGCCGAAGTTCAAACCGTGATGCAGGCCAAACTCCGGCAGGAAGGCTTCACCCTGAAAATTGTTCAGGAGAAAATCCGTCCGTTTAACTACGATCGTGAGGCCATGATTCAGGTATTGATCAATCTGATTGAAAACAGCATTAAATTCTGCCAGACAGCAGTTCGCAAAGAAATCACGATTCGAATCTATCAAGACGCCGACCGGGTAAAGATCGCGGTTGCTGACCGCGGACCCGGGATTCCCCAGCATGCGCTCAATAAGGTTTTCGACGATTTTTACCGGGTGGATAACGATCTGGCGCGAAAAACCCGGGGTACCGGCATCGGACTGGCGCTGGTTAAAAAATTTATCAATTTATTAGGCGGGCATGTCAGCGCCGGGAATAATCCGGGGGGCGGCTGCACCATAACGATTTCATTACCTTTGGCCTAACGAAAAAGTTGACTTCAAATCAACCTTTTCCATCCAGCGCATCGATGAACAGAATGTGTTCGTTGCCGGTCGGAAGTGTTTTTAATTCCTCGGTTTCAGATATGACCTGTCTTCCCATAATTGGAAAAAGAATATCAAAACACGTTCCCTCACCGGGGGTGCTCTCGACATGGATACCGCCGCCGTGTCCCTTGACAATGCCATGAACGACCGCCAGGCCCATGCCCGTCCCCTTGTCCTGCTCCTCGGTGGTGAAATAGGGATCAAATATGCGGCTCAGGGTGGCGGCGTCCATACCGTGGCCGCTATCACTTATGCTGAGCTTTAAATAGGGACCGGGATTGAGTTCCGGATATTGTAAGGCCCTCCGAGCGTCTAATTCAAAGTTGCTCAGACTGACTTGCAGGATGCCGCCGCTATCTTCCATCGCATGCGCAGAGTTTGTGCAAAGATTCATTATGACCTGATGGATTTGGGTCGGATCGGCAAAAATAGGATCCGGGTTCGGTTCGATATTTTGTTTTATCTCAATGGTGGTCGGCAATGAAGCCCGCAACAGTTTTAATACTTCCGTGATGATGGGTGTTGATGAAATTACCGTTTTATCCTGTTCGCTTTTGCGGCTAAAGGCAAGGATCTGTTTTACCAGATCTTTGGCGCGATGACCGGCTCTGAGCACCTGGTCTATGTTGTAGTGCGCCATTGTATCTTTTTGGGTATCGTATAGGGCCATCTCGGCGTAGCCGATGATCGCACCGAGAATGTTGTTAAAATCATGGGCAATGCCTCCGGCTAATGTTCCAATGGCCTCCATCTTTTGGGCCTGGATCAGCTGGATCTTTAATTTTTCGCGCTCTTCCTGTGCGGATTTTAATTCGCTGATATCTCTGTTAATGGTCAGGATATGCGGCTTGTCTTTTAGCTTTATCAAAACGGCCGACATCAAAGCGGTTATCACGCTTCCGTCTTTAAGCCGGAATTTGGCTTCCAAATTTTCGATCTTACCCTGTTGGGCAATGCCCGCCGTCAGTTTTTCGCGCGCTTCAGGGTTGTGCCAAAGATCAAGATCGGCAGCGACTTTTCCAACGACCTCATTGCGTGTCCAGCCCAGCAGGCGTGTGAAGGCACTATTGACGTCCACACAGCGCCCGTCTTCTGCCCGGATAATGGTGACCGGATCCGGAAAAGTTTCAAAAACCGTCCGCAGGCGTTCCTCGCTTTCCTGCAGGGCCTGCCGGGTTTTTTTGTTTTCCAGTGCATTAGCGAACACCTGGCCCACGATCTTCAGAAGAGAATTGGTGTCCGGCGCCCACATTTTTTCTTCCCTGACCGAATCGAGACCGATAAAGCCCACGATCTGGCCGCCGGAAATCATCGGCACCGCCAAAATCGATTGAATACCCTGGTTTTCAAATTCCTGTTTTTCTTTGGCGGCCTCGTGATGCAAGTCGGAAACGCGGGGGATCAAAACCATTTCTGCACTTAAAAATTTTTTCATTACCCAGGGAAAGGCATCCACCGGGGCACTCTGAATACGATCAATGGTGGGTTCAATTTCCGGTGCGCACCATTCATGGGTGCCGGATACGGATTTTTGATCTTCAGAAAATTGAAAGACATAACTTCGATCCGCATCCGCAAATTCTCCGATCTGTTGAAGCGTATGATTCACTTCCTCATCAATCTGATCGGGATACAGGTTAATAAACTGGCTGGAAACCATCGTAATGAGATGTTGGAATTTGAGTCGATATTGCAATTCTTCTTCTGCCCGTTTGCGTGCGGTGATATCCGTGATAATGCCGAGAATCGCTTTTCCACGATCATAGTTAATTAGCTTGGTCGTAATGATGGCTTCAATTCTTTCTCCCTGTTTGTTGAGGAGGGAATACTCATAGGGCTCGACATCTTCTCCCGTCATGTGGCGTTTAAAGTTGGACCTGATCAAATCAACTGATTCCGCGGCAATCAGAGCCATAAAATCAAAATCCGGGGCATAAAACTCCTCGCGGCTGTAGCCCATTTCCTCGACACATCTTTTGTTAACATAAACGATACGGCCCCCCCTTATTAATAAAAATCATGTTAGGGGATTGTTCGGCAAAGGTTCGCAAGCCATACATCGGTTTTACCGCTGCCGCCTTGTCAGACAGGACCGCAATCTGTTTTTCCAGTGCCCGGATACGTTTTACCAATTCAGTATGGGTTGGATTTCCCATTAAACCTCCTATGGTAAGAATCTCTAATGATTTCTTATAGTTTATACCGCATTTGCCTCTAAATTACCAATTTTTTCTCAATTCTTGTAAAAGTTTAAATTTAGGGTTGAAATTTTTTTATTTATAGCGCATTAATTCCCTTTCAAATCATCATCGGGGCTAGGAAGGCCTTGACGAT
>JAQYWI010000396.1 GCA_030145015.1 Desulfobacterales bacterium
CCTGATCACTTTACCTTACTCGAACCCCGCGGTGAGATTTAAAGTTAGGCGCAATTAGGATGGTGATATTTGATAAAGCATGACGGTAAGAAGTTATTTTATTATAGACTGCATTAATACTGCGAGCATTTCAAGAAAAATATTTATAAGAAAACATAGTAAAAGACGATTTACAAACACTTCACCCTATCCATTTTCAAAAACGGTTAATAAGAGCCAATAAAGAAGTAGATATTACCGAAGGGGCACTACTCTCTTTTAGGTCTAAACGGTTTTTGGAAGCGCAAATTGAGTTCTCCTTTTCGTATCAGTTCTTTGACATATTTTATGCCGGGAAGTTTGTCCATTGCTTTGCGGATAGTATCCTGAGAGGGGTGGATGTATGGTTCGGTGCTTCGGGTTGACGAGTGGCCGAGAATGCTCTGGATAACCAAAATGTCGACATTTTTATCGTTGAGATGCGAAGCCATACTATGACGCAGCGTATGGCAGGAGACGTTAAAGGGCAGCTCAAATGGGACGTACAGCAGGATTTTATTTAGATTGTCTTCCATGGTTCGGATGGCCAGTCGATTGCCCTTTTTGGAGATAATAAGGGCTGGAGTGAGCCAGCTGTTCAAAAATCTTTCACGGACGGCAATGTACTGGCTCAGGATGTCAATCAACTCGTCGTTTAGATGCAGTGTGCGGGGTTTTCGGCCCTTTCCAATGACATTGATTTTACAATTTTTAAAATCGAGATCCGCAAGGTTCAGGTCATGGACTTCGCCGACTCTCAGACCGAGCTGGTACATCATGGCGTAAAGCGCATAATCACGGATACCCAGGATCGTATCTACATCGATGGCGTCAAACAGAAGTTTGATCTGTTGAGGGGTTAATGCACCGGGCCTTTTGCGATAACCCTGGCGAATTTTCAGCACGTCATAAAACGGCAATGCATCGGCGTAAGGGAGGTCATAAAGCTTTAGGAAGTTCCCGTAGCTTCTAAGGGTAAAGATTTTGCGGTTGATGGAGGCACCGCAATTTTGGCGCTCTTTTTTGAGATAGTACTGGAAGTCGATCATTGCCGGTCCATCGATGGATTTCAGATCCTGTGAACAGATAAAGTTTTTGAACAGGTCCAAATCAACGCGGTTGCTTTTAACCGTTTGCGGGCTGATGTCATAGATATCCTGCCGGTAATTGAAAAAGTCATCAACGTGTCGGAAGAAATTATCGGACGCTACTGCCATGAGAACCTCCTTGAGATGAAGATGCTGTCAAGTGCCAGTTGTTTGAGTTTGTCTGACACGTGGATATAGGTGGAAGTATCGGCAATGGAGTCGTGTCCCATCATCACCTGAATAGCGGACAGAGGAACGCCACAGTGATACATTTCGGTGGCAAATGAGTGTCTGAGCACCCGAGGTGTAACGTCGGGAACAATACCAGTCTTTATTGCCTGGTCTTTGACAATTCGCTGCACGCGGTTGTTTGAGATGGCAGCATCGGGTTGGCCGGGAAAAAGCGGCGCCAGCTTTTTACTCGGAGATTGAGGGTGAGCCAGGTAGCGTGTAAGGTCATCGAACAATCGGTCAACGACAAACAGAGCACGCTGTTTTTTATTTTTACCGTGAATGCGCAAAAGACCGATCCGTTTTCCGTGACCGGTTTCAAAGCTACGCACTTTCAATCCGGTCAATTCGCTGGTTCTCAACCCCAGCGCCCAGAACACCGAGACCATGGTATAATCTCGCAGGCCGTGCCAGATGCTTTGATCAAAGGAATCGAGCAGATTGAAAGCGTCTTGGCTTGATATGGGTTTTGTGACCTGTCGCCTGCGAGTGATCAAAAGTGGCAGGGCTTCGGCCGGATTGGTATTGATTATGCGTGCTTCTTTCAGAAACGCAAAAAAGCTCTTTAGCGCATAATGATGGCTTTCAATTCGACTGTATCCGATGCCCGTGTTTTTCAGATACAAAATCCATTTAAGCAGATGGGGGCCTGTTATTTGTACAGGATCCGAATTTAGCTGTGTTTTTGCAAAGGTACAAAATGCCTTGATATTAATGGTATAGGCAGAGAATGGGGTCACATCTTGAATTGTGAATTACAATAAATTGTGTTTATGTCGGAATGCGTAATTCACAATTCAAGATGTGACCCCACATACAGTGTACTTGCCGGTTTTTTCCAGGCTGTAAGCGCCCGAACGGCAGGATTTAATACATTATCGATTGGGGATATGGCAAACGAATCCCTTTTTGTCCTTATTTTGATAATGTTTATCGGTGCATCTCCGGGTTCTTGTGGAGGTGGCATCAAGACCACCACCATTGCGAGCCTTTTCCTGCTAGGCGCATCGCGTTTACGCGGGCATGAGTTTCCTCAGGTATTTCGCCGAAGGATTTCCAGAGAAAGCATGCGAAAGGCAATCAGCCTGGTTATGGTCAGTGCGGTTGTTCTGTGCGTTGGCATCATATGCCTTCTGATGACAGAGCTCGGGGAAACTCCCCATCCCTTGAGCCGGGGAAAATTTCTTGAGCTGTTATTTGAGGTGGTCAGTGCTTTCGGTACTGTAGGGCTTTCAACAGGAGTCACAGGGGGGATTTCGGTAGCGGGCAAACTCATTCTTACGCTCGTTATGTTTATAGGGCGCCTTGGGCCGCTTCTAATCGCCGTAACGGTTAGCCAGCGAAAAATGTTTCGTTATCACTTCGCAGAGGAAAGTATTATGATCGGATGAGGTATCATATGAAGCAATTTGCCATTATTGGTCTTGGGAATTTCGGTTATTATCTGGCCACACATCTTTACCTTA
>JAQYWI010000397.1 GCA_030145015.1 Desulfobacterales bacterium
GTAGCTCAAACTAAAAGCCATTCTAATATTCGTATCAGCCTAGTTTTTCTTTTACGTTGAAACACTGGTTCCACAAAAAAATAGCATCCCTCCCCTTATTTAAAGTAAAATAGAGGAGGTTGGACTGGGAAAAAACTTTACAACAATCAATGGCAAGAAATTGAGGAATATTTCTGGAAGGGAAATATCTCTTACATATGATAAGAAACCTTCAAAGATATGATAACTTTAATTATTACATAATTTTGTTAAGATTTGTCAACAATTGTTATCGATAAAATCGAAAATAAAGAAATTGTTAGCCAATAGTAACCACCCTGTTGTTCTCAATTTGACAAATAAGCTTGACAAAGACGTCTGCAACCTATATTTTCCATCCAACAATAGTGTTCCCGGTTGTCAATCAACAAACATACGTAAGCCCCGGAATAACTCCGGGGCTTTTTTTATTGGAACACAGAAAGAAAGAAGGTATATATTGAACTTTGAAGCATTTAATTTTCATCCCGCTGTTGCAGCAGGCGTTTTAAAAGCGGGGTATGCAACCCCGACCCCGATTCAGGCCCAGGCAATCCCGCCGATCCTGAAACATTCCGATGTGATGGGACTGGCCCAAACCGGCACCGGCAAAACAGCGGCATTCGTCCTGCCGATCTTGAATCGTCTGATAGGGAACAGATGCGGTTGCCTCCGTGCCCTGATCTTGGCCCCCACCCGGGAACTGGCCGAACAGATTCACCAGGCTATCGAAATTCTGGGGCGCAAAACCCGCCTTAAAAGCGTTGCGGTTTACGGTGGCGTGGGTATTAACCCACAGATTAAGAACCTGAAGCGTGCCGATATTGTCGTTGCCTGCCCCGGCAGGCTTCTCGACCATATCAGCCGTCATACAGTCGATTTCTCCCAACTGGAAGTGCTGGTAACAGACGAAGCTGACCAGTTGTTGGATATGGGTTTTCTACCCGATATAAGAAGAATTTTGACACATCTTCCGCATAAGCGCCAGACGCTGCTTTTCTCGGCTACCATGCCCACCGCGATACGACACCTGGCCAAGGACATCCTGCGAAATCCAGTCACTGTCCAGATAGGAACAACCGCGCCTGCGGACACTGTCAGCCATGCGCTATACCCAGTGGCACAGCATCTGAAAACGGCGCTTTTGTTAAATCTGTTGGGTACCACCCCTATCAGGTCGGTTCTGGTCTTTACTCGAACCAAACACAGAGCCAAGAGCCTGGGGAAAAAACTGGCTGTTGCCGGTTACCGGTCGGCTTCGCTGCAAGGGAACCTTTCACAGGGAAAACGTCAAGCTGCATTGGATGGCTTTCGGGATGGGACTTTTCAGATCCTGGTGGCCACCGATATCGCCGCGCGCGGAATTGATGTAACCCGGATCTCGCATGTCATTAACTACGACATCCCTTCAACTCCCGAAGCGTACATTCATCGTATCGGTCGGACCGGCCGCGCCACTCACAGTGGCGAAGCTTTAACCCTTATTACCGGAGACGATCGCGATATGGTTCGTGCCATCAATCGAATCATCGGTTCTAAGATCGAGCAACGGACCTTGTCAGCCTTTGATTACAAAGCCCCGGCATTAATTCGCAAAAACAGTCCGCAGGGGCAAAGGAAGCCGCATCGCAACTTTTCCGGGGTGAATAAGAGTCGAAACAAAAAGAAATCACGCCTGAATAATCACATTTAGCCTTAAAGCTATTTAAAGCCTATGTTGAGCAATTTTTAGGGAAGAGATGTGCCGAGATCTTGATGCGCAAGAGATCGGTACAGATCGAGCTAAAAATCGCTCAACATAGGCATACGCTCCCTCCGATTTCAACATTATAAATCGAGTTCATTCTCATCAAAATACTCACTTTGATACGCTCAGTTTGGGTTGCAATAATCTTGTGTTTCCGTTACCGAGTGTATCTCAACATATGCTCCGGCCTTGATGATAAATTCACTCAGCCCCACCTCGCCGTCCGGATTGCCCCAGTCATAGGTGTACCCAAGTCTTGTCCACGGGTAACCATTTTCACCGTATGATTTATCTTTCAAATCATTAAACCATTTAACATGTTCACCGCTAACCTTTACAAACCTGTCAGACCCAGGAAAATCCAGCCCAGCCTCGCAATCTGTAATCTCAGGATCAGGGCTTGGGCGAAACAGGTCGTCCGGGTTCACCCAGAACTCAACAAATATCTTTTTTCCGTTGTCAGGAGGAAGCCCCAAAAGCTGCTCTATCCTCAAATTAATGTCTTTTTGAGCTATCTTTTTGCTTTTGCAGAATTTCTTCAATTCCGGCACAGTTGTAACCCATATATTCTTTGGGATAACAAGAGGTTGGCCCTCTTTATCATTATAAACTTTCAAGGATGTCCAGGTCACTACCAGTACGCGCATATTTCCCGCCTCACCATGCCACAAAAGGTCAATGTTAGTCGGAACAATAGCCGTAAGGTTCCTGCTTATCTCATTCGGCTCAGCCACCTCAGCGTCTTTAATCCGTTTTAGGGTTTAATTCCCCGCAGCTTGCTGCGGAACAGGGTCCAGGGCTTGCCCTGGGGTTCAAACCATTGATTAGCTTTTAAATAGTTTTGACGAAGATCTCTTTGATCTGAAACATTCTGAAACGCCGAACAAGCGGTAAAGAGATGAATTATAATGAACAGAAGGCTTTTAATTATGCGGCTTTTATGTAAATCAGTCATTTTTAACCAATAGGAAAAACTCAGCATCTTGTGTTCTTATACAGTTCTTTTGCATGATAAGAACTCCTGACAAAAGGCCCG
>JAQYWI010000398.1 GCA_030145015.1 Desulfobacterales bacterium
TATTATCTCCCCATGCCCACCCGCCCAGAGGTAACGGGGAGTCTGAAGAAAGCAAGATCCAGGTTTTAACTCCCGCTGAAATTAATTCATTTTTAGAAGCCGAAAAGGACATGAAATATCGGACCCTGTTTACGCTGGCTATCTTTAGCGGTGCCAGGCAGGGGGAGCTATTAGGCCTCAAATGGTCGGATGTAGATTGGAGCAATAACCAGATTCATATTCAGCGGACGTTCAATAATCAGAGATGGTACAATACCAAATCGGACGCTTCAAATCGGAAAATAGATTTGGGACCTGCCATGATAAAAAAACTTAAAGAGTGGAGGCTGGCTTGCCCTCGCAATTATCTTGATTTAATTTTTCCGAATGAGGCTGGACAACCTATAAACCATAACAACCTGGTAAGGCGATATTTTGAACCCGCACTAACCAAGGCAAAAATTGATAGGATAAGATTTCATGATTTGAGGCACACATATGCCAGTTTATTAATTGAGCAAGGGGAAAACATAAAATACATACAATCCCAGTTGGGTCATTCGAGTCCGACAGTAACTTTGAATGTCTATGCGCACCTCATGAAACCTGTCAATCAAGAGGCACCTTCAAAGCTCGAAAATGCCATTTTTAAAATAAATGGTAGCAAAATGGTAGCAAATAATGAAAAAGGGGATATGGCCAAAACCATAACCCCTTAATATTATTGGTAGGCGGTACTGGATTTGAACCAGTGACTTCTACCGTGTGAAGGTAGCACTCTCCCACTGAGTTAACCGCCCGTTTCTTTTTTCTACATCAAGATAATTACGGGATTTGTAAGGTATTAGTCAAGTCTTTTTAACCTGAATCTTGCATGAAAATTAATGAGAAGTTGGGATTACATTAAAAGGATGCAAATCATTTTATCTCATTAATTTTCACCCGTTGGGCGAGCCGGAGGCTTCCATCTGCTGCGTTATTCAGGCCGAGGCATAGTGCACTATAGCCTCAGCCTTAAATGCCCCCGCTTCGCGGGATGAAGCATCTAATTTTATTGCAATAAGGGGCTCCGCTTGCAGATGAAAGCCTCCGACTCGTGCAAAATTCAGGTTATGTATTTTGATCCGGTTTAGGCTCATCCAGCTCAGTTGACGTTTGCAGGTTTTCGGCTGAGGGCTCCGATTCCGCCGTTTCTAGAGGCGTCTCCGGTGCTTCCTCCGGGGAACTTTCAAGGTCCCCTTGCGCATCATCGGCGGCCGTGTCCATGTTTTCAGATAAAGCGCTGCCGAATTCTTCGATTTCTTTGGGGGTCGGCAGGTCTTTGAGATTTTTAAGATCAAATACCTCTAAAAAGCGTTTGGTGGTGGCATAGATCAGCGGTCGTCCCGGAATTTCCCTGCGACCCAGCACCCGAATGAATTTTCGCTCCAGGAGCACGCGCAACACGCCACCGCAATCAACGCCGCGAATGTGCTCGACATCGCTGCGGATGACCGGCTGTTTGTAGGCGATGATCGCCAAGGTTTCCAGGGCGGCCTTGCTGAGACGTGACGGCTTCGGCTGCAGCAGGCGTTTGATCCATTGCATGTATTCAGACCGGGTCCGGATTTGATACCCGCCGGCAACCTCATTCAGATAGAAACCGCCCTGGCGCGCTTCGTAATCCGCCCCCAGTTCTTCCAGTGCCTCTCGGATTTCTTTGGTCTGCGCCTGCCCAACGATATTTTTGAACCGATCAATGCTCAGCGGTTCATCGGCCACAAACAACAAGCTTTCAATAATATTTTTGATATCATCCATTATATATAAAAGAGTCGCATCACGCCGGTTTGAGTGTGTTGAACAAGCCGAACCAACTCGAGTTTAACCATTTCCAATAATGCCAGGAATGTGACAATGACCTCGCTTTTGTCCGGATGTTCCGAAAAAAGTTCAACAAAGGTTGTCGATCCTTTGGCCTCGAGTATATCGATAATCTGGGTAATTCTATCTTTAACAGATATTTTATCCGCCGTAAATTCCATCCGGTATTCACCGGGAATTTTTTCAAGAATTTTTTGAAACGCATCAATGAGCTCAAAGAGGCCCACTTTTACATACTCATCTCCCTGAAAGGTCAAAAACTCCTCACGATCACGGCCCCGGACAAACGTATCTTCGCCGAGGAGATGCCTTTCCGACAATTGTTCTGCGGCCGACTTCATCTGAAGGTATTCCAAAAGAGGCTGTATGAGTTCGTGACGCGGATCATCTTCTTCCTCACCTTCCGGAGTCGGCAGCAACATCCGCGATTTGATCTGAGCCAGGGTGGAGGCCATCACGATAAAATCACCGGCATAGTCAATGTTCATGGTTTTCATCCAGTCAATATACTGCAAATACTGCTCGGTGACCAGGGCGATGGGAATGTCATAGATGTCCAATTCATTTTTCTTGATCAAATGGAACAGAAGATCCATGGGTCCTTCAAAAATGTTTTCCAGCTGAATTTTGTAAATCTCTTCCGGCATAGGGAAACTCAAATTTAGCTCATAGCTCACAGCAAAAGGCTTGAGGCTGGGAAGCTGGGAGGCCAGAAAGCTTGAAAGTTCGCAAACAATAGAGCCTTCAAGCATTCCAGCTTCCAAGCATTCAAGCCTTTTGACTCTGAACCGCAGGGCTTAAAGCCCTGCTTAGTTTATCTTTATCGCAGCCCGAACGGATTCCATGGTGGTCCGGGCGGTCTTTCTGGCTTTGTCACACCCGTCTGAAATAATTTCCTCAACCAGGTCCGGGTGGGCTTCATAATAGGCGCGCTTCTCTCGAATCGGTTCCAGGG
>JAQYWI010000193.1 GCA_030145015.1 Desulfobacterales bacterium
CATTATAGTCGTTGCCGATTGAAAGGGTTCGACCGGGATCGATATCAAATTCTGAGGTCAACCAGGCGACGGTAAGACCTTTTGAAACAGTTGCCGGGAAAATTTCTATCCAGATGGATTGTCCGTCTAGCGGTGAGGTCGTCTGGATGATATTAAAACCCGGCAGCTGTTTTCTTAAGGTTTCCAGAACCTGCAGGCTACCCGCCGGCGGAAGAATGGCCAGCAACTGCGTCGCCGTACCAAAACCGTCGGAGACATCATCCAAAGGAAATGCAAATTGACTGTACAGATCGACACGTCTTTTAAAATCAGCATTGGCGAAGCTTGACTCAAAATAACCAAATACATGGTTATCCGGTATGGGGCGGTGAACCATAAAATCAAGGTCGCCGGCCTGCAGGATTGCGATTGCGCGACTTACCTCGTCGGCTTCCAGGCTCACATTTCTGATAATATGGCCGCCGGGATGTTGGGTAACCCCGGCACCGCTGGAAAAAATTATGAAATCCATTGGAAGCTCTGAAATAGAGACGGTATTCAAGGAGTAGATCGAACGGCCTGTGGCGATCACCCGGACGATGCCAAATTCATCGAGTTGTCTTAGGGCCTCCAGGTCGGCATTGGAAAAACTGCGGTCCGAACGCAGTAATGTTCCGTCGAAGTCACAAACGAACAGCCCGCATGGAGGGTCACCCTTTCTCCAGTCCGATGGCTGGATTTCCTGAGAAATTATCATGCTGAGGATAATAGGTAAAGGGTATTCGCGTGTCAATTAAAAACCCGCCGGCACGTTCTTAGAAGTGGTTTAAAAACCACTTCTAAACACACTGCCCGGTACCGGGCCGCAACTTGCATTGAAGCGGGTGACAGAAATAATTGCCAACAAAATAGCTAAAGGTATCCGTCCGAAGTGACGATATATAAATTATATGGAAATCAGCTAGTTTTAGGCTTTTTATGATCACCGAAAATCTGAAGTCTGATTTCATTGCGCATCTAACTGGTCTAATCAACGGATAATTACAGACCAGAGCGAAAACATCTATATCGATGGTGAACGGAGGTTGATTGTGGGAATGGGTAAGGAGACGATCATTTTTTTTGAGCAACTGGGATTTGGGTGGGTCCTGGATAATATGATGCTGCAGGAAATAAAGCTAACCAATTTCAATGATAATTGTATTACGGATACCTCGCTAATTAAGATTATCGAGAATATTTTAACCGAAAACTCGACGATCTAATTACAGCTGACATTGATTTGAGAAATTGGTTTCAGCGCGGCCGTGAGTAGCACCCATCGAAAATAAAAAGGCTTTAAGCCTTCACCCCGCCCGATTTTCAGCAAGCAATAGTTGCCATCCGGGTATAAATCGTTTAATTTGATCGTAAAGATCGATTTGAATAGATTAAATCTATTTAAAATTGTATAAAGGACTTATGGTAACGGCTCCCTGGCAATTCCAGTTAGCTCCAGCTTCTTGTCTTTATCAAATAGCACTATTCTCCCCCATTTTTTCAAAACAATGAAAATTGGATGATTTGAGAAATTTATATCGGACGGGGAACAGGTGCCATTTTGACCTCTGCCAAGGGAGTCAACGACCACCCGCACAGCGGGTGGTTTGGATTTTACCGCCATAGGCGGGAAAAGACAGGGGCGCAAAGTGCCCCAATCGTTGGAAATAACGCGGTGGAACCGTGGATTCTCGTGCGAAGAATCCGGTTTGGAAAACCCAATCGCAATGCTGTGGGATGAAATATGGCCAAACAAAAGCGAGATAATCAAATCTATCGAGGTTTGTTGCAATCCAATGATGGGGTTATTACCAAGGTGGTGAACGCAAATTCCAGCACAATCACCTTTCAAACCACATTTGGACTAAACGATCAGCTAATCGAGCATCTTAAAAATCAAGCCGAGCATATCGTTTTTAGCGAACGCTCCCGCATCGCCCGCCTCGGCGTTCAAATTAAATGTGAACCGCCTTCAGCGGATGCTCTGGAGGGCGACAGCGTAACGCTGACCCTGGTTGCCTCACCGGTGATTTCCGGTTATCCCGGCCTAAATGAGTTGCGCGAATTTATCACCCTGGGATTGCCTGTCGGGCGTCTGGTTTTCTGTGATCCGGAAGCGCTTCTGACATCCGATGAGGTATTGGAAGCCATCGAGCGTTCGCAACTCAAATTGCCGGCATCCACCACCCTTTCAGCCGACGGCAGTATCGTCATTGCACCCCATAAGGTTATCTGTGAACTGAAAGAGCCCTTGGACAAGGAAGCCCTGGGGCGCATTTTGCTTCGAGAAGACGGCAGAGAGCTTCTGAACCGGTATCAGGTCCGAAAGGCGGTACATGCTGTACATATCGCAGCGGGTAAAGGTGCGGTGACCACATGTTCAATGTATTTGAACGAGCATTATGTTGTTTTGCAGAGCGGGTTTGAGCTGGGCCGAAATTTGCCGGCCACGGTCCTGGATCCCTTAAAAACACGCGGCATACGAATTTATCTTGAAATCGTCAATCAAACCCGGCACCCCATCGTAAATCCGTTGATCGCCGCGAAAGTTTATTACGCCGCAAAATCTAAAAACAGCACCCGGCCGAAAAAATCTGCCAAAGGCGATGCCTTTTTTACGTATAAGGAAATGCGCCGGCTGGAAAGGCAATTTGATCCCCCGGAACCCACCAGCTGCCATTACCTGGCAAAACCCGTTGCGGTTATGCAAGATGAAACAGATGCGATTAAAACCGCCCGTATCTATTTAAATGGCCCCGACAACGCCTGTGATGCAACCGAAGCGCTGTGTGCCATAGCCCGGCGGGATTTTTCACCCGCTAGCGAATGCAGTCATGCATACGCTACATCCAAGCTTAAGGAGGCCGTAAAGGATTCATCTGCCGTTCTGGCCCTGAAGTATTTCCCCAATCTGCTTGAGCATCGCGACATCATCAATCTGGCATGTGAGGGCAAAATAACGGCGCTTTATTTTTACGAGCCTTCCTGCGAGCACGGACCGTTTCTTTCACAACTGGATCACAATCGTCTTCAAGAATACCATGCTTTTGGAATCGAGGTATACTGGGTGTCCGGATTAAATGGTTGTCTGATGGTCCACACCATGCGCGATGGGATGGGGTATTTTGTGCTGCCGGAACGGCTGGCCGACTTCCACAAATCAATGCTCTTTGCTTTTTATGGATCAAATATGCGGCTTTCAGGGGACGGCGAAGCACGTCTGGGGGACCTTATGGACGCCCTGATCGCTTTTTGGGGCCAAAGTATCGGAATTGTCACCGGGGGCGGCAGCGGCGTTATGGAACAGGTCAATACCCTTGCGCGGACGCGCGGCATTTTGTCAGGAGCGAATTTTCTGGACATCACCGATCAATCCATGACCACCGATGTTGATTTTTGCCAGGTTTTTCAATCCACCTGCCGCCATAGCAGACAGAAATGGTTTGAGGTTGCATCGTTTCCGATTTTTAATGTCGGCGGCCTGGGTTCGCTCGAAGAACTGGGTATTACCCTGTGCAATATGAAGCTGTCGATCCTGGAACAGGTTCCGGTTATATTGTTTGATACCGTGGGGCGCCAGGGATACTGGAATGGTATTGATAGCCAGATCAAGGAAATGATCACCCGCGGCCGGGCTCCCGACTGGATCCAGGATAACATTGTCATCACCGCTGACCCCAATGATGTGATCGACGCCTATAGAAATCGCCTGCAGCTATTCTAAAATCTATCCAGGAAAAAAAATTATCGAGGACGAGTACGAGGACGAGTACGAGGTTAGGATACGTTTCTTAGCATCGTCCTCGTCGTCGTCCTCGTACTCGTTATCTATCGCCAAATAGCCGCGTTAAAGGCAGGGCCGGGGGTCTTGCTCAATGTACTCAAGGAGTTTCAAGCTTATACCTGATGCGCAGGATACCGTCTTCAAAGGCGGTGGAGGTGATCCGAAACTTTCCGATTTCGGCGCTTGATTTGACATGCGGGCCGATGCAGGGGCAGTGGTCGTAATCACCGATACTGATGATCCGGATGCTGTCTCCCGCGTCATCCGGTAGCTTTTCCGTATTGAATCGGCTGATGGCCTCTGATTTTGATATAAACGCCTCGGTCACCGGCAAATCGGATTGAATAATCCGGTTAACCCGGGATTGGATTTCTTCAATTTCATCGGCATTCAGCGCTTTTTTAAAATGGTAATCACATTTTGATTTTTTGCGCTCAATATGCGCATTAAAGCAGCGGCCGCATTGATACATGCGGTCCATGGTTTGGTTCAAAATATGCTCGGCTGAATGCATGCGCGGGTCATAAGTTTTTTTCATCGCTTAATAACCTCATCCTAATAATTGTATTTACAATTGTTCCCGGCCGCTTTGACACCCTTTTATCTTAATCAATTTCAAACCGGCAAGGAATTTTTTGCTCAGTTCAAGCGAGATTTCATGGTCAAATACCTCACCGTGCGGGCCTATTCCCCTGATGACACCATCATATAGGAAGAATCGCAGCAGTTGTCTGCCGGCATCATTGCGATCATTCGGATCTGTGATGCGGGCTGCGGCAGGCGCAGGATCCGGTATCGGCAGGCCACTGTCGACCAGGGACTTCATAAAATTAACAATTCGACTCAGGCGCAGCAGCGTTATCGATTCCCGGCGGGTGGTGGTATGGGATAGGGGCAGGGCGCTGGATCGCATACAGGAAAATTTTTCAGGCAGCAGTCCCATTGAAGCACACAGCGCGTAATCGGCGCTGCCCGGTGCCGGGTAAAAAATGGAGCTGCCGGCCAGAACTCTAAGTTTCGCCAGATAGAGAAGATCTGCGAGGGAATCGATTGCCTTTTGAAACGGCGCTCCGATGATAATGTAACCGACCGCTTCAAGACCATAGATTTCGGCGAGAACGAGAGCGCGTTCAAATTCCTTGCGGACATCGGGTCGCCGAAATCGTTTTAACTGCGCGTTTGAGGTGGTGCCCAGCGACAGGTTTAAAGTCCTGAAACCGGCAGCTTGCATGGCAGCGATGACCTGCTCGTCTAACGATGAGGGCAGCAGCCCGTTCATAGCCCTGAACTCGAGTTGAAGGCCATCAAAGCGTTGTTTGATTTCATTTAATAACCTCAAAAACCATTTGCGATCCAGAGATAGATTCTCATCTTCAAAATCGATAAATCCGGCCTCAAATTGGTTTACGGCGTTCTCGATCTCGCCGATTACGGAGTCTACGCTTCTTCTGCGATGGCGCAGGGGAGACGATGCCCCGATCGAGCAGTAGGTGCACTTGAGCTGACATCCCCGGCTGGCAACAACCACCGCACTGGCCTTTTTGTTGCGGCGATAATAGCGCTGGTTCAGCAGCTCGGCCGCGGGCAACGGATAATTGTCCGGATTGCCCATGATGGCCGTTTCGCCGACGTGCAGGCTGCCATCCGGTTTGCGGTAAACCAGGCCGGGTATTTCATCATAGCCCGATCCGCTGCGCAGTGCTTTTGCCAGTAAGGCCAATGATACCTCACCCTCGCCGCGCATGACAAAATCCACTGCTGAAGATTCCATAACCCGTTCGGGCAGGGCCGTGGGGTGATGACCGCCCACGACAATTTTGCAATCCGCATGATGGGCTTTCACAATTTGAGCGGTTTTAACGGCCTCATCGGCATAGGCGCTAAATAAGGAGGAAATACCCACCAGAAAAGGCTGCGCTGTTTTAACCTGTTGCCCGATGAAGTCGAAACTGTAACCGAAATGCTTGTAATGATGAAACAAGCCGAAAGGAGATTGATCGGCCCTTCCGTAATACGGCTGTAAATAAGACATTTCCGGCGGCGGATCGACAATGCGTGATTTTGGCGTGGCCAGAGCATCCAGAATCTCTACGGAAAACCCGGCTTCAATCAGCGCGGCGGCGATACCGGCCAATCCATATGGAATGGTGCGTTTGGCGGTTAGATAAAAATCGCGAATCGGAGGCTGAATAAGCAGGATATCAAATCGAGAATGTTGGAGTGATGGAGTCATGGAGTATTGGAGTAATGAAAAATGCCGAGAAGTGGTTTCAAAACCTCAGATCAGGTTCAAGGGCAAGGCGCAGGCCGATCGATAACGCGCAGCATACATGTGTATGTGAGCATTTATCGGAGGCCTGCAACGCAGCCATTGGGCCTTAGATGGGGTTTTGAAACCACTTCTAACAATGGTATGAACTTATGGTTAGCCTTCGGAAACGGATAGCGCTTGTATTCATTCAAACGGATCCAGCGAAAGGCAACCGGGCCGCGTAAATAAACCCTTCCGGATACATATTTGCAGCAAAAGACATCCATGACGATTTTAAAATGCGTATAGGCATGTTTAACCTTTGCTAAATGCCGGTCAATGTCCACATTCAGATTAACCTCTTCTTTGATTTCCCTGATACAGGCGGCCTGGGCCGACTCGCCATCTCTAATCTTGCCGCCCGGAAATTCCCACAATCCTCCCAGCAGCCCTTCGGCCTTGCGCCGGGTGATCAGAACCCGATCGTTTTTAAAGACAACCCCCACCGCGATATGATATTGCGGCGTTGCTTTTGACTGTTTGCGTTTCGGAAAATCGGCGACCTGGTTGGTTTTATGAGCCCGACAAAAGGGATTTAGCGGACAGGCTTCGCAGGAAGGATTACGGGGCTTGCAGATTAAAGCGCCGAGTTCCATCACGGCCTGGTTGAAGATCCCCGGCTGCTGAGAATCGAGGAGTTTGTCGGCGGCCGCTTTAAACCTGTTTTGAGAACTGGCCTGATTCACAGGCGCATGAATTTTATACAAGCGGGCCAATACGCGTTTGACATTGCCGTCGACTACCGCATACGGCTGCTCGAAGGCCATGCTCAATACGGCGGCAGCGATATAATCGCCAACACCGGGCAGGCTGTGAAAAGCCTCCCACGTATTTGGAATCCTGCCGCCATGATCCTGCACCACCGCCTTGACGGCCCGGTGCAGGTTTCGAGCCCGGGCGTAATATCCCATCCCCTCCCAGGCTTTGAGAATGGTCTGCAAATCGGCACCGGCCAGCTTTTTAATGTTTGGAAATATTTTTAAAAATCGGCGGTAATAGCTTAAAACCGTGTTTACCTGGGTTTGCTGCAGCATCACCTCTGAAACCCAGATACGATAGGGGTTCTTGGATCGGCGCCACGGTAAATCGCGGTGATTCGCGAGATACCACTTCATTAAATGTTTTCTCAGGGATTCCAGATCGGTTTTGTTCATGCGCAAAAAATTATCTGCCGGGCAACTACATTTAAATAAATACGAATATCTAAACACGAAATCCGAAACAAACCCGAATACCAAATGACAAAAATTCAAAACATGTTTTAAATATTCGAATTTGAGGTTTATATTTTATTTCGAATTTCGTACTTCGGATTTAAAAATAAACATCGATAGTACTTAAATCTGCTCCTCGGGAAAAGGATCTATTTTTTTTTGAGAAGATGTTCTACCATGGTCTGGACATCCGAAGTGGGCTCTTTGCACGCAAAGCCTTTGCATACATGGGCGGTGGCTTTGCCTTTAACGAGTTGCAGGCCGTCGGTGTAGCCTGCAAATTTAGCCAGCCGCTCAGCATTTTGGTCCGATTTGACCAGGGTCACCTTATTGGGTGTGAAATTTAGGTTCAACGCAGCCAGCAGTTTGCGGGCGTCGCTTTTATCGGGTTCGCCGGAAATGACCACCTCCTGGCCCGGGCGAATGGCAAAATCGACACCCAGCAGAAAATAGGTGAAGGCCGTCGGCTGGGACTTTACCGTGCCGGCAAAAGTGCGCATCTGCTCGTGGGCTTTAGTATCCCATTTGGGATCACCCGTCAACCGGGCCAGCCACAGCAGGTTTAATAACGAAACTGAATTGGCCGAAGGAATCGCACCGTCATACAGTTCTTTGGGCCGTACCGGAAGCTCTGCGCTTTTATTTGCGGTTGAGAAAAAACCGCCGCTGGCTTCATCCCAAAAATCGTGCAGCATGGTTTTTTGCAACGCAGCCGCTTCTTCAGCGTAGGTCAAATCAAAGGTTGCCTGGTATAAATTCAGCAGCCCGAATATCAAAAAGGCATAATCAGCAGCCTGGGCTTCAATGGCCAGTTCTCCGTCTCTGAAGCGATGAAACAGCCTGCCGTGGCCATCCCGCATTTTTGTCAGAATGAATCGGGCGGAATTCTCTGCGGCCCGGGCGTAATCGGGCTTATTCAGAATCCGGGCAGCCAGAGACAGAGAGGCAATCATCAGGCCGTTCCAGTCGGTCAGAATCTTGTCGTCTTTGAGCGGGTGAATCCGATCCTTGCGGGATTGAAACAATTTTTGGCAGATTTTTCCCCACTGTGTGTTAATCTCCTGTTCCGTCAGATTCAACTCCCCGGCCCATTGGCTCAGAGATTGTTGCAGATGAAGGATGTTGGCCCCGGTTCTTTGTCCGCTGGCTTCGTCGGAAAAATTGCCGTCCGCTTTCAGATTCAATATTTTTTCCCATACCTCCGATTGGCCGTCCCCCAGCACCTTTCTGAATTCGTCAACGCTCCATACATAAAATTTACCTTCTTCGCCTTCGCTGTCGGCATCTTCGGCCGAGAAAAATGCACCCTCCGGAGATGTCATATCCCTTAAAACATAGGTAAAGATTTCATGCGCTGTTTGGGCATAAACGTCATCTTTGGTGATCTGGTAAGTTTCTAAACAGGCCTGGGCAATGAGGGCCTGGTCGTATAGCATTTTTTCAAAATGCGGCAGCAGCCATTGTGAGTCCGTAGAATAGCGGTGAAAACCATAGCCGACGTGGTCCCAGATTCCACCCAGTCGCATCGCTTGCAACGTTTTTTCCACCATCTTCAGGGCTTTGGCGTCCGCGGTGCGGTGATAACAGCGCAGTAAAAAGAGCAGGCGATGGGGCGTCGGAAATTTGGGGGCATTTTCGAACCCGCCGAATTTGGAATCGTAGCCCTGCCAGATCAGCTCAAAGGCATGATCCAGTAGGGATTCGCCCGGTTCATCGGCGGCTGAAAAGGTAAATGCCCGCTCTAGCGTGGCCGCGATGCTGGCGGCTGAGGAATGCACTTTATCGGTTTGGGATGTCCAGAGGCTGCTTACCTGCTGACACAGTTCGATAAGGCCGGCGCGGCCAAAGCGATTGCGCTTGGGAAGGTAAGTGGCGGCGAAGAAAGGTTGTTTATCGGGTGTAAGGAACAGGTTCAGAGGCCAGCCGCCGCTTCCGGTTAGCATCTGGCAGGCAGCCATGTAGACGGCATCAATATCCGGTCGTTCCTCCCGGTCCACTTTGATACAGATAAAGGTATCATTCAGAACCCGGGCGACCTCTTCGTCTTCAAAGGATTCTTTTTCCATGACATGACACCAGTGGCAGGTGGCATAGCCGATGGAAATAAAAACCGGCTTGTTTTGCGTTTTTGCCAGCGCAAACGTCTCTTCAGACCAGGCATGCCAGTCGACCGGGTTATGGGCATGCTGCAGAAGATAGGGGCTTTTTTCATTGATTAGGCTGTTGGGAGCCATAGTATTCTCCTACTGGTAATACTTTACGGATAGACTAAAGAGGCGATGCTAATGAATATCGAATCACGCTAAAGACGTGACCTAAAGTCAGGAATTTCGAATTTCGAATTTTCTTTCGGGCCATTCAATTTTCTGTGAGCAATATAAACTGCGAATCCAAAAATAGGTACTCGAATAGCCATTCGCAACGTATAAAACAGTGGATGTCCTTTTCTCGAAATTAAGCATCACTTAACTTGCCATTGTCCATTTATGAATTATACTAAGCTATCATACTGATTTAAATAGTATTTTCCATTTAGAGCGTTTGTCATATTAACGTTCCGATACGTGCAGTTTTTTGAGTCTTTTTTGGATTATTAATAACGTCTAAAATAGCTTGATCTAAACGCTCTAATAATTTT
>JAQYWI010000194.1 GCA_030145015.1 Desulfobacterales bacterium
CTCGAAGGGAGGCTCTCGACGGGTAGAATTCCTCAACTTTAGGCACTTTAGATCATTTTAGGCATTTTAGGCACTTCTAACTATAGAGCACCTTTGGAGCTTATTTCCTCTGTCTTCCAAGATGAATTGCTAATTTTGAGATAGCTTCAAGTAGACACCCTATAATCTAAAAACCCATCCTGCCCGGCAACCAGATCGCCAGCTGCGGGAAGACCATAATGATGGCCAGACCCAGCATCAGCAGCAGAAGGAAAGGAAGGGCGCCGCCGACGATATCATTCATTTTGATCCCGGGGACAGAACCTTTTAAAACGAACAAATTAAGACCCACCGGCGGGGTGATCATTCCCATCTCCACGTTGATGGTCACCACAATACCGAACCAGACGGGATCAAATCCCAGTTGGGTGACAATGGGAAAAATGATCGGCAAAACGATGACCATAATCGCCATGGGATCCAAGAGACACCCCATGATCAGTAAGATAATATTGATGATGATCATGATTGCCCATTTCGACACACTCAGCGCCGTTATGGTTTCGGTGACATATTGAGGAATTGACAATGTCGACAGTAAAAAAGCAAAGATGTTGCCACCGATGACCAGAAACATGATCATGGCGGTTACAGAGACCGTTCGCAACAGGGCTCCGTGAATGGCCTTGACCGTTAAGCGACGATAGATCAAGGCGATTACCACCGACAGGGTTGCGCCGATGGCGGCTGATTCCGTAGGCGTTGCAATGCCGGCGTAAATACTTCCAATGATGCTCAGCGCCAGAACAATAAAGGCCCAAACGTGTTTAAGAGATGATATTCTCTCACTCCAGCTGACCGCATCGACGCGCGGGGCCAGATCCGGTTTGATCTTGACCGCCAGGGCGATAGCCAGGCACAGGATAAACGATAGCATGATCCCGGGAATGATTCCGGCGATGAACAGCTTGCCGATAGACACTTCGGTGATGACGCCGTAGATGATCATGGGTATGCTGGGGGGGATCAGGATACCGAGGGTGCCGCCGACGGCAATCGACCCGACTGCCAGTTTGCGGTTGTAGCCCCGTTTGATCATTCCCGGAATGGACACCAGGCCCACGGATGCCGCGGTTGCCGGGCTGGAACCGCTGATAGCCGCAAAACCCGTGCAGGTGACAACACTGCTGATGGCCAGCCCACCCGGAAGCCAGCTGAGCCAGTTGTGCGCCGCCGCATACAGGTCATCTCCGACACCCGAGAACGAGACGACCTCAGCCATTAAAATAAAGAGCGGCAGTGTCAGCATAAAAAGATTGGTGCCGCTGTCCGCCGATATTTCGGCAATCTGGTATAACGTGCCAACATCCAGAAAAATGAGGACCCCGACCACACCCAAAAATCCGACACAAAAGGATATGGGCGTACCCAGTCCCAGTAGAATCACGAGAACCACGATTAAGACAATCGAGATAAAACCGATTTCCATAATTCACCGGATCGTTTATGACTCGAACACTTCAGACGTCTCACTTTTGAACTGAAGAATAATATTGCCCAAAAACGTCACCACCAGCAGGAATGAACCCAAAACCATAATGACATAGATATACGCATAGGGTGCATTGAGCATGGTGGGTGACGTCCAGCGTTCAGAAAAAGCGGCCCAGGTCATGATGGCGGTCTGCCATAAAAGCACCACGCTGAAAGTCAATGCAAACAGGGATGTGATCATATTAATTATTTTTGTGACCCGGGCATTAAAAAAATCCAGTAAAAAAGTAACACGAATGTGCATGCCTTTTTGGAGAGTATAGGCCGTGCCCAAAAATATAATGTATAAAAACAGATACGTGGAGACTTCCGTTACCCAGATGCTGGGCCGGTTAAAAAAATACCGGAGAAACACGTCCACAAAAATCGCGAAGGTCACAAACAAAAGAACAAACCCAGCCAGGATGGCGGCGGCGGTGTTGATCTTTTCGACAACGCCGAAAATTTTTTGCAACCTGTTATTTGTCATAAACGGTTTTCTCCTGAATAGTGGACTGCCCCCGAAAGCGCTTTTCGAAAATTACTTCCGGGGGCGCTGTAACATCGTAATTATTTTTTTCTGTACGGCTGCAAAATGTCCATAAATTTGTTGCCGAACGGTCCGGATTTCGCCTTGACTTCGGGATACAATACATTGGCATCTTTCAAATAACGGCTTTTTCCCTACGAGGTCAACATGTAAATTTTGCCGCCTTTGGCAACCCCATCTTTTTTCGAAGTTCATTAGCCGCTCTAGCCTTCCCGTAAGCCGGATATTCCACAGGCATGTTGATAATCGCTTTTTCTATTTCGGGGGCAGCACGGTTTTTAATGCAAGGCTTTCGACGGGACTTTTGCTTCAGTCCCTCAATGTCATGGAAGAGTTGGAGAGAAACGCCATTAATGCGGCAGGCCTGAGAAACGTTCTTGAAAAATTCTGCAAGTTCGATTATGTCAGTTTGCGGTTAACCCGTTTTTCTTGAGTGGTCATGATTACCCCCTTTTTTGGATTAGTTGGGGAATTAATTCAGAAGGTATCTGACCACTCATTTTTTATCAAAGTGTCAGGTCAAGTTCGTCTTCTCGCACTTAAATAATTTCAAAACTTATACTCCTAAGCCGCTTTTTGCTGTTTTTCTAGTTCGGCCTTAACGGCTAACCCGATTTTTTTAACCGTATAAGGCTTTTTTACATATTTTCCGGCCCCGAGCTGCTGGGCCTTTTTGACCCGGTCTGTTTCAGAATAGCCGCTTGCAATAATGGCTTTTTGCATCGGGTGCAACTCGATGATGCGCTCATAGGTTTCTAAGCCGTCAATTCCAGGCGGCATGATCATATCCAAAACGATTAAATCCACCGTGTTTTTCTTTAGAAACCCAACGGCTTCTTCGCCACTTTCGACTGTTTTTACTGAATAACCCAATTGAGACAATATTTTTGAGGCAATTTCTCTTTGCTGTTTGGCATCATCGACCACCAGGATGGATTCTCCCTTACCCCGGTAATCAATGGATTTTTTGTCGTATTGATGTTCCTCATGTTGTTTTCGCGTTACCGGAAAATAGAGTTTAAAAGTGGTGCCGCTTCCCATGTCGCTTTCGACATGGATGTACCCTTTGTGATCCTTGACGGTCCCCCACACGACGGCCATACCCAGACCGGTACCACTTCGGCCCATTACTTTTTTCGTATAAAAGGGTTCAAATATCTGGTTTATTTCATCCGGATGTATGCCGATGCCCATATCAGACACCGTTAAAACCACATAATCACCCTCTTTGACATCATCATAACCCCTGATGGGTTTGTCTATATATTGATTTTCGGCTTTTATAAGAACCGTTCCGCCAGCCGGCATGGCTTCTGCAGCATTGGAAACTAAATTCATCACTGTTTTCGAAAGATGGATCGGAGATCCTTTTATATTTAAAAGTGCAGAATCAAGATGGGTTTGTATCTCTACCAGGGGGTGAAATGATTTTAGTTTTGTAAGCTGCGGGCTATCAAGATACTCTGTTATAACATCATTTAGATTCAAAACTTCGGAAATGGACACACCTCTTCTTGCCAATGTTAATAAGTCTTGAACAATTGCAGCGGCCTTTTTACCGGATTCCTGAATGGTCTGAATGGGTTCAAACAGGGGACTCTCCCTGGGAAGATCCATCAGGATTAAATCCGGATAACTGACAATACCGGATAGAATATTATTGAGATCGTGGGCAACACCACCCGCGAGGGTGCCGATCGCTTTCATTTTTTGGGCCTGTTGAAGTTTTTTTTCTAATTTCCGGCGCTCCTGTTCGGCGCGTTTTCTTTCGGAAACATCCCGCATAAGCCCCCGGAATCCAACGATCTGACCGTCGGGTGTTTTAATGGGGGTGGCGGATAGATCAACCGTTATAATCGTGCCGTCTTTCAAATCAATTTCAAGATCGGCTAGAATCAAGGGTTTGCCGGTTCGGCTGATTCGATTAAATACCTGAAACAGTTTTTCTACGGTTTCCGGGCTTGAATTCGGTCCCTGGTTAATCCCCATTAATTCTTCTTGGGAATGCCCTGTAATTTTGCACAATGAATTGTTGAAAAATATTAGATGGCCGTCAAGATCGAGTTCAAAATAACCGTCTTCGATATTTTCGAGGATATTGCGATATTTTTCTTCACTTCCTCGAAGTGCGGTTTCAGCCCGAACCCGTGAGGTAATATCAATTATGGAGGCGATACTTCTTTCGGTACCCGGAATTATGCTGGTCTGTATAAATACATTTTTGGTATTGCCGTGTTTGTCTGCAAGTTTAAAGGTGTATTCAGAAGGAGATTCACCATCTTGCTTTCTTCTTTCGCCATGATACCGGATTATTCTCGCGCGATCCTCTTGGGCGACAAAGTCGATGGTTTTCATTTTGCCTTCAATATCCGCTTTCGAATACCCGGCCATCTCCTCGGCTTTTGCGTTTATCTTGGAGATGGTCATATCCTCTTCAACCAGGAACGTTGCTGTGCCTGTATTCTCAAAAACGCTTCGATATTCTTTTTCGTTTTCCTGTAAAGCATATTCTGCTTTTTTGCGGTGCTCAATTTCTTCAAGCAGCGCCTGATTTTTAATATTCAGCTCTCCGGTTTTTTTTCTGACCTTGGCCCTTAAAACCTGATTCAGAAACAGAACAATCAGCAACAACAATAAAGCACCAGCGCTAATCCCCAGCAGCCAGGTTATACTGGGCGATTTAGACTCAACACCGATCCACTTGCTTAAAGACTGGTGGTAGATAGATCCGCTATCCCTTTTGAGAGCATTCAGGTGGTGGTCTAAAGCAGCGATGATGGCTTTGTTTTTTCCTTTTGGAACGGCAAAGTGTATTTTTTGAGGGCTTAGAATGATTGCGCTTTTATTGATATCATAATCTCTTTCAAACTGATGTCCGTAAAGGTAATTGACAAGACCGGCGTCGCATTTTCCGATCTCAACAAGCTTTAATACGTCATCATATTCAAAGGCTTCTATAAATCTGCAGTTTATACCAAACTGTTTAACCAGGCTTCTGAGATTTAAAAAATACACGTCGTTCTGAAGAACGGCAATTTTTTTGCCTTTTAAATCAAGGATGGACTCTATTTTGGAATGCTCGTTCACATAGATTTGGCCCCAATTGGTTAGCGCATTTTCATACGTAAAATCGTAATCTTTTTTGCGTTCCTGGGAATAGGCAATTGGGCCTAATATATCTATATCAGCAGATTTTAAATTCTGCAGACCCTGAGACCATGATCCACTGACATACTCAATATTCCAGTCTTCTTCGTCGGCGATGTAGGCGAGGATGTCGGGAAATATTCCTTTTATATCGCCATCGTTATCCTTAAACAAAAGCGGTCTGTTTTGATACACACCCACTTTAATGGTGGTTTCCGCTGATGCGTTAATCGGATTGGCAAAAAAGGCGAGTAAAATACAACTAATTAGAATTATGCCATTTTTTTTCATAATCGATCCACAAAATAACGTTGAAAGAGATTCAGCCGTTTAGGGTAAATATCAAATAAAATTAAGATAGTGACCGGATCTGCACACAGGACTTGCCTATCTTAAATATCGGTTGAGGTGTTAATCACTTTAATAGGTAATATTATACCGGATAACTTTTAAAAAAGGAAATTTTTAAAAGGAATTGGGTATTCATTAGCGTAGATAAATGGGACGTCCTTTAGTTTTTCAGTTTACAGGAGAATATTTTTGTGGTAATAAAATTTTATGCCTCGCAAAGCACGAATTGACGCTCCCGGTGCCTTACAGCACATTATTGCCCGCGGAATTGAACGCCGCAAAATATTCCAGAGCAAAGCTGATTATGCCGATTTTTTAGAGCGGCTGGGTAAGATTTTAAACGAAACCGGCACGCCATGTTTCGCCTGGGCGCTGATCCCCAACCATTTTCATCTTTTGTTAAAAACCGGTCGCGCGCCCATTGCCCATGTGATGTTGCGGCTTTTAACCGGTTATGCCGTATGCTTTAACCTTCGTCATCGTCGCCGGGGACATCTGTTTCAAAATCGCTACAAGTCCATTTTGTGCCAGGAGGATGCCTATCTTATGGAATTGGTTCGTTACATTCATTTAAATCCGCTGCGGGCCAAACTTGTATTGGATATGAAGGATTTAGATAAATATCCTTATAGCGGACACAGTGTGGTGATGGGCAAATATTCAAATGCCTGGCAGGACACAGCGGCGGTATTAAGGTTGTTTGCAGACAAACTGCCTCTGGCCCGCCAGCACTACCGTTCCTTTGTGCAAAAGGGTATCGAGCAGGGCAAACGGCATGATTTAATCGGCGGCGGGCTGGTACGCAGCAGTGGCGGCTGGGCGTCTGTAAAATTGCTGCGCAACGCAAAGATATATCAGAAGGCTGACGAGCGGATTTTAGGAGATGGAGATTTTGTAAAGGAAGTGTTGGCAGTAGCCCAGGAACGTTTGGAGCGTAAATATGCGCTGGCGGCCAAAGGTGTAGGCTTAGATCATGTGGCTGAAAGAGTTGCCCAGTTAATGCAAATGGATGTTTCTGAGCTTTTTAAGCCCGGTAAAGAAAGGCAACGGGTGCAGGCTCGGAGTGTTTTGTGTTACTGGGCTGCCAGAGAATTAAATGTCAGCATGGTTGAGCTTTGTCGCAGGCTGCAGCTTTCAGCGGCAGCAGTGAGTTTATCCGTGCAGCGGGGGGAAAAAATAGTACAGGAAAATAATTATTCCCTGCTGGATAAAAACTAAAAAACTAAAGGACGTCCCCTTCTGTCTTTTGTTTGCCAGCTCGGGCCAGGAAACGACAAGTCATGGCTCCAGGAGGACAATTCAGGCCGGAAAACGACAGGTCGTGTTAGCCGATCCTTTTAAGCTGTGGGGAGCGGCTGGTTTGGAGTGCTAAGAAGTCGTTCGGATGGGTATTAGAAACATCTGGTCTTTTATGGCCTGAGGATTTATCAGCTTTTGTTGCGGCACATGGTTTGGCGACAAGGTTACCTGAACTCTGCTGAGATTTGATCATTCACGCCGAAGATATACGAAATTAGCGCCGCGCGCATCCACATACCGTTGCGTTCCTGTTTCCAGTAGACCGCACGTGGATCTTTATCAACTTCAACTTCGATTTCATAGCGACGGGGCAGCGGATGCATGATGATGCAGTGGGATTGGATCACCGCCAGATGCTCTTTGGTGAAATGAAAATTCGGGTAGATATCGGATTCCTGCGTAGGGGCTTCGGCATATTCTTTTTGAATGCGAGTCATGTAAATGGCGTCCACATCGGGCATGACGCTGGCGAAATCATCGGTTTCGTGGAATTCGATTTTATGTTTTTTTAAAAAGCTTTTGATATCGTTCCGCATCTGAAATACTTCCGGTGAGACAAAATACAGCTTGATATCCTTGTAGTTTCTCATCAGATAGCTCAAGGAACGCACCGTCCGTCCGCGTTTTAAATCCCCCACCATGGCAATTTTTTTGCCGTCCAGACCGCCGATATTTCGAAAAGATCGTTCCAATGTGTAGATATCCAGCAGCGCCTGGGTGGGATGCTGATCGGGACCGGATCCGCCGTTGATGATGGCGATCGGCAGTTTGTTTTGATTTAAAATCCAGGCGGTTTTTTCGGCAAAGCCTTCTTCCGGATGCCGGATGATGATTAAATCGACATAGCTGGCAAAAGTGCGGATGGTGTCTTCCTGGGATTCACCCTTTACCTCTGAGCTGGTGGTGGTGCCTCGAATTTCTGAAATTTTCATCCCCAGGATATGACAGGCGTTGAGAAAGGATATAAACGTTCGGGTGGAGGGCTGCACAAAATACAGCATGGCACGCTTATGGGATAGCAGATTGCTTAGCTTCTGGGCGCCCATTTTAGTCAGGGCCATGCGGCGGACCTGGGTGGCCAGTATGCACATATCATCCAGAAACGGCCGTTCAAACTGCTGGGAAAACAAAATATCAAGCATCCGTCCGTTTCGCATAAAGAAATCGAGTTTGTCGCTTTTTTCGATGTTAGAAAATTCTTCCCACCCCTGATAGGTTTGAATGGTAACTTCTTTTGGTTCATCCATCGCCCTTACCCTTTCTTTGAATGGTTTCCTTTGAATCCTGAAATTCTTTTATTCATAAATGAATGCAAATGGTTTTGCAACAGGCAACCTATCCAAAGATAAGCTTTAAATATCCGATGATAATCGCACCCACCAGCGCGAAGGAAACGTAGAGAACAAATACACGCCGGGCCACCAGGGGCCACACCGCCGCCATGGCCGGCAGTGTGGTGACGGGTCCGGCAATCAGAAAAGCAAGGGCGGCGGCCGGGTTCATGCCCTGGGTCAACAGGCCGCTGATCATGGGCAGGGCCGTCAGGCTGCTGGTATAGGTCGGCACGCCCAGAACTGCTGCGGTGGCAATCGCCATGGGATTATTGCGACCCAGTGCTGCTGTGATCCACTCCTGGGGCACGTACAGGATAATGAGGGCTTCGAGAAAAAAGGCCAGGGCCATAAATTTGATCACCATCGTTGTTGCGCTCAGGGTTTCTTTGAACAGGCGCTGCCAGAAAGTATTGATTGCGCTATTGCAGCCGCAGTTCTGTGTTGCGCTACTGCAGGAACCCTCAGGCGTTGGCGTGTCCAATATGTCAACGCTTGCCGGACGCGGGCTTTCAACGGGCATGATTGCGGTCGAACATGAACTAAAACCGGCAGCCGATTGGGTTTTCCAAACCCGCAACGATTGGGGCACTTCGCGCCCCTGTTTTTTACCGCCTATGGCGGTAAAATCCAAGCCACCCGCTTTGCGGGTGGTCGTTGACTCAGATTTTAAGGGCGCGATGACCGGTGCGTATTGAAGTTGGCCCCCTGATTGCGCCGCAGCCACTGGAAACGGATGCTCCGCAGGCGCAACCGGCGCGAAGCTGTTTTTTAGTGCCTGCCAGCCCTTTTTGAATAATTCTGCCGTGCTTTCTACCTTTGTTACCTTACGCGTCCTTAAGATCTGCTGCCCCAGCCATCCGTTTTGCATAAGCATGTGGGTAATGAAGCCGGCACCCAGGCTTAAAACCAGCGTGGCGGCCAGACGCCAGATGGCCAGCTCCCAGCCGATCATTCCGACACTTAAAAAGAAGATTTCGGGGTCCATGGATGGAGAGGCAATCCAGAACGACATCACCGGTGCCAGCGGCACCCCGCTGATCAACAGCGATGCAATCACCGGGATGACCCCGCATGAGCAAAAGGGACTAAAGGCGCCCAGAACAGTTGCCAGCACAACAGCGGTCAGCGGTCTGGCTTCAAACGCGCGTTTGATATATTTGGATGCGCCTGACATCTGGACGGCCACTGCCAGGGGAACCGTTACGATCACGTACGGCCAGATGTGCAGGAAGGCCTCGGCAATGAATTGGCTGATTTTTAAGATGGGCTCAAGCATGCTGAATTCTCCCTTAGGTTAATCGTATTTTTACGATAATCAGTTGCTAAAAAAACGCTGCCTGCAAAGCAGCTCCCGTCCAAGAGACAGGAATATTTAATTTAATTTTAGAAAATATCAGTTACGACAGAACGAAACCATCCAATATTCTTTTCATCCAGTTGATAACAGGTAGCGGTGCCTTCGATAATCCCTGAGATCCAGCCGGCATCTTTTAGCACCTTGAGATGCTGGGAAACGGTGGACTGGGCAATGGGCAGATAATCGACAATATCACCCGTGATGCATCCCGGATGCGTAACCAGAAATTTGATAATTTCAAAACGGATTGGGTTGCCCAGGGCTTTAAGCATGGAAACCAACTGCTCCTGTTCTTTTCCGACAATATTTAGCGTGCAGCATGCGGGCGGTATCGCTGGTTTTTTTTGAGCCATAGGGATTCCAATCCGTTTATCGTAATTTTACGAT
>JAQYWI010000399.1 GCA_030145015.1 Desulfobacterales bacterium
CCAAAATACATCGCGATTTGACGAACCTTTGATTTACTTAAATAGACTATACGTTCAGAAAAATTTAGGTGCGGATAAAGAAAAACTTCGTGTCAATCTTCGACCTCAATCTGCAGCTGATCGAAGAAATGAAATAACAGTTTGAAATTTCATAAAAAGGCAGTCAGACGTCAGACATATTACAGGTTTTTGAGGTTATGGATATTTTCATATTATGGCAAATATCTGCAGGCTATTTTAAATAATTTGTGCACGTTCTGCACAAACGTCTCCCACGAAGTTCTCATACGTCATATATCGCTTCGGTATTTACGTCGAAGTTATGATGGCTGTTAATATCTCTTGAAGCCATGGCTTTTTTCCACTCAATTTGCGGATATCGGATTAAAAAATTGATCATGCTCCGGATCAAAAAGATACGGATCTGTGTATAGACAGGTTTTGGAGTATTTGTCTGTCAGGTTCAAATGAACCGGTTTAACTTTGCAAGAAAAAGTGATATTATTTCTAGAATAAAACCAAATGTCTAACCCAGATTTTTCACGCGCCTGATGCGTTCATTTGCAAGACACTCAGGGGTGCCGCCGTAGTTTTCATACTGCAAGCCCCTGATAACGCAGCAAATGGACGTATCAGGCAGCGCCCAAAGGGTGAAAATATTTCAGCTTAAAAGGAAAAAATGACCGGTACAAAGTGTAACCTGGAAGTTATCGTCATTGCTCACCTTAACCTGTTAGTTTTATTATATAATATAAATTTGTTGAAAAATTTTCATGAAATATTCGGGCTAATACGCGACCTGAAAGCTCAAAATGGAAGATGATGACTTAAAAAAATGGCAATCTCAGGTGCAAAAAGTCGGTTTCCGTCAAACCGCTGTCGCGTTTCTTCGAAAACGCCTCAGCCGTGAAGAGCGCAAAGAATATCTCGATCAACTCATTCTTCTTCTAAGCAAATACGAACCTCGAGCAAACATCATAGATCATCTTTACTCGAATCCAGTCTGGGGCAGGCACCTGGAAAACCTCATCAGCGCGCTTCCCGAAGTGACTGTTAATCCTGAGATTCAATTTATATTTCAGGGGGGAGGAAACATCCCCAATATTCCTGTCGTCGGCCAAATGAGGCTCTATTTCGGCAGCGGTGAAAACTTTTACGCTCTTGATGCCGAAACCGGAACCGTTATCTGGCGTATACAGAGCACCGGGAAAACATGGTCAAAAGCTTGCCTCTCCAAGGACAGCCTATATATGTGCTCGGCCGGAAGGCTTCATGCGATTTCCCCTCTCAGGGGTCAGGAGAAGTGGTGCTTTGAGGCCGATAAAGAACTCACTTCGCCCTATTCACATCATGGCAAGGTTTTTGTGGGGTCGGAGCAGGGCACCCTTTATGCACTGGATTCCGGCAGCGGTACCCGGGATTGGACCTTCAACGTGGCCGGCCCCATTTATGCGACTAAAGGCATTTGGGGAAACACTATTTTTTCGGTATCAAGGGATGGCGCTCTGTTTGCCATTCGGGCGCGTGATGGCGAATGTCTTTGGCAATTTACAACCAGCGGGAAAATATATGCGCTTCCATATATTTCCAAAGGCATGATTTATCTTTCCTCAGCCGATCATAAGCTATACGCACTGAATTCTAGCAGTGGCAATCTGCGCTGGTCTTTTAGGGCTGAAGGTGAGGTGCATACCTCTCCGTTCGAAAAGGACGGTATTGTTTACATCGGTTCTAAAGACAAACACCTCTATGCATTGCGCGCGGAGGACGGCGAAAAGCTTTGGCAACGGAAAATGTACGGATATCCCTCCTCTCCAACAGCTACCCGCGGAATGGTTTATTTTTCCGCCCAGGGACGCGTGTACGGGTTCAGCGTCGCAGATCATAAAATGCGTTGGTGCTTTCCTGTAGGCTTTTCGATTGCTACTTCACCTTTGGTTGTATATAAAAGGATTTATACGGGGACACTGGAGGGCAAGCTGATCTGTCTTAAACTCGAGACCCGGTTTGAGGAGCATAGAGCCGCACAGGTGCTTGAACAGTTCATGGAGATAAGACCCTGATTGAGCGCAATGCAGTGCGTACAAACAAACTAAAATTCCTTTAAGATATATCGAAAGGATTGGCAGAATTACGATGCATAATGACATCCAGGAAAAAGGGCAGCGGTTTTTAGCGGAGGTGTATCTTCGAACCCAGGGCGACCCGGCCGCCACGGTGTCCATGTATGATATCGGTGAAGCCTTGGGGATGGATCGCCAGAATTCCCTGAGAACGGCCGAATATCTCATCTGTTCCAGGTTCGTTGAAATCAAAACCTTAAGCGGCGGCATAGGGATTACCGACCAAGGGCTGGCCCGGGCCCATCAGCTGGGCATCTCGGTTGCGGACGATGGTATTGCATTTACCGCACTCGGGGATGCGCCGGTCTTGGATGAGGCTGGCCGTCAGATCGTGGAGCAGATTGCTGCCGAGTTGAAGAGCCAAATGGGTGAAAAGGGGTTGGATTTTGATTCTTTGGCCGAACTGATGGCAGATTTAAAGACCGTTGATGCCCAGTTGTCTTCTCCCAAACCCAAGACGGCCGTTATCCGGGAGTGCTTTCAATCGATTAAAGGTGTGCTTAAAATGTCTGGTGACCACAAGGGACTGGCCCCAGTAAAAACCCTGTTGGGAGAATGAAACTTACGAAGATAGCAATCATTCTGGATGCAACTGAACTGCCTGATATCATTTGGCACTATCGCAAGAGTGTTCAGCGTGATCGCGAACCGAGAGA
>JAQYWI010000195.1 GCA_030145015.1 Desulfobacterales bacterium
TATGCCCGTAACGGCGGTAACAGACCAGATCAATGACAACATCTTTGCCGTACTCGCGGCGGTAATCAGCGGCCAGTTGCATGACATGCAAGACGGCTTCGGGGTTTTCACCGTGCACGTGAAAGATGGGTACCATCAGCATTTTGGCGATATCGGTGGAGTATCGGGTGGAGCGCGCATTTTCGGGAGGGGTGGTATAACCGATCTGATTGTTGATGATCATGTGAATCGTCCCACCGGTTTTGTATCCTTCCAGTTGCGACATATTCAAGGTTTCAGCGACAATGCCCTGCCCGGCAAAAGCAGCATCACCATGGATTAACAGCGGCAGGACCGGGGCATTGCTTTTATCTGCGATTAGATCCTGCCGGGCGCGGCTGAATCCTTCCACCACCGGGTCAACCGCTTCGAGATGACTCGGATTGTTCATTAAAAAAATGCGCAGCGGGTGATTATTGGCGGTTTTGAAATCGGCCAGATATCCGTTGTGATATTTTACATCACCGGCGCCAACGAGCTCCTCGGGATTGTAGCAGCTTTCAAACTCGCTGAGTATATCTTCAAAGGGTCTTTGGAGTATGTTGGCCTGAACATTTAGTCGTCCCCGGTGCGCCGTGCCGAGAATGATTTCTTTGCCGCCGGATTCGGCCACATGCTGAATTAAAAAATCCAGTGCCGCAATCAGGGCTTCGCCACCTTCCAGGGAAAAGCGGGTGACGCCGATGTATTTTTTATTCAAAAATTGTTCAAAAAGAGCCGCCCTGATAAGGCTGTTCAATATGCGCTTTTTGGCATCCGGCGCCAGGCGGGGTCGGTTGCGAGTCGGTTCCATGCGGTTCAGCAGCCAGCGTCGCTCCGAAGGATCCTGCAGGTGCATGAATTCCACACCGATGGAGCGGCAGTAGGTTTCTTTCAGCGCCTGAACAATTTCTTTCAGGGGAGCACGTCCGGATGCTGCAAATCGGCGGGTAAAAAATTCCCGGTCCAGATCTTGCGGGGTTAATTTAAATGCTTCGAGGACCAGCAGGGGATGCTCGGTGGGGCAGGCTGCCAGGGGATCCAGGCAGGCCAGCAGATGTCCAAGATCCCTGTAACGATAAATGAGCGATTCAACCCGTGATTGCCGCAACAGTAGTTCTTCATCAAAGCCTTGAGCAACTTCAGGCGCAGCGGATGCGGCCAGGTCAAAGCCTTCGAAGAAAAAGCGCCAGTCACGGGAAACGCTGGTTGGATCGTCTTTCCACCGTTTGTATTGTGCTTCGATGAATTCGGCATTCCAGGCGGTGGCTAGATCCATGATTTCGTTACCTTTTGCATTAACCACGAAGAACACGAAGGTCAGATATTTTTATTTATGAAAACAATCTTGCGTTGGTTATAAATCGATCATATGGAAAAGGCATTTGAGTGTCAATTCCTATTTGATTTGTATGCCTGTATGCATAGACTATAGATATCTTATCCTTATAGTGCTATGCTATAGGTATTCGCAGCGACGATTTATCTGTTGAGGAATCATATATGGCTTCATTCTCAATTACCAAATCAGAATCTGAATTCAAAGAATGGCTGTTTGAGCTCGTGGGAACGCTGGATGCGATCGTTGAGGAAAAGAATCCCTTTCTTAGAAAGCATTCCAAACGCGTGGCAAACAACTGTGCCAACTTCTGCGAAGAATTTAAACTTCTCAAAGAGGACGAAATTCTTAACTTCTACTTTGCCGGTTTGCTGCATGATTTTGGTTTGATTTTTTCCCCGGACGCACTTCTCAGAGAATCTGAAGAGCGAAGCGAGGATGAAAAAGTCCAGCTGAAAAAACACGCCGGTGTTGGCGAAAAAATTCTTTCCAATCTGAGCACTTTCAAAGACATGCTGCCTATGATCCGGCACCATCATGAGGCCATTGACGGCAGCGGATACCCCGACGGCTTGAGCGCCGACGAGATTCCGCTGGGAGCCCGAATCATTTGTATTTTCAATGAGCTTGATACTTTGGTTTTCCCGTTTTCCAAAGCGCCTGCTCGCAGTACTGAAGAAGCGGTTGACGAAATCAAAAAGGGTGCCGGCAAGCAGTTTGACAGCAACCTGATGGATCAGTTTGCCCGGTTTGTTGAATCGAATTCCTGCGAATCCGAAGATTTTCTGATGAAAAAAGCAAATGCCTCCATCAGAGAAATATTTACCAAGATCATTCAAGATTTTTCCGCCGGCAAGATTGTGCCGCCGGTAATGCCCCAGGTCGTACGTGATGTGCAGTCGGTTATCAAAAAGACAAGTTCAACGGCTGAAGACGTCGCCGCCGTTATTGAGCGAGAGCCGGTCATCTCGCTGCGGTTGCTATCGGTTGCCAATAGTCCGGTTTATCGCGGGATTCAGGAAATTCGCCATGTCAAAGAAGCGATTCCGCGTCTGGGCTTAAAAGAAACGCTCAACCTTATTATCGCGATTGCCAATAAAAGCATGTATGAAACCGATCGCGTTCAGTTTAGAAACTTAATGGATAAACTCTGGGTACACTCACTGGCCTGCGCCTACGGATCGAAGCTCATCGCCGGGCATCTAAAGCTGGACAATTCGGAAAAATTTTTCCTGATGGGCCTGGTGCACGACATCGGAAAGAGCTTGCTGTTGAAAGCGTTTACAGGAATATCCCAGATAAAAAACATTAATTTCGATGTGGTTCAGGCCAATATCCAGGAGGGTCATCTGAGTATGGGTGGAGTGCTGCTGCGACGCTGGGGGTTTGACAATACCTTCATAAAAGTCGTCACCCTGCATGAAGGTCATAAATTGAGCCCGGAAACCGAAAAAGAAGTTATGGTGATCCATCTGGCGAACATGCTGACGCGCATCATCGGCTACAGCCTTTTTGATGATGTAGTGGATTTGAACGAGCTGGATTCGGCTAAATTTCTACAAATGGACGCCGATACATTAGGCCAAATCGGAGAAGATGTAAAAGGCATAATTCAGGATGTAGCACACCTATTCTAGAAGCTATCTTAAAATTAGCAGTTCATCCTGGAAGATAGAGGAAGTAAGCCCGAAAGGTGCACTAAAGTTAGAAGTGCCTAAAATGCCTAAAATGATCTAAAGTGCCTAAAGTTGAGGAATTCTATCTATAGAATTTTTCGATTGTAATCCCACCCAATTTGCACACCCGGTTTTGAATTTACCTGGATTTTAAACTGCTTTACCGCAAAAGGGTTGCTCAACCGGGCGCATGCCTATAAGGCTGTGGTCGGTGACAATCTCAAGGCCGGCAAGCAGCCGGATGCGGACGTCAATGCGGGCTTGTATAATTACCCGGTTTTAATGGCTGTCGATATTTTACTCTACGGATCCCATGTCGTACCCGTCGGCCAGGATCAAAGACAGCATGTGGAAATTGCCCGCGACCTTGCCGTTGCCGTAAACCGCACCTGCGGAGAGGTCCTGGCAGTGCCGGAAGCGCTCATCCAGGAAATAGTTATGACCATACCCGGTGTTGATGGCCGCAAAATGAGCAAAAATTACAATAACACCATTCCGATTTTTGCCGATGCGAAAGCCCTGCATCAGGAGGTCATGCGAATTGTAACGGATTCAAAGCGGCCGGAAGATCCTAAAGACCCGGATGCGTGCAATGTATTTAACATTTTCAAATATTTTGCTTTGCCGGAGGCCGTCGAGTCCCGTCGCAACGCCTATCTCAACGGGGGACTGGCTTATAGAGAAATAAAGCAGGAGCTCTATGAACTGCTCAATGACTTCTTCGGTGGCTTCCAGCTAACGACTATCAACTGATGGACGATAAAGATCTTCTGGATCGCATCTTAAACGACGGTGCCGACAAAGCGAGGGCAATGGCCGGACCGGTGCTTGAAAGCGTGCGCAGGGCTATCGGGATCAGCCGCTAGCGGTCAGAGGTCAGAAGACAGAAAGCTGATGACAGAGGACAAATACGAGGACGAGTACGATGGCCTATTATCCAAATTGTTCTCATTTTCGGGCGCAACAAATGTCTGAAGCTTAGGGTCTTTATCTCTGTTCTCTGGAGCCCGACACCTGAAACCCTAACTGAATTAATGGTTTCAGAAATATTTATAAACACAAAAAGCTATTTCCTCCATTTAGCGGTTGTGATAAAAGAAAAATGATTACTACTGATCTTTTGCTTTTGGCTGCTGGCAGCTGGGCTGAGCCAGAGATCAGAAACCAGGTGCCAGTCGTTGGGTTCAAAGGTTCAGAGGTTAGATAACAGCAGAAAGCGGTTAGGTGTGATGTTGATGGCCTCCTGTGCAACCCTTGAACCTCTGAACCCAGAACCCATACTAGATTATTCAAATATGAAATACCGCAAAGAAAAGGACACGATGGGAACCGTTTCGGTTCCGGAAACCGCCTATTATGGGCCCCAAACCCAGCGGGCGGTCGATAACTTTCCCATTGGCACCTTAAAACTTCCCGCAGCCTTTAACCGTGCACTTGCACTGGTGAAAAAGTGTGCCGCCGGGGTAAACGAAAAACTGGGTTTATTGGATTCAAAACTGGCCGATGCGATTGCGGCGGCCGCTCAGGAAATAATTGACGGTCAGTTTGACGACCAGTTCGTGGTAAATGTCTTTCAGACCGGCTCCGGAACCTCAACCAACATGAACATGAATGAGGTTCTTGCCTGCCGGGCCAATCAGATTTTGACCGGCAAAAGGAGCGGCAAGTCGCCTATTCATCCCAACGATCATGTCAATCTGGGACAATCAAGCAATGATGTGATCCCTTCGGTCATCCACATTGCCGCATTAGTGACCATCCGGGAACGCTTAACTCCCTGCCTTCATTTGCTCCAGCAATCCCTTGCGAAGAAGGCCAGAGAATTTGCAGATATTCATAAGATTGGCCGCACCCACCTGCAGGATGCGGTTCCCATGTTGCTGGGTCAGGAATTTTCCGGTTATGCCCGCCAGATCGAGCTGGGCATCAAAAGAATAACCGCGGCGGAAGAGAGGCTTTGCGAGCTGGCCCTGGGGGGCACGGCCGTGGGCACCGGCGTCAATGCCCATCCGGAATTTGCCGCCCGGGTGATTGCTTTGCTTTCCTCGCAAACGAATATTTCGTTTCAGGAAGCGGCCAATCATTTCGAAGCCCAGGCCGCCCAGGATGCCGCCGTGGAAACCAGCGGTGTTTTAAAAACCCTGGCGGTGAGCCTGGTTAAAATTGCAAACGACCTTCGCTGGCTGGCTTCGGGCCCCAGATGCGGCATCGGCGAGATCAACCTGCCATCTTTGCAGCCGGGCTCTTCGATAATGCCGGGCAAAGTCAATCCGGTAATCCCGGAGGCTGTCATTCAGGTGGCCGCCCAGGTGATGGGCAATGACACCACCATAATGATGGCAGGCCAGGCGGGCAATTTTGAGCTTAACGTGATGTTGCCGGTAACGGCTTATAATCTTTTACAATCAATTGATCTGTTGGCGTCAGCGGCGGATGTGTTTGTAAAAAAATGTATTGACGGCATCAGCGCCAACACGGAAACCTGTGCGGGCTATATTGAAAAAAGCCTGGCACTGGCAACCGGACTGGTGCCGAAGATCGGATACGATAAGGCCGCTGCCGTTTCAAAAAAGGCATATGAAACCGGCCGCAGCATTCGGGAAGTTTTGCTCGAAGAGAAGATTCTGAGCGAAAAGGAATTCAACGATTGGCTCAAGGGTCAATTCAAATAAGGATCAAGTAAATGGCCGAAACGTCATGCCAGTATGATCTTACGGGCTTGGCCCGTTTGAAACTTTTCTGGGCGCTCTCCAGGACCCCGCATGGTTTGCTGGATATGTGCACCGCTGCTCTGGCTTCACTGCTGTGGTTGGGTCATTTCCCTTCATTTAAAATAATCGGTTTGGGACTGATTACCGTCTTTTCCGGCTATACAGCGATTTACGCCCTCAATGACGTCGTTGGCTACCGCTCTGACAAAAGAAAGCTTCAACAGAGAAATCTGCGGGGATTTGATGATTGCGAAGATCTCGATGCCAGGCTTGTTCGCCATCCAATGGCGCGGGGACTCTTGAGTTTTAAAGAAGGGCTTCTTTGGTCGAGTGCATGGGCACTTTTGGCCCTCATCGGCGCTTATCTGTTAAATCCGATATGTCTTTTGATTTTCATTTGCGGTTCCATCCTTGAGACCATTTATTGTTTAATGTGGAACATCAGTCCTTCGCGTACGCTCATCAGCGGGGTCGTCAAAACCGCCGGCCCGATCGCAGCCGTGTTTGCGGTTGATCCGAATCCTTCCATGTCCTATCTGATGGTTCTGTTTTTATTGATGTTTTTCTGGGAAATCGGCGGCCAGAATGTTCCCAATGATTGGTCAGACATAGGAGAAGATACCCGGTTTCAGGCCCAGACCGTTCCCATTCGTTTGGGTCTTGAACAGGCCAATGTCATTATCTTTGGTTCAATTATCCTGACCATTATTTTATCCGGGATTTTGCTGGTTTTATCCAACGTCGCTTTCGAACTTCCTTTTATTCTGGCCTTTGCTTTTGTGGGACTTTATTTTCTGCTGCTGCCGACCATCAAGCTGTATCGAAGTGAAGAAAGTTCCTATGCGATGATTCTTTTCAACAAAGCCAGCTATTACCCGCTGGCACTGCTTGTCGTCGTCGTCATCAAGCTGTTAATCTGATCCGTAACTTTTTTGGGGGGGGTATTTATGCAGGAATTTGATATTGCCGAGCTTGAAAAATTCGATGGTAATAACGGCAGACCCGTCTACGTTGCTCATAAAGGCAAGGTCTATGATGTCAGCAACAGCAAGCTCTGGAAAAATGGCCTGCATATGAAGCGCCATCATGCGGGCCATGATCTGACAGTCGATATCCAGGGGGCTCCGCATGAACCCGATGTGTTGGAAAGATATCCACAGATCGGCACACTGAAAAAAGAAGTCGTGGAATTAGAGATTCCCAGGCCGCTGGCCCGGCTTCTGGAAAAAGTCCCCATGCTCAGGCGTCATCCGCACCCGATGACGGTTCACTTTCCCATTGTTTTTGCGTTTTCCACAACGATTTTCAACATTTTGTACCTGGTTACCGGTATCAAATCTTTGGAGATAACCGCCCTGCACTGTTTGGGAGCCGGGATTTTATTCACGGCCGTTGCCATTGCCACCGGATTATACACCTGGTGGATCAACTACATGTCGAAACCGCTTAAAGCGGTAAAAGTCAAAATGCCGCTTTCAATAACCCTGTTGGTGACCCAGATTATTGCCTTTGTATGGCGGCTTAAGGTACCGGATGTGATCGATTCGATCCAGGGGGTCAATATCATTTACCTTCTGCTCGTGCTTTCGTTATTGCCGATGGTGATCGTTATCGGATGGTTTGGGGCCTTCCTAACCTTCCCGGTCGAAAACTGAAAATCGTTTCTGAACACTTATCTTTTGGCCCAGGGCTGCGTTGCGGGTCGGCTCAAAATGCTCACGTACTTACGTGTACGCTCCGCTTTTGAGCCAACCCGCGCCTTACCCTGAACCAAAACCTAAGCGTTCAGAAACGATTTTAGTATTTTCGAATTATTCTTACGCCTTTTGAACTCCTTTTGTATATAAGATATAGATGTGAAAACCCGGATTTTGCAGGAGCTCTCGAACAAGAGCGAATACCCTAAAAGCCGGTTTCGTATTTTCAATTTTAGGCGGGCTAAATCCTCATGCAGCGGACTAACAGGACGTGAGTAAAGCCTGTGATATAAAATGAGTATCACAAGGTTTTGTGCTTTGAGCAGGAGTCTGGCATTTACTCTGTCTAAGACCACGTGGCAGGCATCTTATTTAACGGGTTCAACTGGCACAACGGGCTAAACGGAACAACGCGCTCAACCGAAACTCGGGTTTATCGAGTTTTATTTGACAGCCAGATGGATGACGGCGATTCCGTTGGTGAGGCGATAGCGGGATAGCAGGCTAACGGGGTCGCTTATTTCGAGACTTTCAGAGGCAATTATGGTGCGACAAAGCAGATGGTGATTAGAATTGCAATGAATAATCGCGGTGTATCGACCGGCAACTGGCAACCTCTTTGACCTGATCAGCCGTCAACCGTCGCTGCAATCGAAGACCGATGGAATCCTTGATGGCAGTGTCATAGGCAGCAAGAGCAGGGGCAATTTCAACGGCTGCTCGACGACGCCAATCGACTTCAGCCGCATATAACTCTAAGCCTTCTTTCAGAAACTGAATCGCCTTTTCCGGCTCTGGTTTTTTTCCTTTGATAGCCCTGCGTGCTTTGGAAAGCTTTGACTTGATTGAGCTTGTGCCTGCCGCCTTACCAAGTGCATTTTCTGATTGTTTGATCCGATCCATAGCAACATCAGCCGGCTCATTGACAATTACGGTTTCGAGAGCTGTCAATTGTTGTTCAAGACCCGCCAGTTCATCTGCTCCATCAATGACCTTTCGTAATTCCGCAATCGTTTCATAAGCCTGGTCGACGTTGCTTCGGTAATTTCGACGCGCTTTCTTTTCGGCCTTATCCAATGCCACAAAACGTTTGCGTGCTTCAGCCCAGCTCCCCGGAATCTGGTTTTGAAGGTTTGTTATAGAAGCCTCTGCTTTCTCGATTTCCGCTTCAAGTCGGATTAGATTATCCTTGTCCGGGGAATCGCTCTGAGAAGCTCTCGTCAAATTCTGTTTCAAATTAACGATTTTCAATCTGATAATACGCATTTTTGACTGCAAACTGCGAACCTGCCGAAGCTGAGGACGGTATTCAGATGAATAGCCGACAAGATTTTCTTCAGCCATGCGAACCTCTGCCACCAAATCGAACGTATTCAAGGTCCGATCCAGGCTTTCGTTCAACGCTTTCTGGCGTTTTTCCGGTAAAAAACGGATATCAATGGCACCTAACGTGTTGACATTGCTGCGCAGCTGCGCAGCGTTGCTATCATAGTGATCAAAGAGCATTTCTTCAATACAAAGCTGCATTCGCGGATTTATCGGCGGTGGCGCTGTTTCAGCAGTTAGAGAAATACGATTGGGCAGGTAGTTCACCATCGGGGGAACAAGCGCAACAATCACTAATGCAACCAGCTGCAGTCCAATATAGGGAACAGCGCCACGATAAATTTGCAGTGTTTTAACGATGGCGGGTGCGACGCCACGCAGGTAAAATAAAGAAAAACCAAAGGGCGGCGTCAGAAATGAAGTTTGAAGATTAAGACCCACCATCACCCCAAACCACACGGCGGTCACATTAGCACCGGGGTCGGAAAGCAGAATGGGTGCGACAATTGGAACGACGACGACCGCTATTTCGAGAAAATCAATAAAAAAACCGAGAACAAACATCACCGCCATGACGACGATAAATTGGACCCAAAATCCGCCTTCCAGATTGGTTAAAAAATGCTTGACCAATTCTTCCCCTCCAAAACCACGAAAGGCAGCGGTCAACATCGCCGCACCAATAAGAATAATAAAAACCATGCAGGTCGTTTTGGCCGTTTCAATCATGACCCCGTTGAGGGTATCGTCAGTTTTATAAATTCGCCAGGTACTCCAGGCCACGGCAATCAACAGCCCGGTGGCAGCAACCGCCGCCAGGAAGATACCGACGGCATCCCCCGCCTTAATGCTTTTGACGTTTAGGTCAAAAAAGGCGAGTATAATCCCAATGGCAACGGTTGAGACGACTGCCAGAATTGCAGGGTAATAGGTGTTGCGTTGACCTTCGGCAAGGCGATAGCCCCCCATGATCATGGCGCCAACGGCACCCACCGCACCTGCTTGATTGACCGTTGCCACTCCCAGTATGATGGAGCCGAGCACCAAAAAAATGAGGGTCAACGGCGGCGTCAAAG
>JAQYWI010000196.1 GCA_030145015.1 Desulfobacterales bacterium
GGTGCTGTTTGGGGAAACGGCCTGGCCGTCTTTATCTTTCCGGGTGATAAATTCATACAGTCCGAATTCCGGATTCACCCCTAAAAATTTCGCAACCTGTCCCTGGGTATCACAATCGACCAACAACACCCGCTTGCCCGATAGGGCCAAGCCATGCGCCAAATTCACGGCCGTGGTGGTTTTTCCCACACCTCCCTTGGCCATGGCGATCGCCAGTTTGCGCATAAATTATTCTCCTGTTCTTCTATTCTTAATTTCTTCTATTCGTATATTATAGAATTCTTCTATATATGTCAAGTAAAAGATGTTAATCGTTATTCCTTATTTATTACCTAAATTTTGCACGAGTCGGAGGCTTTCATATGCAAGGCACTTAAGGCTGAGGCTATAGTGAACTATGCCTCGGCCTTAATAACGCAGCAGATGGAAGCCTCCGGCTCGCCGCGTTGTCTCAAGGGTGAAAAGTAATGAGATAAAATGATTTTCATCCATTAAACATAATCCCAACTTCTCATTAATTTTCATGCAAGATTCAGGTATTAATTTGGATGAATGCCTTATTGGAACGTCATGAAAAAGGCGGGATGCAATTGGAAAGATCAATCTGTCAAAACCAAAAACCGATAACTAATAACCAGTAGCCAGCAACACCCTAATTGAGTTAATACTCAGTTAGGGTGTTGGTGAGTGATACGCCCGGCTCAAATGACCCCTGATCTCGGGAAGGGAATCAAAATCAGGCGGCAAAAAGCCAAAGACATAGTTTAAAAAAACCATCGTGATGCGAAAGGTAGCGCCCCATAAGATCTCGTTCTCACCGTCTTTTTCATATCTAAAGCAAGGAAACGTATTCACATTTTCAGTTGCTGAAGCGGTCTCAATTCGCAGGCGATAGCGGGCGTATTGTACCGGATTAAATAAATCCCGCAAAGGAATAGAAACGATTTTTTCAACTTCCCAGTTCGGATAAAACCGTTTTTGCCGGGTGACCCAGATCACCATCGGATAGATAACCCGTTGAAACATGACCAGAGTCTGGGGCGGTAAAGGGCCTAAAAATTTTAGGCCAAAGGGATTTAAGCGCATTTCCTCCACGCTTTCACGCAAACCGGTTGCAAGCAGAAGCCGCAACCACTTCACATTGTACGGCCGTCGCTTGCGCCAGTCAGGCCAAAACGCCCAACGGGCTAAAGGCAACATCGGCAATCTTAATAGTTTTGCCAAACCGGCATCCAGGCGCGGGCTCACCCTGCCCCCGGGGCAGCAGAGATCTCCCGCCTGTCGAACGTCTACTGATCGCTTGTTTAAAATTAAACAGACCTCCTCTGAATGATTCGTTTTTCCCGGCTGCCGGCCCAGTAAAAACAGTACCGCCGAAGCGACTGCCAAATCTACGCCATCCATCGCAAAAATAGATTCGCGGCTGTTATGCGTGTGGAGTCGATCACCAATCTGCTGCGTTAACTCCGAAGGCCGCTGCAGGAGGGCATCAATGGTATCAAATTCCAAAGAGTTCATCTAAAATCCCTAAAAACAATTATCCGATAATTGCGTATAAAAAAATTCATTATCACGTTGGCGGCGATCATTCAAATGGACAGAAGATATCAGAACGGGATGAATAAAATTTTGATCCATTTTTTATAAAAAGATCAAAATCGAACCTCTTGACATGCGCAAATTATGATTTAAATTTTTTAAAAAAAATTAACCACCCCGCCGCAAGCGGATGGGGTATTGAAAAGAACTTAATAACCCGATCTTTTTATAATCATTTGAAACCATATAAAATACCGACTAATTCCCCCAAACACAATTGAATGGATTAAATTATCGACAAGGAGCGTTGACATTTCCTTACGCGCAGGTTAGAAGGTGTCACAATTGTGGCTGTGACCGTTGAGAATAGGTCAGTTCGTTGCGGATTAAAATATGCAGGAGGAATATATATGAAAAGCGGAAAATGGAATCAAAATTTATGGATCATTTGTCTGGTAGTTTCGGGATTGATGATCATTTCGACTTCAAATTTTGCAAACGCCGAAGATGAAAATAAGCCCGATCGCGCCATCGTTATGGCGGCCGAATACCCGGGAGTGGAAATCGCCAAAGATGAAGACGTCAGCATGGATATTATTTTCCATAACAAAGGGCGCAAAGATGAAGACGTTGAGGTCTGGATTGTCGAAAAGCCCAAGGACTGGCAGGCTAAAATAAAGACCTATCGATACACGGTAACCGGGATTCACGTTCCTTCCGGTGCTGATAAAAGCCTCACGTTTGAAGCCGACCCGGACGAAGGTGTTCAGCCCGGCGAATATCAATTTCGCATAAATGCCCGAACACTGGATGGTAAATTCAGAATGTCCCAGGCCATAACGGTAAAGGTCACGGCCGACGATGGCAAAGCAAAAGAGCCCAAAGGTGTAAAGCTGACGACCTCCTATCCGGTGATCCGGGGGCCATCGGATGCGACTTTTGAATTTTCCCTGGAAGTCGACAGCAAACTGGATCAAGATGCGGTATTTGATCTTTTGGCCCAGGGTCCCCAGGGATGGGATATCAATTTTAAACCGGCCTATGAGACCAAATACATAACCAGCCTGCGAATTAAATCCAAACAAAGCACCACCGTGGCGGTAGAAGTTAAGCCATCCATGGGAACACAGGCCGGCGAGTTTCCCATCAATGTGCGCGTCAGCTCCGGCGATGCCAATGCCGAAGCCAAATTGATGGTTGTACTGACGGGTACTTACGGACTTGAGGTGGGAACACCCTCGGGTCTGCTGTCCCTGGAGGCCAGGCAGGGAAGACCTGCCAATATGTCCTTTTATGTCAGAAACACCGGCTCGGCCAAAAACAGCGACATCAAGTTTATGACCTTTAAGCCGGAAAACTGGAAGGTCGAGTTTAAACCGGAGAAAATCGACGCGATCGAGCCCGGTGATCTCAAACAGATTGAGGTTATTATTACACCCTATGAAGATGCCCTGGTGGGTGACTACTCGGTAGCGGTGAATGTGGAAGGCGAAAAGGCATCTAAAAATATCGAGTTTCGGACCACGGTAAAAGCCTCAGCGGTGTGGGGCTGGATCGGCATCGGCATTATCGTCGTGGTCATCGGCGGCCTGTTCGGGTTATTTCGCTGGTTGGGAAGGCGCTAAAATGAGTACAGAAGCAATCATTGAAACCAGTGAGCTGACCAAGCTCTACAACGGCCAGGCGGCGGTTGAAAATCTTACGTTCAGCGTTAATGAAGGCGAGATTTTCGGCTTTTTGGGACCCAACGGCGCCGGCAAGACCACCACCCTTCTCATGTTGCTGGGCCTGACGGAACCCTCCAGCGGCACGGCCCGGGTACTGGGTATGGACCCTGCCCGGGAGCCGATCAAGGTCAAATCGGTGATCGGCTATCTCCAGGAAAACATGGGGTTTTACAGTGATTTAAATGCCCGACAGATGCTCCAATTTGTTGGGGAGTTAAATGCTGTGCCGGCAGACATCATCGAAGAGCGCATCACAACGGCGCTTCAATTGGTGGGGCTCGATGAAGAGATGCAAAAGAAAATCGGCGCTTACTCACGCGGTATGCGCCAGCGCCTGGGCATTGCCGAGCTCCTCATCAAGGATTCAAAGGTGGCCTTTTTGGACGAGCCGACCCTGGGTCTGGACCCCGACGCCACCAACCGCATGATCGAACTCATCCAGAGCCTGTGCCGGGATAAAAACATGACCATTCTGCTCTCCAGCCACATGCTGCATCAGGTCCAGAAGATCTGTCATCGCATCGGCATTATGATCAAAGGCCGTATGGTCGCTGAGGGTGACATGAAGCATCTGGCGCAGGAAAAATTCGGTGTGGGCAAAGAGAAGTACACCTTGGAAGAAATTTATATGAAATATTTTCAGGAGGCATAGCCGTGCGGGGTATCAAAACCATTATCAAAAAAGAGTTGGCCGATCATTTCAGCAGTTACCGCTTTACCATCATTTTTGCTCTGGTTGCCATGCTCAGCCTGATTACCGCGTACATGGTGGGGATCAATATCAGAGACGAGCTCGCCGGCATCGCTAAACCGCAGTTTATTTTTCTGATGCTTTTTACATCCTCAGGCGCCCTGTTTTCATTGGTACAGTTTGTGGCCTTTTTTGGACCGCTGGTGGGCCTTGTTTTGGGCTTCGATACGATCAATCGCGAACGCAGCCAGGGCACCCTTAGCAAGCTGCTGTCTCAGCCGATATATCGAGATGTGGTGATCAACGGAAAGTTTCTGGCCGGCGTTGTGATGATCAGCGTTATGATGGTCTCGATTGTGATGGTGATCACCGGCCTGGGGCTGATTGTTTTGGGGATCATTCCGGGTTTGGAAGAAATCTGGCGGATAATTATTTATCTGGTCATCAGCATTATTTATATTTCTTTCTGGCTGGGGGTCTCTATTTTATTTTCGATTGTCTTTCGCAGCACCGCCACTTCGGCCCTGGCGGCATTGGCCGTCTGGATATTTTTCTCATTTTTTATTTCACTGGGAGCCAGCGTTTTAGCCAACGCCCTTGACGCTGAACCGGCCGGAGATGACACGCAGGTGGTCATGCGACGGGCCAACATCGTAAAGGCCTTTGTCCTCACCTCTCCGATGGAACTCTACCGCGAAGCCACCGCCACGATCATCGATCCCACCCGCAAATCAACGCCCCGCTCGATGGTGACCGTGGGGCCTTTAGAAAACTTGTCCATGTCGCGCTTTGCGGGACCGCTGCCTTTAGCCCAGAGCTTTCTTATCGTGGCACCCTATATCATTACGCTGCTCGCCATAACTGTCATCTGTTTTGCCATTTCTTACATCGTGTTTATGCGGCAGGAAATCCGGTCAATGTAAAATAAGCTGTTAAGCTGATGAGCTATTAAGCTCTTAAGCTTTTGAATTATAAAGTTTATCAATATCCGCAGACCGCGCCCGCCATGCGAGCAAGGCGAGGCGGGCGGGTTTCGCAGATTTTCGCAGATTTTTTTTTAGGTTAAAAATTAATCAACCCCGTGCCCCTTTTCCCATTTGTTCGCCCTCCTGCAGGATTTGTCGTTTTCCGGCCTGAATCGTCCTCCTGGAGTCATGAATTGTCGTTTTCCGGCTTAATCCGGCAGAGGCCCTTTAATTCAAATGTCAATATTTCACCAACGTCCCCTTCTATATGCAGATTTTTTCTTTTGGTTAAAAATTATAGACGAATCTCTTTGCCTAACTCTTTAATCTGCGCTAATCTGCTCTCCGAGCGGTAGGCTTCTATGAGCCAGAGGCTTAATCTGTGGACTTATAAGGCTTGTTTGTTTTTAATAATCTGCGGATATTATTCAATCTGAGGATCGCTCTGAGCTTTCACCTATGAGCTGTGAACTATGAAATGATGCCTGACTATCCAAAATTCGTGGTCATCGAGGAACAGGGCCTGCGCGATGGTTTGCAGAGTCAAGGCAAGGTCGTTCCAACTGCAAAAAAGCTTGAAATCATCAACGCGATGATTCGGGCCGGTATTAAACGGATCCAGGTCACTTCCTTTGTAAATCCAAAAATGGTTCCCCAGACGGCAGATGCTGAAAACCTGTGCGCGGGATTAACCCGACAAAATGACGTGGTCTACAGCGCCCTGGTGTTAAATCCGGAAGGAATGGCAAGAGCTGCCAGGGCAGGTGTGTCCCACGTCACCGCTTCCATATCCGCCAGTAACACCCACAGTCAGCGCAATGCCGGCATGTCGTTGGATGCGGCCCGCAAACAGTTTTCTGAAATGGTGGCCATTGGAAAGAAACACGGTTTAACCATCCGCGGGGGTCTTCAATGCGTCTTTGGCTGCCGGTTTGAAGGCCGCATCGACCCGACCGATGTCATGCACATGGTCAAAGAGCAGCTCGATCTGGGCATTGATGAAATCGAGCTGGCGGACTCCACCGGCATGGCCGATCCGCTTTCGATTCGGGAAATATGCAGCCCCATCATCAGCGCAGCCGCTGATAAGCCGCTCTATCTGCATTTACACGACACGGAAGGCAAGGGGCTGGCCAATGCGCTGGCCGCCCTGCAGGTCGGCATCACTCATTTTGACACCGCCCTTGGCGGCATGGGAGGCTGTCCGTTCATTAAAGGCGCGACCGGCAACATTTCAACGGAAGATCTGGCCTTTATGCTGGGACAGATGGGAATTGAGACCGGACTTAACATCGATAAAATCGCTGCCGTCAGCCGGTCGTTGGAAGTTTTTTTTAACAAACGCTTTGCAGGCAAAATGCATCGTTTGCTTGAACGCAATGACATCAAATTGATGCGTTGACAGAGTTATTGCAAACGGCTGGGGCTGAGCTAGGTGAGTAGTTCGAATAACTCAAGATTTGAAGCTGCTTTGTCAAATGTGATCACGCATTCACACCCGACAACTCTCGCATAATGCCCGATTAAAAGATCCGATAAGTCTGTTTTGTTTTCTCGTGCCGAAGCGACAAAGCTCCGAATCGCTGATTGTGCCTCAAATTCCAGAATGGGCATCAGCATTAACTGATCGAGGGAGTTCACGATATCCTGCCTTGTTACTTTGTAAACGGATTCGAGCGCCCAGACAGTCTCAAGCACAACCAGCGCCGGTAAAAATAAAACTTCCTTGTCGGCCTCGGTTTGTTTGAATTTCCGATAAACAGCCTTGGATTGTTGTTCGTCATCCCTCACAAGGAATCGAACCAATACATTGGAATCCAAAGCCTTCATTTGAAGGCCTCCCGCATTTTTTGCTTGATTGCGGCATCCATCTCCTCAATGGAAACGGGCTTTCTTCCGGGTTTGTGTAAAATTCCAAAAACCTCATCGACCCTCTTGGTCACCGGTATAAGAAGAGCCTCTCCGGTATCGGTAATGACGAATTCGAGCTTATCTCCCGAGTGTATACCCAAAGATGTCCGAATTGCTTTCGGGACTGTTACCTGCCCTTTGTTTGTCAGAGTTGCTAAAGCCATGGGGGAAATTTCTCCTTACTTTTTTTTTATTTCTTACTTCATAGTAAGGCAAAATCGATTAAACGTCAATCCTTAATTCAACATAAAAAAGGGATTAAGCTGGTGAGCTGTTAAGCTGTTAGGCGGGAAGCGCCTGCTCAAGGCTGAAGGCTCAATGCCCAAGGCAATTAAAACCATTTGTTATAAAAGAAATAAAAAATGGGGATGATCAAACACTGTCTTTTATTTATCGGCCTTCTATCAGCTTTGAGCTTTCAGTTCTATTGGCCTTGAGCCCCTTAATATATTAAGATCTGATGCGAAATCCCGCCTCTTGCGGGGGCCCTGAACCCTAATCCACCTCTTTGAGATGGGTTCTAGGTTAGCCCCAAAAGATTGCAGCGCTCATTGAGAAGTTCTTTATATTTATCTTTCATATTGTCTGATAAAAAACTTTTTTGAATTAGTTCGATCCACCTTGGATATGCCTTTGAAATTCGCAATGTAGTCTGAGCTATTGATTTTTGTAATAGTTCAAGCCTCTCTTCAGCAAAATAATAGAGAAAATCATCTTTTTTTAGCCTATTTTTTTTCCCGTTCAATGGAAGCGCAAGTTCTGCTTCGGAATTTAAGACGATTGTTGAATTTAGTAGATCATAGGCTGGAGATAGCTCAACTTTTAAATCACGTCTGATTAGGGAAAAATTTTTTAAATGCATATCCTCATTACCAACCAGAAAGTTGAACAATGTTAAATTAAAAAACTTTAATTTTTCAATTGCCGGAAACGTACAGAACTTATCGATTATTGTTATTAGCTTTTCCATCGATGAATTGTACTTGGTTTCTCTATCCATCCCGGAAAGCTGGGCAAAATCTTCTACCGGCACCTTTTTATTCCTTCCGACACGATCAAATCGCTTAATAAAGTAGGTCATAGATCCGTCAATTGAATAAAACAAGCCATGCAACGGAATCTCAATTCCGATCAATCCTGCTAAACGCATGGTTAAATCTTCATTTTCAGGTACTTCTGAATAATTAGGGGTTTGAGGCTTAATAATATAATTACCACCTGCATCCACAATTTCAAAAATACAATTTTTTATATTTAGCCTGACGCTTAGCTTTGGCTGAACTCCCTGGATTGACATTTTAGAAGCTCTTGCCACAGATTCTTTTACTTGCCTCTCAGCTGAATAGGGAAAATCATTTAAAGTTTTCAACTTAGGCGATAGTTTTCTCAAACCCGCATCGGAGTATTTCTTATCACCGCTATCTGCATAGGTAATTGGACACCGATTCATCTTTTTTTCTCCTGAACAGTAACTGCACCAACTAAATCATTGCCCACAGCAACCAATTGGCTAAAATAATCATATTTATCAATTTTCTTCTGCTTGAGAAGCCCTTCAAGAAGAATTCCCTCCGGTAGTAATCCGTCAAAAAAAGGAGGAAAATTTTGGAAGAAAAATTCCCTACCTTCAACGGGCATTGTGAGCGAAATGGGAGGTCCATTATAATCTTCTGTATAATTAAAACGATAAGACTTGCCGGGCACTAGTTCTTCCAAAACACCCGCTTGCACCCCATGCATGAAAACTTCAGCTTTTCTCATAAAAAACCTCCATAAGAGGGCTGTCGAAAATAATTTTTATATTCAAAACTTTAAGAATTCTTGCCAGAGTGGAATACCGAATAGTTTCCTTGCCTTTTTCAATATCAAAGATAACTGTTTTCCCAACCCCTGCTAAATCGGCTAATTGATTTCTTGAAAGCCCACTCCTTTTGCGATGAAATAAAACTATTTCGCCCAATTTATGATCCATAATATACCTCAATATTGCCGCTAAAACGGTAAAAATAATTAAAAAGTAGCCTGCAAGCTATCCGATTGAAAAAGATTGCCTATTTTTACCGCAAAACCGGTAAAAAATCAAGTTTTTTAATTCTAAAAAAGAAAAATATTAAAATAAGGGCTATTTTTACCGCTAAAACGGTAAAAACGTACCGGAATTTTCTCTTTATTTTAGCATATAGGTTCAAGTCGATCCGCAGATCCAATAATATCCGCAGATTACGCAGATTTCCGCAGATTATTAAAAACCAAAATCATATAAGTTTGCAGATTAGATCTTTATCCAGCTCAAAGTTCAAAGCTGATAGAAGTCTTATAAATAAAAGTCAATGTTTGATCATCACCATTTTTTTATTTCCTTTACAACAAATGGTTTTAATTGCCTTGACCCTTGAGCAGGCGCTGCGCGAACGACACTTTAACTTTAGACACTTCAAACTAAAGATTTACGAATTCTAAGAGTTGACCAAAAAAAAAGGGGCAGCGGAAATATATCCCGCTACCCCCTTCTTTTAGACTCTAAATAAGGGTTATTTAAAAACCGGCCAATATCCTAATTGTTCGCTTCGCTCATCCGCCTTCTGACCCAGCATTCCACTGTAGCGCTAAAGCTTCACTTCGTGCCCATTTTTCCAAGTAGCCATGCAGGCGGCATAGAACCAGTGTTGTTAAAAACCAAGCTCCCAAGTGGTTATAGAAATTTCGATATGTTGAACTAGTTTTCAGGATTTTTATAGCCAACACTGCCGAAACCCGGTAAACCTATATTAATACCCACGCCATGAACCAATTTCCCGTAGGCGCTGGCCTCGGTAATCAGGACATCGCGGTCTTTAACCTCCAGTTCCATGGTTTCTGACTGGGTGAGATCGAGCTCAATCATCTCCCGATTGCCGGCTTCCGAAATGCGTATCAGGGTTGCCCGTTCTCTGTTGGCATAAGGCGCCAGGCCCCCGGCCTCCAGGAAAGCCTCCTGCAAGGTGGTT
>JAQYWI010000400.1 GCA_030145015.1 Desulfobacterales bacterium
TGAGCCTAACCGGATGCTTCTTGAAAAAGAACCTGATGTGAAAAAAGCGCTTGAAACACTCTGCAAAATATTGAAAGAGCCGAAACCTTACGATATGATCGAGGGAATAATAAGCCTCATATCTATTGTAAAATCTGCTAATGATCCTATAGTTGAGGAGCAAATAGCTTCTGCAAAAGCTCTGGCCATTGAAAAGATAGAAAAAAAGATTGATAAAGTCGTTAAAGTTTTGGATGGGAAAAAAACAAATAATGATATCAGGAATAAAGCGCTTTTTCCTTTGCAAACCAGCAAGAAAAAAATAAATATGGCTTTAAGCATCCAAAGTATTGCCGATTATCTGAATGACACAATAGATCAATTCGATAATGCCATGGACATGCTCATCTGATGTAAAATCTGACATAACTACCAAGCACTAATTAGTGTCTAAACGAAAACTATTCAAAATTGTCATTTCGAGCGGAGCGAGAAATCTTATCTTATTGAAAATACGTGCATTAAAAGATTTCTCCCTCACGCGGCGCAAGCGCCTGCGCTGCACGTTGGTCGAAATGACAAAAAGAGGGGTTTTCGTTCAGGCACTAATTAGGCGTAATCGCTGGATTCCGGCTTTCGCCGGAATAACAAAAGTTGGTATTTGTGACTTTTTATGAATTCATCAAATTAGGGTTAGAGTATTAATCCTTACCCTTTTTAATGTGTCGCAGAACGTAAGCCAGTATCCCTCCATGTCTGTAGTAACTTAGTTCTATTGGGGAATCAATCCTGGCGGTAACCATAAATTCGATCTTTTCACCGTGTTTTCGGTTAGCGCAAACCAAAAGTTTTTTTCCTGGTCTTAGTTCATCTTCAATACCTGTTATATTATAAAGTTCGGTTCCATCCAGTTGAAGCGATTTATGGTTTTCACCTGGCGCAAACTGAAGAGGCAAAACCCCCATGCATATAAGGTTGCTCCTGTGTATCCGCTCGAAACTTTCAGCAATTACCGCCTTAACTCCAAGCAAAGCTGTTCCCTTGGCTGCCCAGTCTCTGGAACTGCCGGCGCCGTAGTCGCTACCTGCCATAATCAGCAGCGGTGTTCCTTCCTTTTGATACCGCATGGCAGCTTCATAGATAGACAATCTTTTTTCTTCAGGCAAAAAGATTGTCCATCCACCCTCGATGCCGGGCACAAGACTATTTTGAAGACGGAGATTGCCGAACGTACCCCGAAGCATAACTTCATGATTCCCGCGCCGGGATCCAAACGAATTGAAATCCAAAGGGATTACTCCCTGATTAATAAGATATGCGCCGGCAGGACCGTCAACAGGGATCGCGCCCGCAGGTGAAATATGGTCGGTTGTAACGCTGTCTCCGAGAAGGGCTAAAATTCTGGCTCCCTTGATATCTCTAAACTCAGGAGTTTTATGTGTTATTTTTTTAAAAAAAGGCGGCTCCTTGATATAAGTTGATTTTGAATCCCATTTGTAAATCGCTCCTTCAGGACTCGAAATCGATTTCCACATGTTTGATCCTTCAAACACCGCTTTATACGCTTTTTTGTATATTTCCGGTTTTATAGTTTTTTTAACAACTTTTCCAATTTCCTCTGCGCCGGGCCATATTTCACGCAAATATACAGGCTTGCCGCTGGAATCTGTCGATATTGGTTCTTTTTCAAAATCAATATCCACCCTCCCTGCAATGGCGTAAGCAACAACAAGTAGCGGCGATGCAAGAAAGTTTGCGCTGGTTAAGGGGGAAACTCTCCCTTCAAAGTTACGGTTTCCGCTTATCACAGACACAGCCACAAGGTTGTGCTCCTTTATAGCGCTTGCAACAGATTCCAAAAGAGGCCCGCTGTTGCCGATACAGGATGCGCATCCATAGGCAACAAGGTTGAAGCGCAAAGCATCAAGATATCGCATCAGCCCCGCAATCTTAAGATATTCTGTAACAACCCTGGAACCAGGCGACAGGCTGGTTTTAACCCACGGCTTGGTACAAAGCCCGCGCTCAACAGCCTTTTTTGCCAGCAGACCTGCCCCAACCATAACCGACGGATTTGAGGTGTTAGTGCAGCTTGTTATTGCCGCTATAACCACACAACCGTGGCCAAGGCTAAATGTATCTCCACTAATACTAACCTTAATCGATTTTGTTCTTTGCAGATTTTTGAAACTACCGGTTGCAAATGATTCTTTAAAGCTCTTTTTCATATTTGAAAGAGAAATCCGCTGCTGGGGACGGCTTGGACCTGCCAGACTCGGCTCTATAGCGCTCATATCCAAACAAACGCTATCGGTGTAAATCGGGTCCGGCATTGTCTCGATTCTGAAAAGGTCTTGTGCTTTGCAATAGTTTTCAATAAGGCTGACACTTTTTTGAGACCGACCTGATAAACGAAGGTAATTGATTGTTTCATCATCCACAGGGAAAAAACCCATCGTTGCTCCGTACTCGGGGGCCATGTTGGATATTGTCGCCCGATCTTCACAGCTCAGGTACTTTACGCCGGGCCCATAGAATTCAACAAATTTGCCGACCACCCCTTTTTTTCGAAGCAGCTCGGTTATGGTAAGCACAAGATCTGTGGCCGTGGCTCCGCCAGGAAGCCTGTTGGTCAGACAACATCCAACTACCCGTGGAGTAAGCATAAAATACGGGCTGCCTAACATCACGGCCTCGGCTTCAATTCCGCCGACACCCCAGCCAAGAACACCGATTCCGTTAATCATGGTAGTGTGGGAATCAAGGCCGA
>JAQYWI010000197.1 GCA_030145015.1 Desulfobacterales bacterium
GGTTATTTTTTTATCTACACGATAATAAATTTTTATTATGTTATACGGGGGAGTATATCCTTTTACTTCTTTACTATATAACGTCTATGATTTTATGCGAATCGTTACCCAGTTGAATATCAAGCAAAGCTGAAAACCGGTCCACAGATTACCAGATGAATTAGAACTGAAAGCTGAAATTCAATCCACAGATTTCGCAGATTAGCGCAGATTCAAATCAGGTTAAGAACACCTAAGAATACGAGGACGCGTGCGTCGCGTTCTTATTTATTTTTGCGCCAGCGTTCGTGGGTGATGCCGTGTTTTTGGATGCGGTAGTTTAACGCGCGGGGGCTCAGGCCGAGTTCTCTGGCAGCGTCCTTCTGAATCCACAGGTTTTTCTCCAGGGCCCGAAAGATCATCTGCCTTTCTTCTTCATCCGAAAGCCGCAGGTGTTTGGAGGGGTCTGCTGAAGCCGGCCATTCGCTAATCTGAGGAATCGAAATATGCACCGCTCCGATCTCCGGGCCATCCGCCAGAAAAATAGCCCGCTCGATAGCGTTGGACAGCTCGCGAATGTTTCCGCGCCAGGGATAGGTTTTAAGCATAACCAGTACTTCGGGTGACAGGGTATCGACTCTCTTTTTTACGGCTCGCGACAGGCGGTCCAACATGAGGTATGCCAGCGGTTCGATGCACTCGGTGCGCTCCCGCAGCGGCGGCATGTGAATCCGCAACACGTTGATCCGGTAATACAGGTCTTCACGAAATCTTCCTTCCCGAACCATGGCTTCGATATCGCGGTTGGTGGCCGCGATAATGCGTGTATCGACGCTGATGGTTTTGCTTCCGCCCAGCCGTTCAAATGCTTTTTCTTCCAGCACCCGCAACAACTTTGCCTGCAAATCAAAGCTGAGCTCGCAGAACTCATCTAAAAACAGGGTCCCCCGTTCGGCCTATTCAAACCGCCCGGTTCGGGTTTTATCGGCACCGGTGAAAGCGCCTTTTTCGTGGCCGAAAAGTTCGCTTTCCAGTAAGGTCTCGGGAATGTTGGCGCAGTTTACCTTGATAAATGGTCTATCACGCCGGGGACTGCTGTAGTGAATGTTTCCGGAAAGAAAACTTTTACCCGTGCCGGTTTCCCCGGTCATTAAAATGGTCGAGTCGGTTTGGGCCAGCCGTTTGATGTTGTCCATGACCTCTTGCATGGCCGGGCTGACGGCAATAACGCGATCATAATCATAAACGACATCCTGCTGGCGCCTTAGATAATCGATTTCATTTTTCATACTGCGATTTTCAATGGCCTGATTGACGGCCAGCTGTAATTTTTCGTCAACAATCGGTCGGGTGATAAAATCGGAAGCGCCCGCTTTAATGGCCTTAACAATCAGCGCCGCATCCTGCGATGGGCCGGTGAAAATGATCGGCGTCCGGCGGGCGAACTGCTGAAGGGTTTGGATGGTATTTTCAGGATCTGATCCCTCGTCGGGAAGATCAAATATGATCACGTTAAAGGTTTCTTTTTTCAGGCGCCCGGCAGCATCCGGGACATCTCGAGCCGCACTGATGCTGTAGTCGGACACCAGTGCATTTGCGAGTCTGCGCGTCTCGTCTTCAGCCTCACCGATGATCAGAATGCGATCGCTTTTATCCGTAATGAGTTTGTTCACAACGTTTCCTGATGCTTTTGGTCTATTTTACTTTTTTGACAGGATCTACAGGATTTTCAGGATAACTTTTTATTTTTTCTCACTTCCCGGATGGAAGTGAGAAAAGCCAATCCGCTTACAGCGGAATAAAATGATCTATAAAATTGTTAATTTTGTAATGCTTGACTCATCACGATTCAAATCTATTTATTTAATTACGATGCTATATATTCCATTTTTATTCGCCGTAGGCGATTGGGGTTTGGGCGCTCTCTTCCGGAGAGCGACCAAAAAAGAAATCCAGTTAATCCTGTTAATCCTGTCTAAAAAAATTCTCTGATTCAACTAATCAGACGATTTTTTTATGCCAGCGCCAGGCGGTGGCGATGATGTCATCCAGATCGGCATATTCGGGTTTCCAGCCCAGCTCCTTAACGGCTTTTTCGTTGGAGGCAATCAGCACCGGGGGGTCGCCCGGTCTGCGCTCAGAATTTTCAACGGCAATATCTTTTGCGGTGATGTTGCGGGCGCGCTCGATGACCTCCAGCACGGAGAACCCCTGACCGTTTCCGAGATTATAAGCGCTGCTGTCCGCTCCGTCCATTAAATGCTGCAGGGCCAGGATGTGGGCCTGGGCCAGATCGGTAACGTGGATGTAATCCCGAATGCAGGTGCCGTCCGCTGTCGCATAATCCGTACCGAATACCTTAATCGTTTTCCTTTTTCCGGCGGCAACATCGAGCACCAGCGGAATCAAATGAGTCTCGGGGTCATGATCTTCGCCGACCTCAGCATCCGGATCTGCGCCGGCTGCATTAAAATAACGCAGACTGATATAATTCAGACCATAAGCGGCCTGATAGTCTCCCAGAATTTCTTCAATCATGCGCTTGGTCTTACCATAGGGATTGATGGGGTTTTGGGGGTGGTCTTCGTCAAGGGGCGTTTTTTCGGGATTGCCGTAGGTGGCACAGGTTGAAGAAAACACAAAGTATTTAATGTCATGTTCCAGAACGGCATGCAACAGCTGGATGGTGTTGCCGAGGTTATTTTCATAGTACTTTAAGGGATCTTCGACCGATTCTCCTACATAGGCGTAGGCCGCAAAGTGCATGACGCCGTCGATTTTATGCCGGCCAAAGCATTCTTTTAAATGCGCCGGATTGCCCACATCGCCTTGAAAGAATTCTCCCCACTTGGCAAAGTTTTTATGCCCGTATACCAGGTTATCGATCGTTATCGGGTTAAACCCCTTTTTGGACAATTCTTTGCAGCAATGGGAACCGATATACCCGGCACCGCCGGTAACCAAAATGTTCATAGCGAAGTCTCGATTCTGATGTCATTTTAGAAATTTATTCTTTCCCACAGAATACACAGAGCTAAACAAGCTGAAAGCTCAAAGCCGATCCACAGATTTCATTGAATTTGTGATTTAATAATCCGCAGATTACGCAGATTAACGCAGATTTTTTAGATATGTTTATTTTATATTTTTTTAATCTGTGTAATCTGCGTAATCTGCGGATAAATTTAACTTTTGATTTTCTCTGTGACCTCTGTGAACTCTGTGGTGAATAATACGCCATAGTCACTTCCCACTTTAGTCACTGTTTTTATATAAAGCCTTTTTGCTGCAGTACGAGTACGATCTGGTGGACGGCCTCATCCGGTGTCATATTGGTGGTATCGATGCGTACCTCGCAATTTTCAGGTACTTCGTAGGGATCATCGACACCGGTGAAACCCTTGATCAGCCCGGATCTGGCCTTGGCATACATCCCTTTACGGTCCCGCTTCTCACATACTTCAATGGGAGTGGATATATGCACCTCGATAAAGCCGCCGTAGCTTTCGATGGTTTTACGTATTTCCGAGCGGGTGGATGCATAAGGTGCAATCGGGGCACAGACGGCGATGCCGCGATTTTTTGTAATCTCGCTGGCAACGAAGCCGATACGCTGGACGTTGATATCGCGGTGCTCTTTTGAAAACGTCAGTTCGTTGGAAAGATTGTGCCGTACGATGTCCCCATCCAGCAGGGTCACCGGCCGGTCTCCGATTTCGAGAAACCGGGCATAGAGCACTTTAGCAATCGTGGATTTGCCGGCGCCTGAAAGGCCGGTTAGAAAAACGGTAAATCCCTGTGTGCGCGGCGGTGGATAGGCCTTTTGAAGTTCTTGCACCACTTCGGGAAATGTGGCCCAATCCGGTATTTTGCGGCCGCTGCGGATACGTTCGCGAATATCTGAGCCTGAAAGCGAAATAAACTGCGTGCCTTCCGGTACCTGATCGGCACACCGGAATTCATCTTCAAACGGCAGATAGACCATCTCGCTAAAAGGCACAACCGTTAAACCGATCTCTGAACTGTGTTCCTCGGCCAGTTTGCAGGCCTCGTCACTTTTGTAATACTGCTCCCCGTTGCAATCCCGGCCGGGACCCGCATGATCACGGCCGGTGATAAAATGGGTGCAGCCATAGTTCTTGGAAACGATGGCGTGCAGCAAGGCTTCCCGGGGACCGGACATGCGCATCGCCAGGGGCAGTAAGTTCAGCATAAACGAATCCGGCGGATAATGCTCCACAATCCGCCGATAACAACGCACCCGGGTGTAGTGATCGAAATCGCCGGGCTTGGTCATACCGGCAATCGGCAGCAGCAAAAGATTGGCATTGGCGTCGCGCATGGAGTTAATCGTCATTTCAAACTGAGGACGGTGAATCGGGTTGTGGGTTAGAAATGCCACCATGCGTTTCCAGCCGAATTTTTTAAAATTTGACCGAATTTCAGCCGGGGTCATGCGCAGCTGCTTAAAATCAGAATGAAGCGGCGGACTTAAAACTTCCAGTTGGCCGCCGATGTAATAATCACCGCCGGCATTATATAAATAATCCGTGCCCGGATGGGTTCGGTCAAGTGTGCCATAAACCAGTTTAGCTTCCTTCTCACGCTCAATCGGCCAGATATCTTCAATATGCATAACCGCCAGCAAATAGCCTTCCGGATCCCGCAGGGCGACCGACTGACCCGCTTCATAGCTGCGGGCTTGAAGCTCGTCAACATCCATGCAAATCGGAATCGGCCACAGAACATCATTTTGAAGCCGCATGCGGTCAAGCACGGATTCGTAATCGGAACGGGTCATAAACCCTTTTAGCGGCGAAAACCCGCCGGTTGCCAGTAATTCGAGATCACACATCTGGCGCTCATTTAAAGTAATATCCGACAGATTGAGGGCAATATCCTTTAACAGGCGGATGCGCTCCTCATCCACCCGCAGATCTATCAGTTCACCACCGTGCGGCATAATCCTGCTCGTGTCATTCATTCCTAGAGCCTCCAAAAACCGGGCTTAGATTTGATTGGAGTTACAGTGCTCCTTTGCCCCTGTCAAAAAATTTTCCCGTACGTATTTGTATTGATTAAATTCGAAATTCGAATCGATGATATATGCTCTAAATCCGCCTTCAAAGCAAGTTTAAAAAATTTATCGGCCTGTTTTTTATCCCGGACTTTGTGTAACTTTTAAGTATATCAAATTTCTGCTTATAAATATAGGGAATCAGAGGTTTGGGGCTGCGCACTCCGCGCTTGGGTCTTCGCCCTTCGGGCTTCGACCCCACAAGACGACCCCGCAGGCAAAGTTCAAAGGTTCAAAAATAAAGGCTTAAAGGCCGGTTTCATTAGTTTGATTTGTTCTATTAGTTCAATTGGTTGGATCTCTGAGATGGGTGCGATTAAACAATTTGAGGATTTCTAATGCGGAAAAACGTTATGAGAACTAACAAATTAAACACCCCGCCGCAAGCGGTCGGGGTATGTAAAAGGAATTATCCTATTATATTCCCCCTCGCCCTAACCCTCTCCCTCAGGGAGTGGGAACTAGCGGAAACCCCACCGCATGCGGATGGGGTATTGAAAAGAACTTAATAAAACCAATTAAACCAATACAACAAAAGAGATTTTTATGACACCTGACACCCCTCTGCCTGGGCAAAATCTTTCCTAGAAAAGTAGCAAAATGCGATTAGCTGAGGTTCAAGAAAAAACTTAAAATCAAAAGCGTAATTCCAATCCGACTTTTGTAATTAAATCATACAAGGTCCCCGGGGCATATATTATGAATTACAACCGCATCTTGCCCGCACGCAGTGGTCCGGTCCTGATCCGGTCAGGAATTGTGTTGCGCATCCGGATGCCGTGGTCCTTTAATTGGCGGGGGTTGGCTTAAAATTACTATCGAGGATAAATCCACAATATCTCTTGAAGTTCTTCTATTACTACTGATGGAGATTCAGTCGATAAAGTTTGCTTTATTCACGTGTTTTAAATCATACGGACTAGTTATACAAAATTATAAATTCTAGTTATAAATTGGCGATCAGAATTCTGAAAAAGAGACTTATTGAATATTTTTAATGGTATTTCCGAAAAAGATTTTAAAATATTTTTTCAAACAACTTACTAATATCACATCCGTTTTTTAACCTTTTACAGAGGCTTTATCCGGGTGAAGATCTATGTTGCGACTTTGGATAAAATCTTGGCATCCCTTTTGCTCTAAACAAATCCGGTTGAAAAGTTAGCCTGAGAGCAAATTTCACAAAGCTCGAAAAGGCAAACCGCCTGAAAAGGCGGGACGCAAAGCCACTGGCCTTAATCCCGGGGGTGGGAAAGGTAGCAGGGTTGCCGGGCGAGAACGCCCGTCGTCGCGAGACGCTATGCCGCGGCGCTGGGGCAGCACTTCTTGTTGAGTGCATCTCGGTCGGTGCCGGATGAAACACATCGGAGGTGCTGTTTTGTATTTTTTGGTAAATGTTATTCAAATAATCCGTAAGTGTCTGGGGGATGGTTCTCGTCAATTATTACCTCTATCCAAATGGTTCAGGGTTTGCGGTTCAGACTTCAGGGTAAATCCTACCCTTAAGCGACAATCAACGCCACAAAGGGCTCAGTGCTCAGTCTCCTCGACCAGACTTGGCACAGGCCCCAGTCCTCGATACTTTAAACTTATCCTTTTTCTCCTTATACCTTGTACCCTATACCTTATACCTGCAACTTTACCTGCTGCGTATGCAGCCGATCTCACGCTTGCGTGGGATCCAAATACGGAATCAGGGATCGCCGGTTATAAAACCTACTGGGGTCCCTCCAGCGGTAATTATACCGCCAGCAAGGATGTTGGAAACACTACATCCACCACGATTACGGGATTGGATGAAGGCAATACCTATTATATTGCCGTCACCGCCTATAATGGCGACGGCAATGAAAGCGATTTTTCCGAAGAAGTTGTTCATACCATAGCTGCTCAAAACCGCCAGCCGAACAGGCCGACTGTTCCGTCAGGCCCTTCAAGCGGATATCCAAATACCGGATACGATTTTACAACTTCAGCATCAGACCCGGATAGCGATCTGCTGGATTATAGATTTGATTGGGGCGATGGCACCGTATCAGCCTGGGGGGGTGCTTCTTCCCGGACCCATTCCTGGTCCTCCACAGGTAATTTCTGCGTGAAAGCGCAAGCCCAGGACCCCGCTGCTGCAATATCGGAGTGGTCACAATGTCATACCATCAACATTGCCGTTAGCGCTTATTCGATAACAGCTTCGGCAGGTGCCCACGGCACTATCTCCCCCTCGGGCAATGTGACAGTCAATGATGGTGCCAACCAATCATTTACCATCACCCCGGACCAGGGCTATTATGTCTCAAATGTTCTGGTAGACAATGCTTCAGTCGGTGCCACAACCCTGTACAATTTCAATAATGTGACTCAGGATCATACGATCACGGCAAGTTTCGCTTTGAACAACCAGGTGCCCAATGCGAATGCCGGTGCTGATCAAACAAAGTCGGTCAGTGACACTGTCACTTTGGACGGCAGCGGCTCCAGTGACGCCGATGGTGATTCACTGACTTTTAGCTGGTCTTTTTTCTCAAAGCCCGGCGGCAGCAGCGCAACGCTTTCCAGCACAACCGCCGCCAGACCCACTTTTGAAGTGGATGCCTCCGGCAGTTACGTAGTGCAACTGACCGTTTACGACGGCGCAGCCAACAGCAAACCCGATACGGTCACGATTTCTACGGCTCAGGACAGTGATAATGATGGCGTGCCCGATGATCAGGATGCATTCCCATCGGATTCGACCGAAACCATTGATACGGACGGTGACGGGATCGGCAACAACGCCGACACAGATGATGACAACGACAAAATGCCGGATGCGTGGGAGAATCAGTACGGTTTTGACCCCTTGATCGATGATGCATCCGACGATTCGGATGGAGACGGCCGCAGCAATCTGGATGAATTTTATGTCGGCAGCGACCCGGTGGTTCACCAGGACAATTTTGAACCCGATGCGCCCGCGCTAACGACACCTGTTAATCAGCAGGTCATGGAATTAACGCCGGCGTTGGAAACAAATCAATTCTCTGACCCGGATCCCGGCGACTTCCATTCGGCTACGCAATGGAAAATCTACAGGGAATCCGACAATGCCTGTATTTTCGATATCACCAGTGAATATTCTCTGACCAATCTGGAGGTGCCCAAGCTGATTTTAAACGCGAACGCAGACTATATCTGGCAGGCCAGATATTATGACAACCACGGCGCGCCGTCTGTCTGGTCCGAGACCGGGTCCTTTTCCACCGCAGCCGATCCCGACGATACCGACAGCAATGGGATACCCGATGAACAGGAAGTAGCAACACCTTCTGACCTTGATGGTGACGGAACCCTGGACTCAGATCAAGATACGATAAAATGTGTAACAACCGGTGACGGCAAAGCACTGGGGCTCAGTTTTGACGGTTCCGGCAACGTTGATGAAATCGAATTCATATCAGCTGAGAACGAGGACGGCGCTCAAATGATTGCCAGTGCGGCAGGCAGCCCCGAATATTTCCCGTTTGGATTGATCAATTTTAAATTACGCATGAATCAACCCGGAGATCAGGCCGTAATCACCGTCTATTTTTCAGAGCCTGCACCGGCGGGCGGCCGCTGGCTTAAATATGACCCCATCGAGGCGACCTGGACGGATTATACCAGCCAGACTGAAATTAGCGCAGATCGCCAATCCATAACCCTTTATCTTGAAGATGGCGGAGACGGAGATGCCGACGGCACGGTAAACGGAATCATCGTCGATCCTTCCGGCCTGGCTGTTTCTTCTTCCTCCCTGAGTTCCGGCGGCAGCAGCGGCGGCGCTGGCAGTTCTTTCAGCTTGGCCGACGGCATTCCCTACGTCAACGGGTGTTTTATCTCAACAGCATCCTCGCCCCCCCAGGGAAAAAAGGCTTCCCATGTCTATATCTGGAATCAAATCCGCGGCCGGGAGCTGGCTATGCTATTGATGCTGTTAGTTCTGCTGAAGGGCTTTGCAATTATCATTAAACGCGGAAGACAAAGATGGGTGGAAACACAACGCCAGTACGAGAAGTATCAAGAACAAGGTACCAGATTCACCGCCAGGGATTTAATGAGCAAAGGATAATGTCTAATCTCATATTTTTTGACAGGATTTACAGGATTGTTTGGATTATTTATCTTTTCCAGTTTCCAGATGAAACTGGAAAAACCCAATCCGCCTGACGGCGGAAAAAAATTGTATATAACATAGGATACCCCAATCTTGCTTTATGAATGGAGAAAGGCGGTTCTGAAGATGAACCGCCTTTTCTTTTTAGAGAGGAAAAAGTTTACCTAAAGCTTGATTGGCTCAGAAGTGAGCTTCCGCCGTAAGGCGGATTGGGTTTTCTCACTTCCATCCGGGAAGTGAGAAAGAATAAAAAAAATCCTAAAAATCCTGTTAATCCTGTCTAAAAAAATTAATAATAATGAATCTCAATCCACAAATCAAAATTATCATTCCGACAACAAAGCCAAAAAACCAAAAAACAGACCCCGAATCGAAACTCAGCGAATCAACGAAACAGCTCGTGACAACAACAGCACCGCTCCTGTTTGATCGTCTGTCCTCTTCCCGGTTGCCGCTAAAGGATGCGAATACCACAGTCTGGGTCCCTGAAAAATGGTACACCTGCACCTCGATCAATGCCGGGTTTGAGGCCGCATGATTCACTCTGGAGTCCGGCACCATCCACCCTTCCCCGCCGGGCAAGACAT
>JAQYWI010000198.1 GCA_030145015.1 Desulfobacterales bacterium
GGCCACGACGTTCGTCGGGCAAAGGTCATGTGGTGCGCAAAATTGCCCGACCAAGCTTCATACTTTTATTATGGCGTTGGCGTAAGATATTACTAAAAGCTGTCTCAAAAATGCATCTAACGCCCGATGGTACAGTTTTAAACCGATCAAAGTGCTTACAACAAATGAGCTAAAATTAAAAATGATCTAAAATGCCTAAAATTGAGGAATTCTAACTTTTTTACATAAAAGATAGAGCGCAGCGAAACCATAACTTTAGGCACTTTAGTTCATTTTAGGCATTTTAGGCACTTCTTACTTTAGAGCACCTCTGGAACTTTTTTCTCTGTCTCCCAAGATGAACTGCTAATTTTGAGATAGCGCCCGGCTATCTTCGAATGGATTGCGCCAAATCGTTTATTCGTTCTCTAAATGAGATCAGGTATCTGGCCATCTTCCCGCGATGATCGGCAGTAACCGAATCATGATCCCCCCTTAGAACAATCAGTGGATCGAAGGTGCAAATCTGTTCCATATCCCGAAGCGCAATGCGAACATTTTCTTCACCACCTTTTTCTTTTATTGCCGGATAAAGCTCAACGAAAGATCGAATAAAATCCCGCAGCACCAGAATGACCCCCTGGGTATAGTAAATGCGGTCATCCAGCTTGGTATACGGCACATCATCGTTGGGCTGGACTAAAAGGCCAAAAGGCTGATCAAGAACCTGATTGCCGATGATAAAGGTCAGCATATTGTACATATCATCTGAGCGCATGTTGTAGATCGCTTTGCCGGCAGCCAAATCGTCTTCGTATTTGCGCAACAATGCAATGCCTTGACGATATTGACCTTCAGTGGATGGAAACCACCAGTTGGCTTCACTAAAAGCAAAACATTTTTCCCGGGCTTCTTTTAAAGAGGCATTTTCGGCATCAACTTTGCCATATTTGGCCAGATTCGTGGAAAAAAAATTGATCAGCATTCGGGTGGCAAAAATAACCCCACGCTGCCGATTGGCTCTGTTATCGAGCCATCGGGTCGGAGAAACGATCAAATCATTGACCGACCAGCCAAAAGTCGAGCCCATCTCTTCCTCCAGCCGGTTGCTGATGGCTGCACTGAGCACAATTCCTTTTTTTTCTTCACCTGAATTCGGATTGGCTTGATTGAGTAAAGAACGGATATTTGATCTGAACCAGGGAAACCGCGTCGCATCGATTGCGGTGAAGCCTTTATACACGCCCCAATAAATTCCAACCGTCAAAGGCCAGATTAAAATAAAAGCAAGTAAAACGATTACACTCCATTTGCCAAAGGTGGTCATTTTGGGAATCAAAGATTTTAGCATATAGCGTTCCTTTTCTGATAAATCGAAAATTTCAGATCATTTTTTTAGCCGTAATGCAATCTGAAAAATGACAGTTTTTTACAAAAGCTTCTAAAATTTAAGTGCTTGCTGGCCGGCTGTCAACAAATTCTAAAAGCGCATAAGCGTGTTTGCAGATTTTCATGCGTCGAACCAAAGTGTACAGTCGCATTTGTCTCTTGACACCGCTTACTAACATGTTACTTTAAAACCAAAATTAATAATTTTATCCGAATAACGAATGATTATTTTTGCCATCCTCTAAGCCACCCACATGTCAAACGCTAAAACATATGTCCGAAGTCGGAAACCAGAAAGCGCTTCCGGCCCAAGGCGGCCATGCCTTGCCGCCGCCATCTGCCTGAGCCTTTATTTTTCCCTGTATGCCTGTACCACCCCAAATTATGGAAACCTGCAGCCGAGTTCTGAAATCACAAAAAAATTTGAAAATAACCAGATCCTTTCGGATCATTTATACTATTACAGCGGATTACAGGGCGTGCCGGATGCCATCATCGGAATTCATCCCAACTATTCGCTGCGATCCCGCAACTGGCAGCGAGTCGATTTTACGGCCTCAACACTTAAAACCTGGGTTTTCCGAATGGCCGCCGTCCCGCTTACCAAACCCCAGGGAGCCTGGATCCTGGATCCCGACGGGAATCGAATCGGCATCTGGTTTGCATCCCAACGACATACTGCTGTCAGGCTTGAACAAAACAATCGGGTTGTTGTCGTTCCGCCAGCCCCAGCCGATTTGCAGAGGGTCCGATAGAGGACCGATTGCGCAACAATCTTCGATACAACCCCCTTATTGATTAACTTTAAAAGCATTCGGAGAAGGAGAAAATGCTAAAACGACTATATTTACTGATTGTCATGTTGTATTTGTTATTGGCAACCGGATGTATCGCCGTTGTCGTTGGAGCCGGTGTTGGTGCAGGCGCCTTTGCCTATTTTGACGGCCAACTGAGCCGAACCTATGAGGCCAAGTACGAAACGACCTATCAGGTGTGCAAAAGTATTTTAAAGGATTTAAAACAGCCCATTCTCGAAGAGAAGACAGATGGAATCCAAACAACGATCAAATCCGAGCGCACCGATGAGACGCCCATGATTATAAAAATCGCCATAGTCGATCCCAACTGGACCGAAGTTTCGGTAAGGACAGGATTTTCGGGGGTCTGGAAGAAGGAAATCTCCGAGCAGTTTCATGATTTTATCGCCGAAAGAATCAAAAAGTAGAGGAGCTGTCTTTGCGGGCGAAAGGCACTTCCAGATTTAACTCATCAATATGTTCCTGCTCCAATCGGTTGATCTCTTCGATGTGGGCCTTCATGATTTGATCAAGCCGCTGATCAAAGAATCGGTGTAGGCTGTAATTGCCGACAGCTGTAAAGCCCCGTCGAATTTTATGATAGCCTCCCATACCCGGGTCAAACCGCTTGATGCCGTTGGCAATCGCCCACTCAATGGGGCTATAATAGCATGCATTAAAATGAAGGTTATTTATTTCTTGTGAACATCCCCAATATCGTCCGAACAATTGATCCCCCTTTGTGACCAGAAGAGACAGGCCCCGGGGCAAGTCCGGGTTTTCTTTATCAAAGGCGGCCACAAATACCAAGCGGTGCCGATAACCCTCTGCCAAACCTCTGAAGAAACTATCCTTAAGGTATTTGCAACCCCAGGGACCGAACTTATCATTGGTGCGTTCGTAAAAAAGATAAATATCCGAAAAAAAGGTCGCTGGAATTTCATCTCCTTGAAAGATCTTCATTGTAACGCCCTGCTTTGCAAGAGACCTGCGCTCCCGTTTAATATTATGTCGCTGATTGGAATTAAATGCCGCCAGGTAATCATCAAAAGACTGATAGCCTAAATTTTGCCAAACAAAACTTTGATGCAACCAGCCGATGAACCCGTAGTTTATCAACTGGCTACTCCAGTGCGGATCGACAAAAAGAAAGTTGCAGCTGCAAATCCGGTAACGGCGACAGAATTGCTCAATTGCATCAAACATCAGTGCGGTTAACCGTTCCCCATCGTGTCCGGGTGCAGTTAAGAATCGATATCCGGCAATAGGGGTAAACGGACTCATGCCGACAAGTTTGGGATAGTAAGGAATTTTGAACCGATTTGCCACGTCTGCCCAGGCATGATCAAACACGAATTCACCGCCACTGTGTCCCTTGATGTACAAAGGAGCCGCCGCAATCAATTGATTATGAGACCAAACCGTTAAATGGTGGGGCCGCCATCCGGTCCGGTCGGTGATACTTTCGGAGATCTCCATTTGGCGAAGCCACGCCCATTCCAGAAAAGGCGTGGGTAAGGGCCCCGCGAGCGCATCCCATTGCGCCCGGTCTACTTCAGCAAGGTTTTTTAACCACACAACATTATATGATGAATTGCCTGATGGGTGCATGACCAACCTCGATTTAAACTCTTCTAAATTTAAGATCAAAGATCATTCATGTCACCCTTTTTCTCAAAACCGCCGTTTTTTTTGAATATCGAATATCGCCTGCGACGAGCTCAGCCGAGTCGAACAAGGAATTAAGAATTATGAATTTTAATACTTCGACATTCATTATTCCTTGTTCGGTGTTCTGCGGTTCTATTTCGATTGGGTTGACCACCCACTTCAAGCCTATAAGTGCAGGCCACCGCCCCGTAACCTCCCTAAACCCAAACACAAAATGCCATAGAGCGCCTTGACAATCTTGCCAAGATAAGCATATTATAGCGTTAGAAATAGTGAGACAAAAGGAAAACCAATGCCACTTTATGAATTTAGATGCTTAAAATGTAATGATTGCTTCGAAATACTTGTTATGAAAAAAGAAGATGAAGTGGAGCTGAAATGCCCCAATTGCAAATCTGAAGAATTTGAACGGATTATAAGCGCTTCGTGTCACAGCATAAACAACGGTTCCGAGAAAAGTGAAGGCGCTCGTGCGCAAACCCGTAACTGCCCCAGCGGCAGTTGCACCACCTATGAAATACCGGGACCTGATGGTTAATTTCTAATCCTGCCTGGACAGCCAATTTGAATCGGTCCCTGCCAAAAACGAAACCAAACTCATCGGGCAAACTCGCATTATCTACCATAAGGATATTTAAAGCCTTAAAGGCCCGTCTCTACCTGAAAAGTCTATTACCGGATAGAATCGCTCCAATTAGGAATTCAGATGAAACAAACTCATATTCAGGAAAAAAAACAGTTCAAAAAGCTTTTTAAACAAGAACAGATCGACAACTTCGAAGATCGATTCAAAGTTCTGGAAGCCTTTTTGCAGACAGAAAAGCATGTAACCATCGACGAACTGTTAAAATATCTTGACCAGAATGGCTGGCAGCTGGATCCCGATTTTGTTCGAGAAACAATGAAATTGCTGTGCCGTTTCGGGTTTGCCCATAAAAGTAGCTTTGACAACGGTGCCATTCGCTATGAACATCGTCATCTGGGCCAGCACCATGACCACATGATATGCACCCGATGCAGAAAAATAATTGAATTCGAAGAGGATCACCTGGAAGAGCTCCAGAATAAAATTGCCGCAGTCCAGGGATTTCATATGCTTCAACATAAAATGGAAATTTACGGTATCTGCGCGCAATGTCTTAAAGAGCGTATCCAGCTGATGCCGTTGATTTTGGCAAAACCGGGAGAGCGTCTTGTTCTCAAAGAATTTAGCGGGGGCGTCAGCGCCCGCATGCGATTGTTGTCAATGGGGTTACGTCTCGGAGATGAAATTGAGGTCATCACAAACAACCGCCAGGGACAGTTGGCTATCGCGGCCGATTACAAACGCTATGTACTCGGGCGGGGACTCGCCCAAAAGATCCTGGTTGAACCGGTAAAACGTCAAGAAAAAATCCAGCCCTGAGCGAGCCGGATCTGAGCAGGAAAAGACCACAAAGGCACAAAGGCCACAAAGAAGGATTTTTCAGGGATGACTTTAAAGACCCTTTGTGAACGTTGTGCCTTTGTGGTGAACAATGTTTTAACATACTTAGGACTATCCTATTTATTTTATAGGAATTCCGTCTTGCAAAATGGAACATTTTGAACCCGCATATATCAAAACTTTTGAAAAAGGGTTGTTGCAAGAAAAAATAAAAGCCGCCTACAAGCTTCTGGGTTCTTGCAACCTTTGCCCGCGAAAGTGTTGCGTTGACCGGCTTTCCGGTGAAACCGGTGTCTGCAAAACAGCCAGGTATGCCCTTGTGTCAAGCTACAACCCCCATTTCGGAGAGGAAACGCCTTTGGTGGGCGCTGAGGGCTCCGGCACCATATTTTTTACCCACTGCAATCTCATGTGTCTGTTTTGCCAGAACTTCGATATCAGCCACGAGGGCCATGGTCAAAAAATAGCCGACGCCGAGCTGGCCGCCATCATGCTTGCCTTGCAGCAGCATGGATGTCATAACATCAACTTTGTGACACCTTCACATGTGGTGCCTCAAATTCTTTCCGCCCTCGAGGTTGCAATCCAACAGGGTCTTTCAGTGCCTTTGGTGTATAATTCCGGCGGCTATGATCTTCCGGCGACGCTCAAATTGCTTGAAGGCGTGTTTGATATTTACATGCCGGACTTCAAATTCTGGGACCCGCAAATCGCCGAAAGCGCCTGCCAGGCCGAGGACTACCCCGAAATAGCGCGCAACGCCCTACGCGAAATGCACCATCAAGTCGGCGACCTGACCGTTGATGAAAACGGCATTGCCCAAAAAGGCCTGTTGATCCGACATCTGATCTTGCCCGGCGGGCTGGCAGGAACCCGTGAGATTATGAGATTTATCGCCCGGGAAATTTCAACCCATAGCTATGTGAACCTCATGTCCCAATACCGGCCCTGCGGTCGAGCCTCTGAAGTTAAAGGATTGAATACCTTGCTTTCACCGACTGATTTTCAAACCGCACTGCAGGAGGCAAAGGAGGAAGGAATAACACGGCTCGATCAACCCAGGCGTGCCTTTTTGTTCCGATAATTTTGGTTACAATCATGAACAAAATCTTTGTGGTGGGCGATATTCACGGGTGCTTTGACAAACTCTGCGCACTCATGGGCAAAATCCCGATAAATTACGCCCAGGACCAGTTGATCTTCATCGGGGATTATATCGACCGTGGACAGAGTTCCGTTGACGTGGTGGACTATCTGATGGGTTTTAAAAAGCGTGTCCCGGGCACCCTATTTTTAAAGGGCAATCACGAAGATATGCTACAAAATTACCTGGACGGCAGCGATCGGTTCACCTACATGCTAAACGGGGGGCAGCGGACCCTGGACGAATATCTGAAACGATCAAACAACGCGAAAGCATTTCCAATTCCATCTGAACACCTCGAATTTTTTAATTCTCTGCACCTTTATTATCAGACTGAGGACTATATCTTTGTACATGCCGGTCTCCGCGAAAAGGTGCCCCTGGAGTCACAAGAAAAGACGGACCTGCTTTGGATCCGCGATGAATTTATTCACTCTGATTTTAATTTCGGCAAACGTGTGATATTTGGACATACGCCATTTAAAGAACCACTGCTGCAGTCGAATAAAATCGGGATCGATACCGGAGCCGTTTATGGCAACCGGCTAACCTGTGTTCAGTTACCCGAAATGGAATTTTTCTCGGCATGAAATCTTCGCATCTGCGCTTAAACGGAAATGCGCAAGGAGACAGGGCGGGCTCTCAAAGGCAAATAAAATCCTGCCCGCGCTTGACAACCGGCATCAATTTCGCGTACCTGTCAACTAAACATACGTGCAATGATTCTTAATGCTATCGATGAGGAGGCAATCAGATCGCCATGAAAGTCCAACCCGTCATCATTCTATTACTGATCATCGTGTTTGCGGGCATAGCCAATGCGGAGCGGCTGGCGGTATCAGCCCCTGTGGCGAATATCCGTTCCGGACCGGGAACCGGCCACAATGTTTTATGGAAGGTGGAGCAATATTTTCCTGTCTTTGTGATTGAAAAATCCGGCGAATGGTACCGTTTTGAAGATTTTGAAGGCGACAAAGGCTGGGTGCATCAGTCGCTTGTGGGCAAGATTCCGGCCGTGGTTACCATATATGACGCCGCCAATATCCGCTCGGGCCCCGGTACGGATCACCCGGTACTTTTCTCTGTTGAAAAAGGAATCCCTTTTAAGGTCCTCCAACGCAAAGACAAATGGATTCAGATTGAACATGCCGATGGTGATAAAGGCTGGATCCATAAGTCACTTGTCTGGTAGGCGCTATGCAACAATTTCGAAATATTCAGGCAGATAAAAAATTGATTGTCGGGGTAGGTAATGCTTTAATTGATATTCTGGCTTACGAAGACGAGGATTTTGTAAAGAAAACCGGTGCGGCGATAGGCGGAATGACCTATGTGGAAAAGGAATTTATTGAACAAACCCTGGCGATGTCATCCAAGCAGCCCATTACCGTTCCCGGGGGATCCGCCTGCAACACCAATGTCGGGGTCGGCAGACTCGGTGGGCTGTCGCGTTTTATCGGCAAATGCGGCAACGGCGAGATGGGTACCTTCCTTATAAATGATTTAAAGCGTCAAAATGTTGAACCGGCTTTATTGAGGTCAAATTCGCCGACAGGTCGGGTTCTTTCAATTGTGACACCCGATGCGCAACGCTCCATGTTTACCTGCCTGGGCGCCGCCGCCGAAATGTTACCACAGGAGATATCTGAAAATTGCTTTGAAAACGCGGCCATCGTTCATATCGAAGGCTACCTTCTGTTTAATTCGCAATTAATTCTAAAGGTCCTAAAAACAGCGAAGGCTTCTGGAGCATTGATATCCCTGGATCTGCCCAGCTATAATGTTGTCAATGAATCCCACGAACTCTTGAGGCACATCGTTGAAACCTTCGTTGACATACTCATGGCCAATGAAGATGAAGCCCAGGCCTATACCGGACAGGCAGATGAAGCCCGCGCCCTCGATGCCCTGGCCGAAAAAGTCGATATTGCCGTACTTAAAATAGGGGAACGGGGAAGTTTGATCGCCCACAATAATGAGATGCTCCCGATTCGTCCGCAGGGTAGTGGTCAGGCCATCGATAGCACCGGAGCCGGTGATTTATGGGCAGCGGGATTTCTATACGGACTTGTCAACGGATATGCGCTGGAACAGTGCGGCGCACTCGGCTCCGCCTGCGGATATGAAGTATGTCAGGTAATGGGCGCCAATATCCCCGAAGTGGGTTGGGAAAGGATCCGGAAGCTAATTAAATAATTCGCTTGATTATAAAAAACAGGATGCTATAAATCGCTTTTTGTAACTGATCGAATAAATACCCAAAGTGCCTAAATTGCCTAAAGTGAACTAAAGTGCCTAAAATTAAGGAATTCTGTCATTTAAATATAGAAAAGATGGAGCGCAGCGACTCTATAACTTTAGGCACTTCCCACTTTAGATCACTTTAGTCACTTATCATTATTAGTGCACTTTAGCTCACTTATAAATGAGCAGGGAGGTTAAATGGTAACGAGTAAGAAAAGCCGTAAGGAACTATTAAAAAAACCGGATGAATTTATGACGTTTACCGGCAAGATCATTCGTCTTGTGTCTGACAATCAAAAACCGATTTCCTATGCCCTGTGTGCGGTTGTGGCCGTCGTTTTAGTCATCTTCGGCTACCGGTTCTTCGCCCAGCGCGCAGAAGCAAAAGCATTTTCAATGCTAGCGCAAACCCTGGCAAAATATGAAGCCCACAAAAAGGCAACGTCCGCGGACGAGGCGTATCGAAATGTATCGGAGGAATTTCAAGGCATTGTCGAAAAATATGGCGGCAATGCAGGCGGGAAACTTGCCAGAGCCAGTTATGCCAATATCTGTTACAGTGCCGGAGATTATAAAAAGGCCATCGCGCTTTATAAACGATCCTTGAATGACTTTAAAGATCATCCAATGGTTTATAATTTGATTCTCAGTGGTCTCGGATATGCTTATCAGCAAATGGGAGATAATTCCAATGCCGCTATGTATTTTGAAAAAGTAGCTTCGGCAACGGATTCGAACAATCGGGATGAGGCCCTTTTTAACCTGGGAATGCTATATGAAACGTTAGGAGATACCGACAAGAGTCATCAAGCTTTTAAGCAATTTCTTTCCAGCTACCCGAACTCCATGTATTTCGATATTGTCGAAGAAAAATTATCCGAAAAGGGTCCGGATTCATCCTCCTGATGGTCCTCTAAGTGTAGAAAAACGGACAATTGAGTTTTACTCAATTGTCCGTTTTTTAATGTTTTAAGCCAACATCCAGATTATACTTCTTTATTTTCTGATTCAGGCCACTTTTACCAATACCCAGCAAGGCGGCCGCATGGGATTGGACGTTGTTGGACATTTTTAA
>JAQYWI010000401.1 GCA_030145015.1 Desulfobacterales bacterium
TGGCGTATCATCACGGTATCCGGTTAACCGATTTTTTAAACAAACGGTTTTTCGGGTATATTAAGTGGCGTCTGAGACGCAAGTCTGCGCATCATGATGATGTGCTGGCAGGAATGATTCAGGATCTAAAAAGGTCCCGACCCGATCACATCGTTGTTACGGGGGATCTGACCCACCTGGGTCTACCGGCCGAGTTTGCGAAAGCCAAAGAATTGCTGAGTAATCTCGGTTCCCCGTCTCAGGTGACGATCATCCCCGGCAACCATGACGCCTATGTTGATGGCGCCCTGGATTGCCGTCTATCGGAATGGGCGGATTATATTGTTTCGGATGGACTAAAAGTGTGCGCTGGAACTGATACCGCCGTCAACGCTGTATTTCCGAGTTTGCGGGTGCGCGATCCGGTGGCGCTCGTGGGCGTCTCCACGGCGCAGCCGTGTTCGACCTTTCTGGCGGTCGGCTGTATCGGGGAAGACCAGCTGCAGCGACTTCCAAAAATGCTAATCGAGACCGGCCAAAAGGGCCTGTTTCGCATCGTTCTTATCCATCATCCGCCGATATCCGGCGTGGTGAGCTGGCGCAAAAGACTCATCGACGCCGGGGCTTTCCATGAGATACTGCAACGCTGCGGAGCTGAACTAATTTTGCACGGCCACGCCCATCACCCATCTCTGTCTTACATAGATATACCGGGCGGTCGCATCCCGGTAATCGGCGTTGCGTCGGCTTCAGCCGCCGGTGAGGGTACGAAGCGTCGCGCGCGTTACCATCTTTATCGTCTGTCGCGTGAAGCGGATGGCTGGGATCTGCAGGTGTGTGTGAGGCGTTATGTCAGTAAGAACAACCGTTTCGAAACAGAGGATGAATACCGTCTGGCCACATAAATTATGCGTGCCTGGCGATGGGACGGATTTTAAAAAGCCTGCTTTTTGACCAGGCTTTGTACAAAGTGCCAATCATCAGCCGTATCGACATCCACAGCTGCTTCCGGAAAGGGCAGAAGTATGGCGCGGGCACGAATTTGAAGTTTACGTGAAATTTGTTCCAGGCCCTGGTCTAATGAAGTTCGGCCCATTAAATAACGCGCCACAGCCCACCAGCCCAGAACCCGCATCATCTTCAAGGGCCTTTTGCGCTCCTGTTCAATCTGACGCCAGAACTTAGCTGCCCGGTGTGCGCGCGGGTTTAGAAATCCAAATAAATTACAGCCACAATAGGCGCCGTCTTTGAACTTCATGGCCGTGCGTTTGGTTTCAGGAAACGCGGATACAACCCCTTCGTAAGGCGTCAGGCCTACGACCGCATCGCATTCAATCCGGCGGGCTTCGGCGCAAAAATAGTCAACGATCTCAGCGGTCAGCAATGCATGATCGGCGGTGGTGACCAAAACCGGCCGGCCATCCGGTACAGCTTGCAGCGCATGATAGGTGCTTAAGCTTGGTGTTAAATGGCTGGCAACCCATTTCACTTCCCCCTTCTCTATTCGGGCTTTAAGTCCGGGTTCCTGTTCGATCATGGATTGAGAAGGCCCGCATAAAATCAGGGATCCAACCTGCCGGGCAGCTGCCAAGGTATCCAGGACGCGATGCACCATCGGCCGGTCGCCGATCGGGGCAAATGATTTGCAGGCCACCCCGGCGGCTTCGGCGACCGCATCTTTACCCGGCCGCTGTCCTGCCAGAACGATTGCCGTAAAAGGTGTTGTTGAGCCTTCCATGATTTTGTCAGAACGGTTCTAGGTCAAATCTTTGCTGTAAATCCGGTAGCGTTTGTAAACGACCCCGCCGAGGGATTCAATAATATCACGCGTGCCTTTATTGTCTTCCAGGATCCATGACATTTCCACCTTTTTTATTCCGCGTTTGAGTCCGTATGGTTGCCCGTCTATAATCACCTTGAATGCCAGGGCCGCACCCAACAAACTACCCTGATATTGTTTGCGGACGCCCATAAACGGTATGCGTGCTGTCTGCGGATATCTGACCTTAAGACGCCAGAGCAACTTTATCCAGCCGAACGGCAACAGCCGGCCGTTTAAATCGCGAATGGCCTCATTGATATTGGGCACAGTGACCATAAAGGCTGCCGGGACGCCATCCACCTCTGCGATCTTGAACAAATTAAAATCCAGTATCAGCTTAAAATCTTTGGCAAGCTGCTTAAATTCCGCCCCGGTGTACGGGATAAATCCCCAGTTTTCAGACCAGGCATCATTGAAAATGTCTTCAATGATTTTCATGTCTTCGTTATAATTTGACTTTCGCAATGTCCGGACCGTCACTCGCTTTTTTGCCCTTTTAACGATTGCCTGTACGGCAGCAGGCTGATCAAAATTGGCATCAATGATGTAGGCCAGTAAATCTTTTGCCTTTTGATAACCGTTTTCCTCGATGCGGTTACGATAATAGGAACGGGCATGGCCCATCATCAGGCTCGGGGGCGTGTCAAAGCCGTCAACCAGCAATCCCGATTCCTGGTTGATGGACAGATTATATGGCCCCATAATCCGGCGCATGCCGTGGTCGCGCAGCCAGGTCTCGGCGGTATTCAGAAGCGCTTTAAACGTTTCAGGATTGTCTTCGGCTTCGATCATCCCGAAAAAGCCCTCATTTTCATGATGTAGATCAAGGTGAAGCTGATCAATCTGTGCGCTGATGCGACCCACCGCATTTCCGTCGCGATAGGCAATCCAGGACTGATACCGGGCGTGG
>JAQYWI010000402.1 GCA_030145015.1 Desulfobacterales bacterium
GGGGCCCCGAACGATTTTTCTCGGTCATTGGGATCGCATATTGAACTACCCATTACTCGGAAGAACCAAAAATAGTACCATATCGGACGTATCAATCTTTCCAAACTTATCGTTGCTTTGTTTTTAGGGTAAAGCCAATCAATAGATTGGTCGATTAAAATCAGAGGATTACTAATGGAGATTCCCTGTTTGTTTAAGTTGTTAAGGCATGTAAAACAAAAGACTTACATTATGGAGAAATAAAAATGCCATGTGTCCGTAGTTTCACAGTTTTACCGGCTTTGCCCGAGACCATGAAGGACCTCGAGGTTATTGCTAAGAATATGTTTTGGTCGTGGAACCCCGAGTATGTAGAGCTGTTCAAGCGTATCGACAGCAATTTATGGTTGGATTGTGGTCATAATCCCGTAAAAATGCTTGGGAGTATTACGCAGGAAAAATTGGATGAGATGACTGAAAATCAGAGCTTTTTGGCCCATTTGCGAAGCGCCGCTGAAAAGTTCAAATTATATCTTGAAAGAAAGACCTGGTATGAACAGGTCTGTTCGAAATCCGCTAAACCGGTAATTGCCTATTTTAGTGCAGAGTTTGGCCTTCATGAATGTTTGCCTGTTTATGCAGGTGGTTTGGGAATCCTGGCGGGCGATCATCTTAAAAGTGCTTCTGACCTTGGCATCCCCTTAGTTGGTGTGGGCCTTTTATATCAGAAAGGTTATTTCCGCCAGTGTTTGAGCGTCAATGGTGAGCAATGGGAGGAATATGTCGAGAATGATTTCTATAGTATGCCAATAGAGCTTGTTCGCCAAAAGAGTGGCCTGCCCTTAACAATTAGTGTTGATTATCCCGGAAGATGTGTTTTGGCACAAGTATGGTGTGTGTCGGTTGGCAGGGTTAAATTATATCTGATGGATACGAACATACCTGAAAATTCCCCGGGCGACCGTATGATTACAAGCAGTCTTTATGGTGGCGACCGGGAATTGCGAATTCGCCAGGAGATTATGTTGGGAATTGGCGGCTTAAGGGCACTGTCGGCAATGGATATTATGCCAACCGTCTGCCATATGAATGAAGGACATGCTGCTTTTATGGCGTTGGAGCGAATCCGTGAAATAAAAAGTACCAAAAATATTACTTTTAATGAGGCCGTTGAAGCGACAAGGGCGGGCAATGTTTTTACGATGCATACACCTGTAAAAGCGGGGCTTGATGAATTTAATGTAGAGTTGATGGAGAAATATTTTAGCAGTTATTTCCCGACGCTTGATATAAATAGTAAGCAGTTTTTATCATTGGGAAGGATTCTGCCTGACGATGACAGTGAAACATTCAAAATGACTATTCTGGCCTTACGATTAAGTGGCTTTGCCAATGGTGTAAGTAAATTGCATAGTCAAATATCACGAGGTATATGGGGCAGCATTTGGCCGGGCCTTCCTCTAAATGAAGTGCCCATAATACCTATTACCAACGGTATCCACATCAAAAACTGGTTATCAGATGAGATGAACACTTTGTTTCAAAGATACATCGGGCCAAACTGGGATGATGAAACTATGAATAAGCAGCTCTGGGATAATGTAGAACAAATCCCGGATGGTGAGTTTTGGCAAATACATCAGCGATGCAAAGAGCAGTTGATTGTTTTTGCACGTAATCGGCTTAAAGCCCAGATGGAACGCAGAGGTACTTACCACTCCGAAATAAATCGCGCCGAGGAGGTCCTTGATCCGGAGGTGCTTACCATCGGTTTTGCCAGAAGATTTGCAGGCTATAAAAGGGGTAACCTGCTTCTTAAAGACCCGGAACGGCTCGTAAAGATGCTTACCAACCCCGAAAGGCCCATACAGGTTATTTTTGCCGGTAAGGCTCACCCGAAGGATTCGGAGGGTAAGGACATTATACGTAACATTATTCAATTTGCAGATCAGTACAATGTCAAACGACGCCTGGTATTTTTGGAAAACTACGATATTGATATGGCAAGAATATTGCTTCGCGGTGTTGATCTGTGGCTTAACAATCCGCGAAGACCGTTGGAGGCCAGCGGTACAAGCGGCATGAAAGCAGCGGTCAACGGTGCCTTGAATATGAGCACTTTAGATGGATGGTGGTGTGAAGGGTATAAGTCGGAAGGGGGCTGGGCTATCGGAGCAGGCCAGAGCTATGAGGACGGCAATTATCAGGATGCGGTAGAGTCGCAGGCCATATATGATATTTTAGAAAATGAGGTCGTTCCCCTGTTTTACACCCGATCGGCGGATAAATTGCCGCGGGCCTGGATACGCAGGGTTAAAAATTCTATAAAGTGGATAGCGCCGCGGTTCAACACTCATAGAATGATTGCTGAGTATACACGAAGGTTCTACAATCCCGCTTTGGCTAAATACAATTATCTAACTGCTGCAGATTGCAGAAAAGCCAGGGAGCTTTCAAAGTGGAAGGCCGAGGTCAATGATGCCTGGCCCGGGTTCGCAGTAAAAGATGTCGTAATGGAAGTCCGCAACGGTGACGGTAACAAACAACTGAATCCAAAACAGTCACAATTAAAAGTTGGCTCAGAGCTGTCCGTCAGGGCTTTGGTTAAGCTCGGGGAAATTAGTCCGAAAGATATTTCAGTTGAGCTTTATTATGGTTCGGTCGATACATGGGGAAATATCAGGCAGGGTTCCGCTATCAGAATGGATTATAAAAAAGC
>JAQYWI010000403.1 GCA_030145015.1 Desulfobacterales bacterium
CCCACATTTTTTTCGGGTCAACCATCAGGTCATCACGATAATTCTGATAAGTCTGACCCAAACGCATCAAAAGAGAGTGATCAGACCTCATCCGGCAGGGGGGATCTTTTCTCCGAAGAATCTGACCAGGCTGTGACTCCCGAGAAGCAGCCCTTGTACCAAACAGAACAATTCGTTTGGACCCTAAAATGGACCCATATTCATATTTTCGGAATGAATATAATATTTATATTCATGGGGCTCATAACCATTTTTTTAAATATCAGCATTAGGGCGCGGACCTGGCTGGTTATACTTCCTTTCATCGGGGTTTTGGTGGACATTGCAGCCGTGTGGCTGAAAGGCTATATTTCGCCGGCATTTTTTTGGCTCCATATTCCTGGGGGGGGGCTTTTTGGAACTGCATTCGTGATTGTCTCGGCCCGTGCATTTTGGGAGATGTATGGAGTGCGAAAAAATTTCAATTAAATAATATTTTTATCAAACAAAAATCTATTTTTTCAGATAGCGATAACAAATAAAATGCCAATAAAAAAATTACTGGTTTTATTATCTAAAGATATGAGGGTTTTATCGGTGAAAAAACTAAATTATAGAACATCCGGACGCTTTTTAATTACGTTAACGATCTTTTTCATAATCGGTTGTGCGAGTGAGCCGGTAAAAGTCGATTTACAGGCAAACCATCCCGCGAATCCAGAGGCCCAAGAGGCTGAATTTACCCCACCGCCAAATCCTTTCCAGGAAGATGTTACTGCCATGCAAGGGGAATCAACACCAGATTCTATGATGAAGCCTAAAACGCATGAAGAAAGCGGCGAACAGCATATGGACCATAATATGGGGACGGAAAAAGGGAGTCGACCCGATTCGGAATCCCCAAAAAAACCCGATCACAGAAAAGACGATAATCTGCACAAGGAGCATAGCCAATGAAATATAAACGAAGACGTATAGGGTTGCTTTTTTGTTTGGTGCTCTTTGCAGCGGGATGCGCCCAGGTGCCCAAAGAAGGTGGTTTTAATGATGTAAAGGATTTAGTTGAGCAGCGGGTTGACTACCGTCTTCATTGGAATCAGGAAACACAAGCCGACCAGGAAGTTGAGAAAGCCATAGAAACGCTGCTTAAAAATGAGCTGTTGCCGGAAACGGCAGTTCAAATTGCTTTGCTAAACAACCCCAGCTTACAAGCTGAATACGAAGATCTTGGAATTACCCAGGCGGATGTCGTTGAGGCGGGGTTACTCGAAAATCCGGTCCTGTTCGGACAGGCACGTTTTCCCAATAAATCCGGGGAATCGACCAATTATGAATTTGGGATTACACAAAATTTTTTAAATATCCTGATGCTGCCGGCCCGCAAGAAACTTTCCGCCATTCGTTTTGAGCAGGTGAAACTGCAAGTGGCTGACAGGGTGATTCAATTAGCCGCGGAAGTACAAAAGTCATATTTCGCTGCAATCGGTGCCAAACAGATCAGGAATATGAGAAACGAAATCACCTCAGCTGCCGGGAATTCCTTCGAATTAGCACAACGCTTATATTCTGCCGGCAATATCGGCGATCTTGAATTGGCCACGGAAAATGCACATTTTGAACAAATGCGGCTGGAGTTGGCAAACAGCGAGATTGCGATACTAGATGCACGCGAGCAACTAACGCGCTTGATGGGCCTTTGGGGGCATCAAACCGATTGGCGCCTGCCTGAGCAACTGCCGGATATTCCAGCCAATGAAATTTCACTGGAACACCTGGAATCGATGGCCATCGAGAACCGGCTCGATCTGGCTGCTGAAAAAAAGGGGGTAGAAGCCCTGGCTCAGGCTTTGGGGATAACCATCGATTGGCGCTGGGTTGGACAGATTGAGGTAGGGATCAGCACAGAGCGTGAAACGGACCGAACGTGGGTTACCGGACCCGCACTGGCCATAGAGTTGCCGATATTTAATCAACGCCAGGCGGACATTGCCCGGCTGGAGTCACAGCTTCGTCGCAGCCAGAAAAGGCTGACGGCCCAGGCGATAGAGATTCGGTCTGAAGTGCGTTCCTTAAGAAATCATCTGATCATGCAGCGTAATTTAATTGATCACTACCGTCGTACCGTTTTGCCGCTCAAGGAACAAATTGTCGATCTGACGCTCAAAAATTATAACTATATGCTTACGGGCGCTTTTGATTTGCTCGTGGCCAAGCAGCAGGAGCTGGAAGCCTATCAAAAGTATATCGAAGCCCTCAGAGGTTACTGGATTGTCCGTGCTGACATGCAAAGATCTCTTGGAGGTCGGCTCCCGACCCACGTGCAGAGCAAACATATTCTTCACCCGGACCCAATCGAAACCAGCGCCCTAAATAAACAAGATATTCAAGAAAATGAAACGAACTAACTGAACACGGAATATTGACTAGAAGTGTTTTCAAAATCTCAGATCAGGTTCAAGGGCAAGGCGTCCCGCGGATTGAAAGCGGAGCGTACACGTTAGTACGTGAGCATTTCAATTCGCGGGACAACGCAGCCATTGGGGCTCAGATGGGGTTTTGAAACCACTTCTAAATAAGGAGAAAATACACATGCTGACAAGACGCCAAATCCTCATTTCTGCACTGGCCTCGTTTGCCGGGGGCACCCTGCTGGAAAAAGCTGAAGCGGCTTCCCCAAAAAACCAAAAGCACGCGCATAC
>JAQYWI010000199.1 GCA_030145015.1 Desulfobacterales bacterium
TTCCGTCGGTCAATAGCCATGCGCAAAGCAGAAAGTGTCAGCTGTGTATCCAAATTGCGTGAGAGCGCATGGCCGATGGCTTTTCTGGAGTACACATCCAGAATGACCGCCAGATAAACAAAGCATAACTAAATTAAAATATCGAGTTCTTTCCTAAAAAGGCTGCTATTTGAAAATATCAAAATGCGGTCGAAGGACGAATATGCAAAAAGGGCTTTTTCGACAATCTCCCAAGGTATCAGTAGTATTAGCTGCCCTTTAAAACCTGAGATATCCATTTCAGATCTGCAAAATTGGCAAAGTTGTGGCAATCTTAATGTATCGAACTTTCGTGATTTAATTCTCCAAAGGTAGTTTCGATAGAATAGACTTCTTGAAGTCCACAGGTTATAAGACCCAATAACGACGCTAATCCCACGATGACAGAGCGCATGGAGTGTCTCTTCATATCCGAATACCTCCAATACCTAATTCAATAAAATTTTTGCACTGGAGTGTTCTCTCTCCTCTCCGATTTCTTGTCGGAATTAATTTTTCCTATTCACGATCATCCCGATTGAGCGTTAGCGCTCAAAAAGTGGTTTCTATCCCTTTCCCAGCCTGTTATTTTTTTTGAGTTCATCTGCAACGTAATCCAGGTCTAAAGATTCCAAAGTCCCTCTGGTAGGATAGCCGTTGCGCGTATCCCATCCTTGCAACTTGTAAAACCGAGTTTTAAATTCTTCAAATTTATTTTTCTCAAAATGCCGGCCGAGTGTTTCAATATAACGCCATTTTCCGCCTTTCCTACCGGGCATGTACTCGGAGTATCCACCAGGCGAAAAGCCAGGGCGAGTATAATAATAGTCAGCAAAATGGACCATATCCCTGTGCCTTCCCTGGAGCGTCCAGATGGCATGATCCAAGTTCCATATTTTTCTTCCGAGCTCGATACCGTCAAGGAAGGAAAAAATTTTTCCGGTGACGGCATTGAGAAATTTAGGCTCCGCGATACCGGTAGATCCAACCTTGCCTGGGCCGTAAAGATTCAGAAAATCCGGCCAGCGCCAGTCACAAAACTGGACGGATTGTTTCCAGAACCGGGTATAATACCGATGCCAGGTGACCAGTTTGGCGATGTGCTCTGAATACATGTTCTCGGTACTAAAATCGAGCATCTGTCGATCTCCCTGAAACGGCACCATTTTATCCGTGTAGATTTTAACAACCTCTTCCGCCGATCCATACAGTGGCACTCCCCACCGTTTATTATATGTGGGGTTACTTCTTAGCTGATCGAATCCGTGCTCATTAATGTCCCTGTCTCCTAAAATGGTGCCATAGGCCCAATCCAGTTGAGACCGGGCCTCTTTATGTCGCGGCAGCCCCCAAAACGGAAACATCAGCCGTCCGGTTTTCAGGTCTCCATCAGCGCCATCCAATCGACCCCACTTTTCAGCCGCCCGAACAAAGCCTTCGGCCAAATCGTCACCGAATGGGTGGTTGTTTCCCAGACCGTCATTGCGATAGGCGATCGCCTTCACCAGTTGCTCGGCAAATTCCAGCTTGCCGTAATTTTTAAACTTAAGGGGGCAATCAACTTCTTGGCCCGGTCCCAGAATACCGGATCTGTGCAGGTCTCCGAGGTAAAGCTCCCCCCAAAACATCTCCGCAGCGTTCAACCCATATCTGTTCAGCAGATCGTTTGCCTGGCGTTGGATATCCAACGAATTTGCGTAAAGATAAAATAATGTCGCAAAACAGGTGGCCTCATTGCCGATTCCGTCTTCATATCTTCCCCGACAACCCGAATGACAGCCAATGCATGCCTGCGGTCGCTTGCCGACTGACGGCTTTCCCAGCCGGTACAAGGTGCCCGGTACGGGCGGACTTTGAAAGTCAACAGACATGAATTTCCTTTTCAGATTATCAAGGCTAAACGCATAATTTTTCTTCTGCCACAACCGGGCCTGCATGAGGGCTTTCGGACTATGGACCCGGATACTGCCGGTTCCAATGACGCTGATAGCTTTCAGTCGTTTTGATCCCCACACCGCGCCAAAGCCCCCCTGGCCAGCTCCGCTGCTGGCGTCGTGTATCAGGCATGCCATTCTGCTTAAATTTTCTCCGGCTGGCCCGATCGCCAGAACAGCAGGACGTTGGGTGGTTTGTCCTCCGTCTTTACCGGCCGGTTCCATCCAGTCACCATACATCTGGTTGCCGGCAACATATTCCCAGATCTTTTTCTGGCATTCCCAGGTGTCTGTTCCCCATAAAGACAACTTGCTACAATTTCGGACGGTAACTGTGTCGTTTCGAATATCGAGCCAGACCGGCTCGTCCGCCTGGCCCTCAATCACAATTCCGTCCCACCCCGCATACTTCAGCATTGATGAAAATCTTCCACCAAAATTACTACGTGTAAACCAGCCAATAGGGATTGATTGGACGCCAATTCCCTGTATTTCTGTTCGTGCTGCGCCGGCCGGAGTCAGGGTGCCCGAAAGTGGAGAGGTCATTAAAGTGACGACATTGGCAGGATCAAATCCATCAATGGTCTTATCCTCAACCAGATCAAAAAATATTGCCGAACCCATGCCATGGCCGCCAACCCATTTTTCGTACTTGCTGGTGGGTATGGTCGTTGTTTTCCTATTCCTCAGGTTCAGTTTTAATATTTTTCCCGCATACCCATTCATCTTCTTAACCTCCATAGCTATACAAATAGAGAAATAATGCGACGGGGACGTCGCAAGCTTTGGGCTTGCGTTAACGCTTAGCTTAGCGGATATCCCAGTCTCCGCCAATTTGTATCCCTTAAATTGACCTTATATCCCTCATCCCCTTCCTGCACAGGGATCTTTGTTGTAAACTTTATTGCATCAACGGGGCATACTTCCACGCAGGCCTGCATTCCATCCGGTCCGCCACCAGCTGCGTCCCAATGATAAGGAGTATCGGCACACAGATCACACTTCTGGACTTTCTGATCATCATTAAATTTCTCATCCGAAACCACCACGGGTCTGCTTGGCGTATAGGGGCAGGCTTCTATACATTCTCCACAGCCAATGCATTTGGTTCTATCTATCATCCTTACGTTTCCATATCCAACATTAGCCCTAAGCGCATCTGTAGGACAAACGCTCACACAGGCAGGATCAACGCACTGCCTGCATTGCTCAATCGTCACGTCATCAGGAAAAGATTCAAAGGCGTTCTGGATAATCTGTATTCTTGACAATGAGGGATTCTCCACTCCTTCGTGTACCAGTGTGCAGGCGAGCATACAGCTAGTACAACCCTGACACTTTCTGATATCAACAAGGATATATCCTTGGGAAGGTGGAATCGCACCTGGATTTTCATCTCGGTTTATCACATTACTGTAGCCTTTCTTTGCAGGAACATAACAGCCGGCACCCACAACAAAGATGATTGTTCCTGTGTACTTTAAGAAATTCCTGCGAGAAATCTTCTCATCATCATTCGTGCTATTACGATCTTTTTGATAATTCACAGAGCTAAGTCTCCTTTCTTTGGAGAATTAATATAGAACATGAGATAAAAGATGGTGAATTTCACATATTACAATTTGTCACCGATCACTTTGTCGGTGGCTCTAAGCTCCATTAAAACACGATATACTATCACTGGTTTGGCAATATTTTTTCGCTATTTTTGCCCAAATATTCATCGCCAATCATTAATTCGAAGAATAGATCATGAAAAATAGTAAAAAATGTAAATTCACTGCAGGACTTGACTCGATTCCGCTTGAAAAAGCGCATTCGGCCAGCTATCGGAGGAAGATCAGATCAATTAAGTCATATATCATTAAATTCTGCGGGATCAAACATATTTTGATGGAATGGTAAAGGGATAGCATATCACTATATCAGCTGGTTTGTTAAAATTAAGTCGGACTGTATCTACCTTTCATATCTCAAGCGTAAATTTTTGTCACCTACGTTACTTTCCGAGATTGTATATTCGGTATACGAAACCCACACTTTGGCTGAATTGTGGATAACGGCTATAAGTCCAACCTTTTGAAAAAGTTCACCTTCCGTTCGCCAATCTTAAATTTTTCGTACGATCTCAATGATTCGCTTCAGGCACGGAAGGCACAATTTTCGACAGGCTAATATTTTGTATATTTGTCATTGTGTAATCCACAAAAAGCATCAGCTTCAAATAAAGCATGAATTTTCAAAGCAAAATTCCTGTTTCGGACTCATACTGCACCATCTTCTGAAAAACCTTTTGGTATTCGTTTCATATCTGTAAAATTCTCAACACTGTGATACTCTTAATAAAATCGCAAAATTCCAATTCGCGTCAGCACGTCCAACAGATTTTCAGTCACGCCAAACTCAATCCTTATTCACAAATGTAAACAAAACGATCCGCTAAAATAATTCAGGTTTATCATAGGCAATGCCCAAAGGGTAATATTAATTGACCGAATCGTCCGTATACAATAGGTTAGAAGTGACGAAAATCTATGTTTAGAAATGACTTTCAGATTGATTTATAGATACTTATGCAGACCTCGAAAGCTCAGCTAAGACTCAATATAGCCTAATCCCCAAAATAAAAAATAAAGAATTACCCATGTTTGAACAATTCTTTGGTTTCAGCGAAAATCCATTTAAACCCGGCCCTGACACATCGTATCTTTTTTTGGGCCAACATCACAAAGAAGCTATCGCTCATTTGCGATATGCCGTCAGAGAGGGTGAAGGATTTATTGCAATCACTGGAGAGCGTGGTGTCGGAAAAACGATTATTTGCTGTAGCTTTATTGAGAATCTAGATGCTAACGTAATAGCTGCATATGTCGACAACCCCGTTGGCAGCTCTATAGAGCTGCTGAAGAACATAAATGCCCAATTCGAAATCCACCACGAGGCAAAGAGCGTCAAGGAGCTTACAGATGCCCTGAATACATTTCTGATGCAGAAAAAAATAGAGGGAAAGAAGGTGGCCGTATTTATCGATGATGCTCATTTGCTCAAAAAAGATACTCTGGAACAAGTCCGCCTGATTTCGAATCTAGAAACGTCTCGAGATAAACTGATCCAAATTGTTATGGTAGGTGAGCCAAAGCTTACAGAAATGCTTGCTTCTTATGATTTACGACAAATTGGGCAACGAGTTTCAGTAAAATACCATATTGACCCGCTTAATTTCATTGAAACCACCTCTTATATTCAGTATCGAGTATCCACTGCCTCCAAGGGTCCACCTGTATTGTTCGATCAAAAGGCATTTCGCCATATTTTTAAATACTCATCGGGAATACCACGTGCAATCCACATCGCTTGTAACCGGGCACTCATGGAAGCCTTCGATCGGAAAGAGACAAGAATCACCGGTGATATTGCCAAAGAGGTTGTCGGATTTTTAAGTAGCCGCGGCGAAAAGGCTCTGTTTAAATACAATAAACGAAGGAGAATCGGATGGGTGGCAGCCGGATGCAGTATTATGCTGGCAATCACCGGAGCCGTTTATTTTTCTCTACCCGGTACTGTTAAGACATCAAAGGAACAACTCAACTCACAAAAGGCTGGAATGGTTAATATGTCTATGCCGAAATCTTCTAATGAACCTGTTAAAATGCCTTCCGTAAAAGCCGAAACGCCAAACATGAGAAGGGATGCATTCCTACAACCAGAGCCGATAGGCATTATGGAGCCGGCAGCCGAACATATCAATGAAACCATCTCGGTTAAGCCAGCCTCTTCTTCTCAAATGACCCATTCGGTACAAGTTGGTGCTTTTTTTATTCTCGATTATGCAAAAACGCTGGTTGGGCAGTTAGAAGCCAAAGGATACCCAGTACAAATAGTTCCGATAAAGGATTCCATGGCTCGATCTTGGTATACGGTCCGAATTGGCGATTACCCTTCAAAAGAAGCAGCTCAGGCTAGGGCTGATGCATTTTCTGCCCTTGAGAAAATGGAAACAGCTGTCCGACCATTCGGCCAATTTTAAGAGATCAAGTTCTCGAATATATCAAATTCAATATAACCATCAACGAAACGGGAATTTAAAATTGGAGATTCCTGAATAGAATCAAAACCTACGAGGACGAAATGAGCTGATGGGGTTACCCTTATTGGCCAAAGCCGCAATTTGGGAGGCCGTAATTTGACAACAAAATCAAATAGCGATAAAATTTATGGTGTTGTCTGCAGTAATTTAACAGCATAGTTGATAATCTTTTAAGATCACCTATTAACATAACTCCTATATAATGGAAGGTCATAACAAAATTATGACTTAAAGAGCGGACCTTAATATCGAACCCTGAGGACAAGCTATGGGGCAAGTTACTTAAACTTTAATTACTTTTTGAGAGTAATTTTGCTGATGTCGCTAACAAAAACCCAGCTTATTAAAAACATCGCATCTGATACTGGACTTATACAGAAAAAATCACGTGAAATTCTTACGGTAATGCTGGATATTTTTATCGCAGCATTAGCAAGAGGCGATATTATTTCGATCAGAGGATTTGGCAAATTCTATTCAATTAACCAGAAAGAGAGAAAAATAAGGCATCCTTTAACAGGCCAAATAATGACAGTTGGACCGAGAAGAACAATCAAATTTAAATCTTTCAAATTTTTGCGCGAAGAAATTAATGATTATGAATTTGATTTTGATGAGTTTAGACGACAAAACATGATAATTCTTCAGCAGCTCTATGATCTAATTGAAAACTCAGGTGATTACGGAGAGGATGAAGAGGAAGATGCGGTACATCACGAAAGCGGTCCCATGGCGCGCCAGCGAAATTTCCAATTATTGAGCTAACCCGATTGGCCGGCTTTTTAGTGGGATGGCTTCAAAGCGTAAATCGAAAAAATCTATCTTGAAAATTCCGCCTAAAACTGCAGAGCGGATTGTCGCAATTTCACTTCAGCATCCCGAGTTGGGTGCCCGACGCCTGGTCCCTTTGCTGAAAAAGGAGCGGATATCTGTATCCGCAACAACCATCCAAAACATCCTGCGCCGCCAAGGCCTTCAGAGCCGTGAAAAGCGGCTATCGAAAATTAAAAAGCGGGCTCAGAAGCCAAAATCGTTGCCAAAGAAACCTTCCACCAAGATCCCGGATAAAGTTGAAGAGCGTATCGCTGAGGTGTCGTTGAAAAATCCGGAATTGGGTGCGAGGCGGCTTTTAGCTGAGCTCGAGAAGAAAAAGATCGTCGTTTCGGCATCCACAGTTTATACCATTCTGAAGCGCAATGGCCTTCAAACCCGTAAAATGCGGTTGGCGAAACTCGAGAAACGATCTAAAAAGACCCGCAAGCCCCAATCACAGCCTAAAAAAACTTCAGCCGAGATCACCGACGATGTTGCCAAACGTATCGTCGAAATATCGCTGCAGAATCCCGATTTTGGTGCCCGGCGCCTGCTGCCGTTGTTAAAAAAGGAAAGAATCGGGATACGCGCATCCACGGTTTATGCTGTATTGAAGCGTTATGGGCTGCAGTCCCGCGCTGCAAGAGGGGCGAAGCTGGAGCAACGGGACAAAGCCGCCCGGAAGCCAAAGCCGCCGCCCAAAAAGCCTTCCACCAAGATCACCGATGATGTTGCCGAACGCATTTGCGAGATATCTTTGAAAAACCCCGAGTTTGGTGCCAAACGCCTGATACCGCTGCTGCAAAAACAGGAAATCTTATTATCTTCATCGGCCCTCTATCGTATTTTGAAGCGTCGCGGGCTGCAAACCTGCACAATGCGGCTGGCGAAAATCCAGGAAACACTCGCAGAGCCGGTGCCCATTCCCAAAAAGTTTCCTGAAAAGATCCCGCCCGAAGCCGTGGAACAGGTGATAGAGCTGTCTTCGCAGCACCCGGATTATGGCGCCCGGCGCCTTGTCCCCGAGTTGCAAAAAGAAGCGATCTTTGTCTCGGCTTCGGCCGTACACACAATATTAAAGCAACACGGCCTTGAAACGCTTAAAAAGAGGCTTTCGAAACTTAAAGAAGCCCAGGCTCTGGAAGTCCCGCTACCACCCATCGTCGAAATAGCGCCGGAAGCAAAAGCCCCGGAGCAGATTCTCGAGCATAGGGTTGTCGTCCCGATTCTGCCCGAGGATGAAATGGCTGTACCTGCAGACATGTCGGAGCCAGTGCCGGAACCCGCGGTGGTTGCTCCCGCTGAACCTGAACGACCGCCTCTAAGAAAAGCACCCGTAAAACCCATTAAAAAAAGGGGCAACTGGGTTTTCTACCCGCTTTATCTGCTGCTGTTTGCTCTGATCGGCTATTTGGGATTTCATGCATTTCAGGCGATCCAGACCGCCAGGGTTGAAACGGAAACCGTGACGGCCGCTGAGTCTGCTACAGTTGCTATCGCCGCAAGCGCTGAAAACGCCGCTTCTGTGCCGCCTCTTGACGGCTATCGACAAATCTGGGAGCGCAACCTGTTTAACATCGCCAAACCAAAAGATCCCGAGCCGGAGAAACAATTTTCCCTCGATAAACTTGCTTTGGCGAAAAAGGACCTGGGCCTAAAGCTGGTGGGAACGGTGGTGGCCGACGACCCCAAACTGAGTCGCGCCATCATTGACAATCGCAGCATTAAGAAACAGGAGGCCTACCGTGAAGGGGACACAGCCGGAAAGGCGAGGATAAAGAAAATTCTGCGCAACAACGTGGTCATTACGACCGCCAAAGGCGACGAGCTGCTGACCGTCGAAATCAAAGAGTCCGGCAAACGCGCAACATCTTTTTCATCGGCACAACAGCTCGGCAGCAGTTCATCTTCTAAGCACCAGACATCCGGGACACGGCGGCTAAGTGCCAGAACCAGCTCCATTAGCCTCAAGCGCGATGAGGTGGGGGCTGCCCTTGCCGATATCGACAAATTAAAGGAACAAGTGGGTTTAACGCCTTACATGCAAGGTGATGAACCGTACGGTTTCAGGCTCGGCAATATTCCGGCTGAAAGTTTTCTCAGAAAGATGGGGCTGCGCAGCAGGGATGTGATTGTGGGCATAGATGACGAAACGATTACCAGCCCGGACGAGGCCTCGGACTTTTTCCAAAAGCTAGCAGGCGGGGGTGAAGTCACCATCAAACTTAAACGTCGCCGCCGCACCAGCCAAATAAAACTTAACATCGAATGACACAGTTTTCGTCCGACCATTATATTTCTATCAAAGAGTGTATATTTGGTATACGTAACCCACACTTTAGCTGAATTGTGGATAACGGCTATACATCTAACCTCTTGAAAAATTATATCTTTCGTCCGCCAATCCTAAATTTTTAGCCCACCTTCAAGGATTCGATGCAGGCACGAAACCTTCAATTTCAGATCATACAAAAAATTAAAGACTTGCTTATGCAATATATAGTCCTACGTTTCGTGGAGTTTAGCGATAAGTGTGGAGTTCGGTATTACTTTATTTACACGTATCGGAGACAATTTTTCCTACGTTGTTTCTTGACAATATACCACAATGTGGTTAATTGATATAATATTTAAATAGAGTTGCATTAATTGCAATCCTTCATTTTGGATTAAAAACCGCAGGG
>JAQYWI010000404.1 GCA_030145015.1 Desulfobacterales bacterium
GCACTGGCAGCAGGATGCCGTTTTTTTGGAGGATATCCCATAACACCTGCCACTGAGATCGCCGAACGGATGGCTATCCGGCTTTCTCATGTTGACGGATGTTTTATCCAGATGGAAGACGAAATCGCCGCCATGGCCGCAGTTCTTGGTGCATCATGGGGCGGTGTAAAAAGCATGACCGCCACCTCCGGTCCCGGATTCAGTCTTATGATGGAAAATATCGGTTTGGGGATCTGTACAGAAACTCCCTGTGTAGTGGTAAATGTTCAGCGCGGCGGTCCCTCCACAGGTCTTCCCACACATGGCGCCCAGAGCGACATGATGCAGGCCCGTTGGGGGTCACACGGGCACTATGAAATTATTGCCATGGCCCCGTCCTCACCCCAGGAAATATTTTATTTAACGATCACGGCGTTTAATCTGAGTGAAAAATACCGGTTGCCGGTTCTCATCATGACCGACGAAATTATCGGGCATATGAGTGAAAAAGTCATTATACCCGAGGCAAAATCACTTGAGATCGTATCGCGTCCCAGACCCAAAGGGAGAAAAGACCGCTTTAAACCCTTTGCACCCGGACCCAATGGTGTCGCACCCATGCCTGCGGCAGGGGAAGGCTATAACCTGCACATTACCGGTCTTACCCACAATGAAAAGGGGTATCCGGTAATGGACGTAGAAACCCAGACAGAGATGATGGCCCGAATTACCGAAAAAATCCAAAAGAATTTGGACGACATCATTCTGACAGATAGTTTCCTCCTGGATGATGCTGAAATTGCCGTTGTATCTTATGGAGTTTCGGCCCGAACCAGCATGGCCGCTGTGGCTGAAGCCAGAAAGCTGGGAATCAAGGCCGGACTTTTGCGGCTGGTAACGATCTGGCCTTTTCCCGAAGATCAGATTCGCAAGCTGGCAGATAGAGTCAAGGGATTCGTGACCGTGGAAATTAATCTGGGTCAGATCCATCGGGAGGTTGAACGATGCGCCGGCGGCAAGGTTCCTGTATTTTTAGTCGGGCATCCCGGCGGAACGATTATCCATCCGGAAAGCGTTGTTAACCTGTTGAAAGAGGCCTTTTAACCCATGCAAGAAATCCCGACACCATCCAAAAAACAACCTGATCATCCCCTGGATGATCTTATCCGCACGGATCGCATTCCCCATATCTGGTGTCCGGGGTGCGGGATTGGAACGGTGTTTTCTGCGTGTCTGACGGCTCTGAAAGGAAGCGGTATCAACCTTCAAAAAACGGTGATGGTTTCCGGAATCGGATGTTCGGGACGTGCCGCCGGTTATGTTAAACTGGATTCCTTTCACACCACCCACGGCAGGGCCATACCCTTTGCCACCGGATTAAAACTTGCCAACCCTGAACTGAATATCGTGGTGTTCAGCGGAGACGGCGATCTCTTCGCCATCGGCGGAAACCATTTTATCCATGCGGCCCGGCGGAATATGGATATGACGGTTGTCTGTGTAAATAATTTAAATTATGGCATGACCGGAGGCCAGGTGGCCGCAACCACACCCTACCTGGCGAAATCGACAACAACACCGGCCGGAAATCCTGAAACCCCTTTTAATCTGCCGCTAATGGCCTATGCGTGCGGCGCCACGTATGTGGCCCGATGGACCATGCTGCACACCCGAGATCTTACGGATTCCATAACAGAAGCGATTTGTAAAAAAGGGTTTTCCTTTATTGAAGCACTTTCACCGTGTCCGGTAAATTACGGTCGACGCAATAAACAAAAACCCCTGGATATGCTAAAGTTATACCAGGAAAAAGCGATTATCAAAAATGATGCAGATCCTTCTACACTGGATATAGACTTTGAAAAGGGCATCATTTTGGGAAAATTTATCGATCTGGATCGACCAACGTTTATTGAACATTATGACAAAATCTACCGGCCGGACCGTCTTCAAGAAAACGTTCCGGAATTGAACTCATGACCGACTCTCAAAATCACAAACAGGAAAAAAAGGAAATTATAATTACCGGCTTTGGTGGGCAGGGTATTGTCCTTGCGGGTATTATCCTGGGAAAAGCGGCTGCCATTGGTGAACACATGGAAAGCACACTTGTCCAGTCATACGGGCCCGAGTCTCGCGGGGGGTCGTGTAATGCTCAGGTCGTGATTTCCAATGAAATGATTCATTACCCTTATGTGAGTCGTCCGGATATTTTGGTGTGCATGTCTCAATCAGGCTATGATAAGCTGATCAAACAGATCAAGGAAAACGGAACGTTAATCATTGATCAGGATCTGGTTCGCCCTGCCCGTGGATTAACCTGCGACTTTTTTTCTATCCCTGCCACCGGCATGGCCGAAGAGCTTGGACGGGTAATGATCGCCAATATCATTATGCTCGGTTTTTTAACCGCCGTCACACAAGTTATTTCCATGGATGCAGCCCAAAAATCCGTCTTGGAATCCGTTCCAAAAGGCACTGAAAAACTGAACTCAACGGCCTTCAAAAAAGGGCATGACTATGGCCTGGCCACACTCAAGGGACGACAGAAAAGGGCCGCGGGTCAAGCAGGAGCTATTTCATGAAACGTCCCAAAGAACGGCTCCACCGGGTCACCGTTATCGGTGCGACACCGGCGGGTATCGCCGCAACCAACAAGCTTGGAGAACTGGGCATTCCCC
>JAQYWI010000050.1 GCA_030145015.1 Desulfobacterales bacterium
TCAATGACGACTGAATCTTCGGGTTCTATGCGGATATGGTTATACCAGGGAAGGACGCCGAAAACCTGCTTTTCCGTTTTTTCCTCGATCCAGCGGACACCATCTTTAAAAAGATGGATGTCGCCCCTGAAACGATTGATGATAAACCCGCTAATTCGAGTGCGCTGGTTTTGTTCCAGGCATTCAAGGGTACCGATGATCTGGGCAAACACCCCGCCGCGATCAATGTCAGCCACCAGCAGGATCCGAGCATCCGCATAGGCGGCCATCCGGAAATTAACCATATCGTGGGACATCAGATTAACTTCTGCACAGGAGCCGGCACCCTCCAGAATAATCAGCTCATATTCTTGACGTAAGCGATCCAGTGCGCCGCAGGCTTCTTTAAAAAGCGGCTCATTGTCACCGTGAGCGGCTCCCGTCTTGCGGGTTTCAATTACCGCTCCCAACAACACGACCTGGGATCCGATTTCAGCGGTGGGTTTTAGCAGGACCGGATTCATATCCACATGGGGAGGAATCTTGGCGGCTTCAGCCTGAACGATTTGAGCCCGGCCCATTTCAAGCCCTTCGGGTGTGACCCCCGAGTTGTTGGACATATTTTGCGCTTTAAATGGCGCCACCCGGATACCCCGGTTTGAAAATAGACGACACAGCGCTGTTGCAATGACACTTTTGCCGACCTCAGAACCGGTTCCCAGGACCGCGATACAGGCTGCTTTTGTCTTATGTTTTCTTTTCGATGCCAACGCGTGTTTGAACTCCGTTTATAGCGGTTTCGGTAATAAGGACTTTTATTTTAAGTCAAAACGGACGGGTATTTTCACCCACATTTTTTTCTTCAGGCCGCCTTCAGTTCCCGGCTCGAACAGCCATTTTCTTACAGCCGACAACGCCGCGCGGTCTAAAACAGAGTGTCCACTGGATTCGAGCACCGCTAAATCATCCACCCGGCCGTTCTCATCGATCAGCACCTTCAACATAACGATGCCTTCATATCCCAACCGGCGGGCCCTTCGCGGATATGGAGGCGACGTATTTTGCTTGTACAGGGGCCTGGCAAGTTTGAGGACCGACCCGGACCGGGTATCGTCGCTTTGGGTGTCGGGCGGCATCGCTGCGGTGGTCGTCGGCTCTGCAGAACCTTCCGGCACCCGGTGGGTTTTTTTTATGAATATCGTATCCGCCGGAAGCACCTGGCGAACGGGTTTGTTGCCGGAACTTGCCGGAATGGAAATTTTTACTTCAGCTTTGAGCGGAATCTGAGGTTTAGTGCCAGTCGCTGCCAGGGTAGCTTCGATGGTTTTTATGTGCTGTTTTTTATATGTCAATGCTTTCAGACTTTTTTTCTGCCGGGTCTTTTTGACAATATTTTTTGGAGGCGCGGCCGGCGGCGGTTCTTGCAATTGGGCCCTGTGCTCGAGCCGCGCGGGTGCCGGCATGGCGGCGGGATTTTTTTGGGGATTTTGATTAAAACTGGGTTCGAGTTGCCTTTTAGATGCTTTGCTGGGGACCGCGGCTTGCGCTTTGCGCTTTTGGGGCTTATCGGCTGACAGGGTAATCGATAGGGACTTTGCCGCTAGGGTCGGACGGGGCGCAAGCTTCAGCCAACCGAAGTCGGCGCTCAAGATAAGGGCATGAAATGCAAGTGCCAATATGACGTAGGGCAGCAGACGCTTCACGTCTATTCCTCAAAGTCGGCCTGCAGGGATATGCGACTCAATCCTGCCTGGCGAATTTTATCGAGAACATTATATATCATCTGGTACTGCAAAGTGCGGTCTGCAAAAACCAGCACCCCGGGTTCCCGGGTGCCGCCGGCTTTGCTTCGCAGGACCCGGGTTAGATCCGCGAGGGCAACCTGCTCTTTGTCCACATAAATCGTTTCGTCTGTTTTTACGGTGACCGAGAGGATCAATTTTTTATCGACTTCTGCCGTGGTGGAAAGCGGCAGCTCAACCGGAAGCCCGCGGTGAACCGCCATGGACAGCATGGCGTAAATGAAAAATACCAGAAGCAGAAAGACAATGTCAATCAAAGGAAGCATTTCGATGCGTGCTTTTTTGATTGCCGGCAGTTGGATTTTCATGTTCCGCCTCCGCTTAATTTTTCCCGCCGGGTTGGGTTAGCTTTTCGAATACAATTTCAAGGCTGGTGGCGTATTTTTCGATGAGCACGGCCGCATTTTCGACGCGCGAATTAAAATAGTTATAGGGGAAGACCGATAAAATGGCGATCCCAAGACCGGCCGCGGTTGTTATCAGCGCCTGCGCGATTCCGGCAGTCACCTCCTGGGGATGCTCGATGCCCGCCGAACCTAAAACTTCAAAGGATGAAATGATGCCGAGAACGGTTCCAAAAATTCCCAACAGCGGGGCCACCGTGATCATGGTGTCCAGAACGCCCATAAAACGCCGCATATGTTTGATCTCATCGGCTGCCGCCGATTCCATGGCCTTTATCATGGAAAATTCTTTGTGCAGAATGCCGCTGACCAGAATTTTAATAATATAATCTTTTGTATGAACCGTTTTATTCTTGATTGATTCCCAGTCTCCTTGACGCGATAGTTCCAGGATTTCATCGACAAGCGCTGGTTGGCTTTTAATTGCAAGCTTCAACCAGAAAATGGCGCGTTCGATGACCACACCCAACGCAAGAATCGAGCAGGCCAGTAAGGGGTACATGACGGGACCCCCCTTATCAAAAATATGCCACATCATTCTTACTCCTTGTTCCGTTTGGTTTTAAAAAGGGCGATCACTCCCTGGCCGGATTTAGAACCCATCTCAAAAATGTCTTTTGGCCCAATATCTTTGTTGGTGCCTCGCTTTAAATCCTCAACATACAACAGTATAACAGTATGCCTCCGGTTTAAAGCTCGGCCCCGCCGCGATCTTGAACCAAAATCCTATTTTTGAGATGGGTTTTAGAGTTTAAATGCCAGTCCGACGCGAAAACTTGGATCCGGCGGGCTGAAACCGTATGCTTCCTCATAGTGTTCATCAAAAAGGTTTTGAACCTTTCCGAAGATTTTAACATCCTGGATATACCGATAATTCAGGTCAAACGTATAGGAGGCCGCCAGATCGACAATAAAATATTCGTCCAGGGTTACCCGGTTGGCCGGGAAGGTTCGAAAATCGAGATCATCGCGCTCACCCACATAAAGGCCGTCAAACCGAATCTGAAACCCCTGCCAGGCCCAATTGATATAGCCCGAAGCCGTATTCTTCGGCCGGCGCAAAAGATCCTTGCCTTCCTCAAAGGGTGAACTCGCTCCCCCTGCGCCGCCGTCATCGGTGACCTCGGTATCCAGATAGGTGTAGTTGCCGCCCAAGGTAAAACCGTAGCCGGGTTTGCATAACGCCATCAGCTCGATACCCTTGCCTTCGGCTTCTTGAATGTTTTCAAAATCCGGATCCGGGTCCGGCCGGTTGATATAGGTAATTAAATCATCGAATTTTTGATAAAAGTAGGTGGCGCCCAAAACGAGTTTATTTTTCCATAGCACCTGATCGACACCCACTTCCCACGAATACGATTTTTCCGGGTCCAGGTCCGGGTTGCCGGTGGCAAATCCTTGAGCGAACTGTTCCGTAAAGGTGGGCGTTTTAAAACCTTTTCCGGCCGCTCCACGAAATACCGTGTCGGTTTGGGTTAATTCGTATGCAATCGAACCGCGCGGAACAAATTCATTGCCGAACTCGCTGTTATCTTCATAACGCGCCCCGGCGGTCAAATGCAAATGATTAAAAAAAGACAGTTGTTCCTGCACATAATACCCCCAGTTGTCCCGACTCTTATCTAAATCACCTTTTGTTTCAACTCCCAGGAAGATGGATCGGGTTTGTTGATCATAATCTTCATCCAGATATTCGAATCCGGCCGTAAACGTCGAGCGCATCGTTTCGGTTGACGGATAGCGAATACTAAAATGGTAATCAATGGAGTAGCGTGTATCTTTGGTTTCCGAGAAAAAAGCGCCAAAGGCGTCCGCCGGTGGATCTTCCGGATCATTATAATCTTGTTTATTATAATGATAGCCAAGCAGCACGGCATGCTCCAGCCATGACAGCATCTGGTATTGAGCATTTATGCCGCCCACCCAGTCATCGGTTTTCAGATCCTGATTGGGATCCAGCGGAGAATACCGGTCACCGGCATCTTCGGTCGGAAATTTATTTTTAGCGTCCTCGTATCGCCCGGTGAAAGTCAGATCGAGATTATCCATGGGGTACACATCCACCCGGCCGCTGAATGTATTATTCCAGTAGTCTTGGTTGACATCCAGGTAGCCGTTGTCATCAACCCGGGCGTATGCCAGGCTGGCGCCGATCCATTCATTTCCACCCGTAAAGCCGACACTTTGCTCTCCGATGTAGTTCTTATCGCCCTTTAAGTAGGTTCCATTTGAAGTGGAGGCCCGCAGCGACGGTTTACCCTCACCCGGTTTGGTAATAAAATTGATCACCCCGCTAATCGCATCCGAGCCGTATAAAGCACTCTGAGGTCCTCGGACGATTTCGATCCGTTCGAAATTTTCGGTGAGCAAGGAGCCGAAGTCAAAAGCGCCGCCCCCCTGATTGACGCTCACACCGTCGATTAAAACTTTGGTAAAGTTATCTTCACCACCTCTAATATAAAGTGAGGTCGTGGTACCGCGACCGCCGGTGCGCACGAGATTAAAACCGGGGACATCTCTTAAAACATCTAAAACATCGACAGCCTGACGCTCTTCAATTTCTTTTTCGGTAACCACCGTTGTTGAAACGCCCAATTCTCTGACCGGGGTCTCGGTTCGTGTGGCCGTCACCACGGTTTCATCCATTATGGGGACCGAATCTTCTTTTTCAGAATCTGCTAAAGCCGGGTTAGATACGATCACCCAAAATAAAAAGCCGATCAGAATGCTCCGGGCGTATCGCTTCATTTTTTTCCTCCCTATCGCGTAAAGTTTAATTAGACGGTGACCGCTGCAAAAAAAAACCCTTCAAGCGCTAAACGCTTGAAGGGTTGCACCCAGTTTTCTTAACCCTTTTTATATGATGCCCTGTCTCTGTCGTTTGCAGAGCTGCGGCAATTTAGCAAGGCAGGTCTTCTGGCTTTCGGATCCGTCTACTAACTGCGCCTTCCCATCTGGCTTTAACCAGACAGTGGCATGTTGCAGAATTCGTCCCCGATTACAGCGGCGGGACCACTCCCGATTTTAACGGGATTCCCTTTTAAGCCCAACAGGCACCTTGATTGCCTAATATGTAATCACAAATTGTTTGTCAAGCAAATCTGAAAATATTAAGTCGTTTTAACGTTGTCTAACGTTTAAGGAATTTATGCGGCACCACCGTAACGCGCGGCAAATTCCCCAGCGGACTGATGTCGACCAGCAGTTTACAGTCATAAGTTTCTTCCAGGGTCTTGAAATTCAGAACCTGATCAGGAGAGCCCATACATACGATTTCACCGGCTTTGAGCAATAGCAACTGATCACCATACATGGCCGCCAGGTTGACATCATGTGAGACCATGACGACGGTGACCCCCTTTTCGGTTTTGAGTTTTTCCATCAGATCCATTATGCGTATCTGATGGGATAAATCCAGCGACGCGGTGGGTTCATCCAGCAGCATGACTTGCGGCTGCTGGCAAAGCGCCCGGGCAATTAATACGCGCTGTTGCTCACCGCCGCTGAGCTGATCCAGTTTGCGCCGGGCAAGATGAGCGACTTCGGTAAACTTCATGGCTTGCTGTGCAATATCCAAATCGTTTTGAGAGGCAAGACCCAGCACTTTCTGGTGGGGAGCGCGTCCCAGCAAAACCGTTTCCGCAACGCTGAACGGAAAGCCTACCGGTAATCCCTGGGGTACGTAGGCCAAGGCTTTTGCCAGTCTTTTTTGTGAGTAGCTGCCAATCGGTTCCTGTAATATTTCAATTTGACCCTTCTGGATCTTTAAAATGCCGACCATTAATTTGATCAACGTGGTTTTTCCGGCCCCATTCGGCCCGATGATGATAAACACATTACTTTGGGGTACTGAAAAGGAAAGTTTTTTTAAAACCAATTCAGTGCCGAAGGCATAGCTCAAATTTTTAACAGCAAACGCAGATTTCATTTTCGCGACTTTTTTAAAAGAATGATAAACAGCGGCGCACCGATCAGGGCCGTGATCACGCCGGCCGGCATCTCTCCCTGCTGTGGCAGGGTCCTTGCCAAAAGATCACAAAGCACAAGGTAGGCCGCCCCGCCAAAAAGACACGCCGGGACCAAAACCCGGTGGTCAGGGCCCAAAACGAGCCGCAACAGATGGGGAATGACCAGGCCGACAAATCCTACCAGACCACTGAAACTGACCGTTGCGCTGACCATAAATGAGGTCACAATCAGCAAGGTAAGGGTGACGGCCTTTATGTTGATTCCCATGGTGAGTGCCATATCTTTGCCCATCATGAGTAAGTTCATTGCATGCGAAAACACAAAAACGATAATAAAACAGGGAATCAGGATTGCGCCGAGTATGACAACCTGCGGGAGGTCGGCTGCTGATAAATCCCCCATCAGCCAAAAAATAATGTTATGGAGCCGGGCGTCCTGGGTGATTGAAACCAGGAACATGATAATGGCCGAGCAAAAGGCATTGACCATTACCCCGGACAGCAGCAGCGCATCTTTTCTTAATATGGATTTGCCGGTCGACATGACCAGTATCAGCGCCAGTGTTCCTAAACTCCCCAGAAAAGATATGAAGCAAATTCCCGGGAATCGCGATAACCCTAACAAGATGCCAATAATAGCGCCGATTGCCGAGCCCCCGGAAATCCCCAAAATGAAAGGCTCGGCCAGGGGATTTCGCAGCAACGCTTGAAATACGAGCCCCCCCAGAGATAGCGTGGCGCCGACAATCGTTGCCAGCAGCACGCGGGGGAAGCGTATGCGCCAGACGATGCTGTGTAATACGGAATCTGATTCATTCGTTGAAAAAAGGGCTGAAAAGGCAGACCGCAATCCGCTTTGGGTGGGGCCAATGGAAAGTCCCAGTGAAAATGCGATTAACAGAACCACCAGCAAAATAAGCGAAATCCAGATGAGTCGGCTGATATTATGCTGTAAATTTAAAATCACGGTCCATCCTTAAATAGTTCCGGATGAAGTAAACGGGCTAATATTTCAAGCGCGTCTAACAATCGCGGAGAAGGACGATCAAACACGTCCGAGTTGACCGTGTAAATTCGGTTTTCCCGCACAGCCGGCATATCCGCTAAACGATTCCAGTCTGCTTTGGCTTTTTCAAATGCCCCCGATCTGGACATCGATGTAATAATCAGAACATCCGGAGCGAGGGCTAATACCTGCTCCCGGCTGAAATGCGGATAAGCGCGGTTGCCCGCCGCAACATTGATGCCGCCGGCCCGAACAATGAGCTCGTGGATAAAGGTATTCCGACCCGCTGATATAATCGGGGAGATCCCAATCTGGATAAATACGCGCGGCCGGCGATCTATCCTCGCAACCAGGGCATCCACCTGCTGCATCCGGCTGCGCATATCCTCAACCAATGTCTTTGCTTTTGCAGAAGCATGCAGGATACCGCCGATTCTTTGGATGGTCTGCATCATTGATTCTAAATTGTGCGGATTTACTGCAAAAACAGGAATATTGAGAGATTGCAGGCGATCGATGGTTGCTTTTGGGTTACCGTCCTTGATCGCAATGCAAAGATCCGGACTCAAGGCAACGATGCGCTCAAGATCAAGACGCACATAGGAGCCGACTTTGGGCAATTTGGCTGCTTCAGCCGGATAATTACTGAATTGGGTGGTGCCTTTTAAGCGACTGTGCTGCCCGAGAGCAAATATAATTTCTGTAATACTCGGTGCCAATGCGACAATTCGCTTCGGATCCTCAGGCACACGAATTTCTCGTCCTAATTGATCTTCTGCGGTTTTTGCTGCAAGCGGCAGGCCGCATGCCAGCAAAATGGTGATCGCAGATATTGAAGTCGCTATTATTTTCGGGATCATACCATCCAGACTCGATGCCAAACGCTAAAATAAAAAAGCCCTTCAAGCTGTTAAATGCCTGAAGGGCTGCACCCAGTTTACTTGGCCCTTTTTTATGTGTTGCCCGGTCTCTGTCGTTCGCAGAGTGAGACCCCTGCAAAATGGAATACGATTCGAAGGTCTCAAAGCCTGAAAGCTCGAGCAATTTGACAAGGCAGGTCTTCTGACTCCCCCGCCCTTTTAGCAACCTTCCCATCCCGATTGGTCGAAACAGTGGTTTCCGAGGCTAAAAGAGTTCCCTTTTCGGCTAAACCGAAAAGAGCGGGGTCACAGCGGCGGGACCGCTCCTGAATTTAACAGGATTCCCTATTAAGCTTACGCACCTTATTCCCTGAGACTATCCATTAAGGCAAAAGCGGTTTTAAGTCAAGAAAATTGATTGACAAAGGGTTCAGGTTAATTTATTGGGTTTGAAAAATTAGATCTAAAATCTGGTGGTGCCCATTAAAACTGTTTTGAAATTGCCAGATTTTGTTCGAGAGTTAGGCGTGAATCGGTTCATTAGCGGAGCGTACATTTTAGTACGTGAGCATTGTGAAGCGGTTCGCAACGCGGCTGTCGGGCAAAAGATGGTAATTTATAAACAGTTTTAGGGATAATAGGGAAACCGGTGTTAATCCGGTACGGACCCGCCGCTGTATTCGGGGACGAAACTCGCAAGATGCCACTGGTTCGGTACAAAACGGACCGGGAAGGTGCGGGGAGTAGGTTGATCCGAAAGTCAGAAGACCTGCCATCCGGTTTGGGTTTGAGGAGAAGGTAAATCCTCAAGCGTAGTATACGCTTGAGGATTTTTTTTGAAAGGGTTTCCAACCGATTCAATATTTATATATGTTTTACATCAAAAAGGAGATTTAAAGAATGATGAAGATGGAGGAAATTATTGGAGGAATTAAGCCCGTTGACCAGGGGTGGATTCAAAAAGCACAGGAACGCACCGCCCAGCTGGTGATGCCCACCCGGGCCCTCGGGCGGTTGCATGAGATTTCCGAACAGCTTTGCGGAATCCAGGAAACCCTTGAGCCCTCCATAAGTCACAAGGCCATCCTGGTGATGGCCGGCGACCATGGGGTCGTTGAAGAAGGCGTGAGCGCCTATCCCCAGGAGGTCACCCCGGCAATGGTTCAGACATTTCTTGCCGGCGGTGCCGGGATCAATGCCATTTCCCGCCAGGTCGGCGCAGAGGTGTGGGTGGTGGATTTGGGTGTTATTGCGGACATCGATACAACCGGTTTGAAGGGAGCCGATCGCCTCATTGTTCAGAAGATTGCAAATGGTACCGCTAATTTTACCAGGGGGCCGGCCATGTCTCATCAGGATGCGGAAACCGCACTGGTGGCCGGCTTTGAAAAGGCCTCAAAACTTATGGGGGAGGGGGCTGATATTCTCGGCACCGGAGATATGGGGATCGGTAATACGACGCCTTCGGCCGCGATCGGTGCCGTTTTAACCGGGGCCACCCTGGAAGAAATGGTGGGGCGCGGGACCGGCGTCGATGACGCCGGATTGGCCCGCAAACGCGATGCGATTCGACGCGGTATCGAATTCAACACGCCCGAACCTGAAGACGGCCTGGACGTTTTGGCCAAAGTTGGCGGATTTGAGATCGGCGGCATTGCCGGCGCCATTCTTGCGGCCGCTTTTCAGCGACGCGCCGTGGTTGTGGATGGTTTTATTTCAACGGCCGGCGCTTTGATTGCCCATGCATTGTGTCCCACAGTTAAAGACTATTTGTTCGCCGGGCATTCATCGGAAGAGCCCGGTCATCGCCTTATGCTGCAACATCTGGGGCTTACGCCGATTCTTGATCTGGGCATGCGTCTGGGGGAGGGCACCGGAGCCGCCCTGGCGATGAGCGTTATGGAAGCCGCCGTTCGCATGTTTAAAGAGGTGTTGACTTTCGAAGAAGCCGGCGTCGCCAATAAATAAAGAATTAGGTTTCGGGTGTCAGGTCTGAAAACATAGGACTGAGGACTGAGTGCTGAGGTCTGAGGTCTATTGAAATAGAAAGGGGCGAAAATAGCCGTGCCAGTCCATGCCGGAAAACGACGACTCAAGGCCTCTGGAGGACGATCAGGGCCGGAAAACGACAAGTCCTGTTGAAATGGTCGGGCGCCAAGCAGGTTTTTTTGCTCAGTCCCCAGTCCCCAGTCCTCAGTCCTCTGTTTTCTCATGCCGATGCGGATAAACGCCGAGCTCATGGGCATGGACATGCTCGTGGAGATGTAATTCTTTGTCCAGAAGGATCTTACCGTCCTCCAGCGTGTAAACGGCGTCGACGATATCAGCCAGAAAATCAAAATCATGGGAAATGAGCAGATAGGAAAGATTGATGCCGGACATAATTTCTTTGAGCTTGGCCTTGGTCTTCATATCCAGGCCATTGACGGGTTCGTCCAGGAGCAGAATTTCGGGTTCCATGGCCAAAACCGTTGCCAGAGATACCAATCGTTTTTCCCCGCCGGACAGCTTAAATGTGATGCGGTCCTCAAATCCGTTCAAACCCAGAAAGGCCAGCGTTTTTTGAGCGATTTGGATGGCCTCGTTTTTGGGTTTGCCCAGGTTCAAGGGGCCGAAGGCCACGTCTTCCAGTACGGTTGGACTGAAAAGCTGGTCGTCGGCGTCCTGAAAGAGTAAGCCGATACGACGGCGGACGTCCCTAAAATCTTTTTCGTCTTTGGCGGGCTTGCCGAAAATTTCAATCCGACCTGCGGTAGGTTTTAGCAACCCCATGATAAGGTGCAACAGGGTGGTTTTACCGCTGCCGTTGGGTGCGATCAAACCGATGCGGTCGCCCCTGTGAAAATGAAAGTCGAGGCTGGCAAGAACCTGAGGCCCTCCGGGATAGCCGAAAGATATTCCTTCAAGATTTATCAGCAGTTCATTTGTATTCATGACGCTTTATCCCGCTAAAAAGCCTTGCCTTTTGACACTTCCATGATGATCAAACCGATGATCAAGACCGTCATTATTATCGAAAACAGCCAGCCAGCCCTGCCGGTTTGGAATTCCTGCAGGCTGTAGAATTTTCCTTTGAATCCCCGGCACCGCATGGCCTGGTGAACCCTTTCAGCCCGGGCGGCCGAACGCACAAAGAGCATGCCGATAACGTATGAATAGGTCCGATATGTATTCATGTTTGTACCGGGTTGAAAACCGCGAATCTTGGCGGCGCGCAAAAGACGTTTATATTCCTGTTCGATGACAAATATATAGCGATAGGTCATCAAAAACAGATGCACCATTTTTTCGGGTACCCGCAGCCGGTGCAGTGCATGGCCCAACGTGGCGATCGGCATGGTTGCAAGCAGGGCGATAAAAGCCAGCAAAATAGCATTAGATTTCAAGGTGATCTGAGCCGCGAGGGTGACCCCCGGGCGGTAAATGGCAAAAGAACCCATGCGGGTCAATACGTCCCCGTGGAAGCTAAACGGCAGTATGACCCATAAAAGAACGATCAGCGCATTGACCATGACGAGTCTTTTGAAAACTTCTTTGATACTTACCTGAGAGATTGAAATCAGAATTGCCGAGAGCACCAGGGCCGCTATTAAAACCGAGAATTGATACGAAAGGGCAACGACAAAGGCGTACAGAACCGTAAAACCCACGCGAATTCTGGGGTCTAGCCGATGAACGATCGAGCTTCCAATGGCAAAAGGTTCACTGATCATAGGGTTAATTTATTTTTTTTGCGCTTGCGAATATATGCCACAATGCCTGTCAGACCAAAGATACAGGCAATACCGATGATAATACCTTTGAGGGTGGTGCCTTCTTCCGGAACCGGCTTTTTTCCGGAAGCGGGCGCCTGAATCTCACTGGCCGCGATTGTCCACTCCGCCCGGTGTCCCGTGCCGGCTATCAAAACAATTTTTAAGTCGGTCTTTTCAGGCACTTTAAAAGAAAATTCGCCGTTTTCGTCTGCCGTTCCGGTAAGGAGCTCGGTTCCCTGGGGATCTATAACGATGATTTTACCCGCCTTCACTTTTTTTCCGCCGCTGAACTTGCTTTCCACATGGACGGTATCCCCCTCAACCCATGCAAAGAGATTAACCCGGTGGGCATCCCCGGATTCGATTCGGACAAAAAAGAAGCAGACAACTAAAAATAAGTAGAAAACGGGTTTTGCCAAGTTCGATTTAACAATACTAAGTTTCATGGGTCTGCTTCATGGTTTAACACATAAATTCGAAATCCGAATACCGAAACTCGAAACAAATTCGAATGCCAAAGGACCAAAATTCTAAACGCTGTTTTGAACATTTGGATTTATGATTTTGAATTTGTTTCGAGATTCGAATTTCGTGCTTCGAATTTTAGCGCTTTTATTTAATCTTTGATAAATCCATGTTCCCCAATTTCTTATAAAACTTTATAATAATTACTGCTTTGAAGGCCCGGGCAACATCGTTGGCTGGACTTTCTTTAAAAAGGCCACGCACAAAGCCGTGACAATGCCTTCCATAATCATCACCGGAATGTGCGCCACAATGACAATGGCCGATACTTCCAAGAAATTTTCTTCGGTAAACACCAGGGCCAGCCCCAAAACAAGGGCGCTCAAAAGAACGGATAAAAAACCACAGGCAAAAGCCGCCGGGAGCGCCAGCGCGGATTTTTTATGAAGAAAGGGGCTGCAAACGATGTAACACAGCACTGCCGGTAAGGCCATGATCATCGTGTTGACCCCCAAAGCGGTAATGCCGCCGAATTGAAACAATATCGCCTGCAGTACCAGCGCCACCAGGATGGCCGGAAAGGCAGCCCAGCCCAATAACAACCCCACCAGCCCGTTGAGGATCAGGTGGGCATTGGCGGGCCCAACGGGAACATGAATCAGCGAGGCTACGAAAAATGCGGCTGAAAGCATACCGGCCTGGGCGATGCGGTCATAATCGAGTTTCTTCAGACCGATCGCCATTCCGGCCGCCGCCATTGCCCCGCCGGAAATGAGAACGGGTCCGGATAATACGCCTTCTGAAATATGCATATCTTCTTGTCCGTGGCCAGTTGTCCGTTGTCCTTTGAGATGCGTTAGGCCTAAAAGGCTGGCGATTAAACGCCTAAAATATTTTAGCGCTGCTGCCAGTCGTGAAATTTGACCCAGATCACGGCACCAATTTCCACATCTTTGTCTATCCCATTATGCTTCAATTTGAAATCTGCCGGCATTATAGCGGCAAAACCCCACCAGCCGGCTTTGGGTGCTGCGTAGGTAAACACACCGTTTTTATCGGCCTTGATTGTTTGAGTGATCATGTAAGGGGTTGGAGCTGTAACCCTGCCGTCTTTGTTGTAGTATTCCACCTCGATGGCGGCAAAAGGAACGGGTTTTCCATTTTGCTTGACGATGCCCTGGAATACATTGCCTGTATACAGCCCGTAAGGCTTCGACAGGGGAACGATTTCAGCTTTCAGGCCAACCGCTTGATCCCAGCCTTCATCATCGCCGAAGGCAGTTACAACCGTCTTGGTGTAATGAACAATAAAGGTATCTTCAGCTGCCTCCCAGTATGGCTGCGGCTCCATGTAAAAGATATAGACACCGGGGCGTTCGATTTTAAATTGAGCCGACCAGGCCGTACGCCCCATTACCGGCGTTTCTTTTAAGCGTCCAAGCAGATTATGATTTTCACCCTTGCTGAGCGCGCCGAATATTTTGGGCTTGATCATATCCATACCTTGGCCTTCGAAGGGATGAGAAAACGATAGGGCGAATGTCACCGTCCGGCCATCACCTTGCAGGATCATGGAATCGGACGGAATAATCATGCCGAAGTGAGCCAAACATGGGCTTTTCAAAATCAGAAAACCTAATGTGAGGACCAGGAAAATGAGCGGTTTTTTCACCTTGCCTCCTAAGAGACATTTTCAATGATCTTTGATCAGTTCCTTGTATGCCAAAGAGTCTCTGATGTTAGCCAGATCAGGGTCTGTTTTGATGAGATCCCAGTTGTCATAACCCTTATTCACAGCCTGATCAAGCCAATTAATGGATTTATCAATTTCATTGAGCCTGGAATATGCAGCGGCGATATTATAGTATGTCTTGATGTTGTCCGGCCAATAAATTAAAATTCTCTGAAATACAGACAGGGCTTCGGCATACGCTTTCTTTTTTGTATGTGCCAAGGCCAAATTGTTAAGCGCCTGGAGATATTTGGGTTGAAGCCGGAGTGCATTTTCATATTGACCTATTGCATTGTTCAATTCTCCCTTTATAAGAAACAAATTGCCCATCTCATAATGTAATTGCGGGTCATCCGGTGCAAGCCGTAATGCCCTTTGAATCCGTTCTGTATCATATTCGATTTTTTTCTGGACGGCCAATGCTTCTTTAAGATCGTTTTCAACCTCACTTAAACCAGGATTTAGGCGCACCGCTTCTTTTAGGTGGAAGATAGCTGTTTCAATTTCACCTTCCTGCATTAGCGTGACACCTAATTTATGGTGAGCGTCAGCGTAGGCAGGATTTATTTGCAGGGCCTCCTTAAAACGATTGATGGCTTGATCGGCCTTGCCTTGCATGGCTAAGGCGAGCCCCAAGTTGAGATGGGTTTTTGAAGCATCAGGTTTTACTTTTAAGACTTTAAGGAAATGATTGATGGCGTCATTCATTTTACCCTGTTTTGCGAAGGCGACCGCCAAGTTGTGGTGTGCTTCAGGATTATTCGGCTTTATACGCAAGGCGATATTAAAATGATTGATAGCCTCATCTGTTCTTTCTAAGTCTAAAAGACTTTTCCCCAAACTTGTATGGGGACGTGCTTTGTTAGGGGATTTCTGCACACTGTCACTCCATAAGGTAAGCGTGCTTTGCCATATCTTGTTTCTTTCATATGTCCAATATGAGAAAATTATAATTATGCTACATAGCATTGCAACAGTGAGCCATCTGGGTTTGATGTAGCGAAAAGCAAGTATAACGACCAATAAGCTCACCAGCATGGAGGGTAAATAGATACGGTGTTCATATATGATTGCCAGAGGGATAATAGAAGATTCTATTACAAGGTTTCCGAAAAACCAGATAATACAAAATGATATGAGCCGTTGCTTTTTGGACAGGTAAAAAGCGATCCCGACCAGGCCAAGGATGACAACCAAGGAAAACAGGGTGGTTGGCGGATTGATTAAGGAATAAGAGAGAGGAAAATCATAATCCAGGTTAAGCCTGGCCGGGTGAGGGAAAAAAATAAGACTCAGGTAATAGATGACCACCCGAAACTGAGTTAAAATTCTTTCACCCAAGTTAAATTCAAATAATCCATAATCGTGAATTCTTTGGATTTTTTCCCAGGGGCTGAATCCTGTGTAAATAAAAAAAAGGAGAATAAAAAATGCGGTTATGCCTAGCAGGTATTTAAGACGCTTCTTGAACCACGCTTTGCTGAGATCTTGAAAAAAATACCATTCATAAACGAAAATAAAAAATGGCAATGTTGCAGCGTTTTGTTTACAGCCTAACGCCAAAACCCAGGACAGTGCGGCACCGCTTAGCCAGCTCCATTTCTTAGCGGGTTGATCGGCAAGACGTCCCTTCAGATAAAGATAGAATGCCAGCATAAAAAACAGTGCTGCTAAGCTGTTGAGTCGCTGTACGATATAAGTGACCGACTGGGTTGCAATGGGATGAGCCAGCCAGATCAAAGCGGCAAAAAAAGCAATAATATCTGGGTGTTTATATCGGGCTTGAACGGCCGTTATTTTAAGTGTGGTTATTAGAAACAGGTAGAGTAAAAAAGCAGTCAATATATGAATGCTGATATTAACGACATGATAGCCCGTAACGTTATATTGATGGAAGAAGTAATTTAGCGCAAAAGTAAGGTTCCCCAGGGGTCTGGAATTGGATGCGCTTTTCCCGAAACCGGCGTCGAATATTTTTCTTAAATTTATATGTGTTAATCGAATGTCCGGATTTTCTTTAATTCTGGCAATATCATCAAAAACAAATGGACTGTCGAAGGTATTGGAATACAATAAAAATCCGGTGACCGAAAATACCAAAAAGATTCCCAAGGCCAGCAAGAAGAATGAATTCATTTGATGAGGGGGGGATGCTTTCATCATTTCATATTCAGTTCCATATGATAGCGGTTGATTTTTGCTTTTTATATGCGCACTGATTATGTGGTACAATTTCTAAGGTAAGATTTCATCTACCGCTCAAAAAATTCAAAAATACCTCCTGCAAAAGCAATGATCAGCATTTGAGAGAAAAACAAGATTCCAATGAGGACACCTTTTTCGGGAGGTAAATTGAAAAAAGACAATAAATAGGCGTAAGCACTTTCTCTTAATCCAATCCCTGCGAAAGAAATGGGCATCGTTTGTAGCAATAGTACCAGCGACCCTATCCAGGCAATATCAATATAATTCAGTGGAAGGGGTACTGCTTTAATGAGAACCAGCAATCTGCCGATAAAAACAATCTGCCAGACGATGCTGAGTCCCAAAAGGAATATAATTGTGTGTGGCGGCACGTTAACAAGCCTATCATTTTCAAAATAAGCACCCACATCGAGTTTGGTCCAAACGCCTTTAAGCGTTCGATGTGTCAGTGATATAACAAAATCACGCACGGGCTGAAAAATAAAGAACAATAAAAATATCGATATAAAACTCAATCCCAAGATGGCGGCTGGCAATATCCGCATTTTTAAATTCATGATCTCAGCATTCGATTTGTAAAAAAAAAGCGGAATCACCCCGCAGAGTAAAAGTACCAAAATAAAGGTGAGCCGTTCGTAAACAATCAACGCCAAAAAAAGCGCTTTGCCGTTCTGATTGCGCGTGACCTTTATCCATCTGACAACCTCTCTTCCGATAGCTGACGGCAGGAATAACGCATAAAATCGGGTAATGAAATTTATTTTTACTAACGAGACCATCGAATGGTTGATCGAACTTTTTTTTATAAGGCAGTAGTATTTTCCGGCGACAATAATACTGGAAAACACCGCCAGAAGCGCAGAGAGCACATAAAGGGGGACATCGATGCTGCGCATGGTTCCGAGCAGCAAGGAAATGTCGACTTTGTAAGCAAGATATCCAATAAAAAGGCAGGATATAAAGATTTTAAAGATAATTTTTAGACTGCGTTTATCCATTTTTCAGATTCAGCATAACCCAACGCCATAAGTTGGGGCGTTAAGATCGGATGAATTTCTTTTAATTTTTCTTCTGAGAATTCTGTTTTCCATTTGTTGTAATTATCCGCCTTTAATTTGGGAAGCGATTCGAAGAACGTTTTCTCGCCCTCTAAACCCAAGAAATTAAATATCTCCTTGATTTTTTTGACAGGTGTATAGATCAGATCTTCATATCGAAGTGTGAGGCGATTATTTTTTCGAATAAACTTCCAATTTGCCTGTATGTGTTCCACACAGTTCAGCCACTGATATGCATTAAATTCCAAGAGTGTCATCTGCTTATAAATTCGCTCCCAGTCTTTGAACCGGGGGCCCCAGCCGATTTCTCCATTCCATCGCAACCGATTTAAATGTTTGGTTGTGTCGAATAGATGACCGCACGTTTCAAACCACAGGGCACTGATCTTATCGCTTAAAAATGGTTGGCGACTCAAAAATTTTTTTATCACGTGGTAGGCCTCAATGTAATTAAAGCGATATTTAGATTGCGGGTTTTGAACAATTTTTCTGCGGCGCAGCCATTCTTTGTTTATCGAAAGGACGACATCTCTTCCATCTCGTAATAAATGGATAAATTTCGCTTGCGGAAATAGTTCCAATATGAATGGTATCTTAAGACTATTTCTTGGTGACTTATCTATGAGTACTAAACATTTTTTCTTTTTTTTGAAATTAGAAAAACGGCTGATAATCTGCCTTCTGACTTCAGGCAAGACATCTTTTGCTGTTCTTTCATCGTCGGGGGCTGTGCGGAAGAAATGATCCCAGACAAAATAAGGTTCATACCATTGGCTTATATGCTGATGCTTCTCCAGCAACTCTCCAAGAATGGTGGTGCCTGATCTTGGAGAGCCCACAATAAAAACAAACGGATCATTGTCAGCCAAGTCAGCCATCATTTATGATAAATAGCACGTCCAATTGGGTCTAGCGTTATCGCCACCATGTTTTCACAATGATTCTTGCAAAATGAAAACCGTAGGCCAAATCCCTTCCCTTTTTGCTCTTACCGTGCTTTCTTTTAAGAATAATGATTGGTACTTCACCCAGACGTAGTCCTTTTCTGACAGCTTCGATAACGAGCTCGCTGGTGTGGTATTGATCTTCATGCAATCGAATAGATGCCATTGCCTCCATCCGAAAAGCTCTGAATCCACTCGAAGGATCTGTAATTTTTTTCCCCAATAAAAAAGTAACCAGCCGTCCGAAAAAATATACGCCGGCAATTCTCAGCAAGCGGGCGGCTTCTCTATCACCGAGAATTCGTGAGCCAATTACACATTCATACTGATCTTCGATAATCGGCATTACTAGAGTTTTAATGTCCTCCGGGCGATGTTGTCCATCCGCATCCATCGTAACACACACACGCGCCCCTGTCTTTTGCAGAATATCATACCCCAGCCGGAGTGCTGCTCCGCCGCCACGGTTGATCAAATTCTTTACAACACATACCCCATTTATAGAAGCTGCTTCAGAATAGGTTGTATCTTCACTCCCATCATCAACGACAAGAACACCCACGTCAACATTATCAATTTTTTTTGGTAATTTCGGTAGAAGCTCTTTTAAGTTCTCGGCCTCATTATACGCAGGTATCAGGATCATAATCGGTTTGATATGCTCGGCAAGATCAGTACTGTGTTGAATTTCTTTTGTCCCCAGGGAGCGGATCAACCTGTCAAACTGGAAATGAATAGTGTCTACCTTTAGCTTGGTAAAGAAAATGTAGAACAATAGAAAAATATTCGAAACAATTAATAGGGCAATAATTCTGCCCCTATAGGCCTTATGCAAGGAGAGGGCATCTCGGAATGCATTTAGAATGTTTGGATTAAGGGTTGCTGCAATCAAGGTCAAATTCAGCATGATAAATAAAATAAAATTTAGCCGGTTCCAGCGGGCACCCCGGTAGACATAAAATGTTGCGAACAAACCTAAAAAACCCAAAATGCAGCCAAATAATCGTAGAGTCGACATCGTTTAATCCCATTTCACATTTCGATAAATTTGGTCCTTTTTTACCGAACTTTTATGCTTGATGGCAAATTCCATCATTGCAAGTAACACATCATCGGATAAGTAATGAGGCTTTAAACCGAGATCAATGAGTCCGGTATGCTTGGGATTGTAATAATGCTTTTCAGCTTCCAGGCGCGGGTTTTCGACATGTTGAATTTCTACGTTTAATCCAAACTTGTCCCCGGCTTCTTTAACTCTGGCTGCCAGATCATTGACACTGAAAGTTTCTGTGAACTGATTAAATATGCGCAATTCACCTTTTTCGGCGGGGTGTTCCGCTGACAGCCGAACACAATTCAAAGTGTCTTTGATGTTTAAATAGCCTCGGGTCTGACCGCCTTTGCCATAAACCGTGAGGGGATACCCCCCCACCGCCTGCACCACAAAGCGATTCAGTACGGTGCCGAAGATTTCGTCATAATTAAAAAAAGGCAGCAGGCGCTCATCTTTATCGGTTTCATCGGTAAAAAGGCCATATACCGGACCCTGCATCAGGTCGGTTACCCGTAAACCCCAGGTGCGCACATAAAACCATAAAAGATCGGTGTCCATGATTTTGGTGGTGTGATACAGGCTGCTGGCCTGCCGCGGATATAAAAACTTGTGTTGCCGGCCTTTGTGTTCGACTTCCAGCCAGCCTTCTTCGATATCAATATTTGGAGTGCCGTATTCGCCCATGGTCCCCAATTTAACGATATGCGCATCCGGACAAAATTCCCTGACGGCAAAAATGACGTTGGCCGTTACCGAAAGATTGTTATGCAATGTAAGGGCAGCTGCTTCCCGATTGAGCATAGAATAAGGTGCCGCCGGCTGCTCGGCATAATGTAGGATGGCTTGCGGGGTAAATTTTCTGAATACTTCTGCCACAAAAGCCCACTCGCTCAAGTCTCCTATATAAACAGCGATTTTCTGTCCCGAAACCGACTGCCAAATTACCGCGCGTTCATCCAGATCGGGTACATCGAATAAGAGGTCGATGTTTTCTTCGCGGCACAGCCGTCTGCGCAGATAATTGTCAACAACCGCCACTTCATGGCCATAGGCTGTGAGATGCATCGCGGTGGGCCATCCCAGATAGCCGTCTCCCCCCAAAATCAATATTCGCATTAACTATTCCTTATATTCCATCATTGGAGTTTTTAGCAGATTGTTTTCTTTAAGGAACGTGGCCAATTGGGTTTTTGAAAGAGGGGTTTCAGTACCGGAATTATATGCTTTGGTTACTTCCTTTGATCTAATGTCCGGGTAGTCGAAAACGATGTTGCGGTATATGTCCCTGAAGGCCGGAAGAACCACAAAATAACGCCCAAGCTCCCATGATCGCCGAGTTTCTTCCTGATTTAACAACTCTTCATATAATTTTTCACCCGGCTGATGACCGCTAATTTGGATTTCGATATCCTTTGCCTGGTGGCCGTAAACCGGTGCCAATTTTTCCACCATGACTTCAGCCAGATCTTTTATTCGAATAGCCGGCATCTTGGTAACGAAAACTTCCCCGCCCCGGCACTGAATCCCGGAATTAATTACGAGTTGGACGGCATCTTCGATACTCATGATAAATCGTGTCATTTCTGGATCGGTTAATGTGACCGGTCCGCCACGACGGATTTGGCCATGAAAAATGGGGATGACCGAGCCGCGGGAACCCAATACATTCCCAAATCGGGTCGATGTAAAAGTAGGACTTTCGCCCCGCAGGTTGCTGTTTGCGGCGGTAATTAAGCGTTCGCCCATCAATTTTGATGTTCCCATGACATTGGTAGGGTTTACGGCTTTATCTGAACTGGTGAATACGACCCGCTCCACGTTGCTTTCAATGGCGGCGTAGATGATATTTTGAACGCCTAGTATATTGGTCTGAACCGCTTCAAAAGGTGATCGCTCGCACTGAACGACATGCTTAAACGCGGCGGTATGAAACACCCAATGGATCCCCTTCATTTTATCATTCAGTCTGTCACGATCGCGCACGTCGGCTAAAAAAAAGGATGCGTGTTCATGCACGGCAAATCGCTGTTCAAGTGAAAAAAGCTCACTCTCGTTGTTGTCAAGGGCAATGAGTTCGCCAACTTGATGCGGTTCGAGAAGCTGACGAATCAATTCCCGACCTACTGTGCCGCAGGCGCCGGTGACCAGAACCCGTTTTTCCTTAAGGTCCAATTTGTTTCCTCATGTGATGGGCATTTTAATAAAAGACTAAATATGATCCATTTTTCATTTGCGTGATAAAAAATAAAGCGCCTTGTCTTTTAAGGCGCTGAAACCTAACATTTAAGTCCATATCAAGCAAATACAATTTATGAATGCCGTCATTTTCAACCTGATACTATTTTTAAGCTCTGGATGGGTCTAAAGCATCTTGACTTGGCACTGAAAAGACTTTATCTATCACGAAATATGAAGCAGAAAATTAAAAATCTAATTCTGGATGCTGCCGGGAGTGCCCACCAAAATGGCGATCTGCCGTCAGCCGACATTGTGGAGGCCGAGGTCGAAGAGCCGAAAGCCGGCGCCCATGGTGACTTTTCGACCAATATCGCCATGGTGATGGCATCTGCTCAAAAAATGCCGCCGCGCAAAATTGCGCAAATAATTACCGGCCATATTCAGGATCCGGAAGGCATACTTGAAAAAACCGAAATCGCCGGACCGGGATTTATTAATTTTTTTCTAAAAGCATCGGCCTGGCATCCGGTTCTGCAAAAAATTCACGCGGCGGATACCCGTTACGGGGCAACGGATATCGGCAAAGGACAAAAATTCCAGGTTGAATTTGTCAGCTCCAACCCTACCGGCCCGCTGCATGTCGGTCATGGTCGCGGGGCCGCAGTGGGGGATGCGGTCGCCAATATTTTGGCATTTTGCGGTTATGATGTTGAGAAAGAATATTACATAAATGATTCCGGCCGACAGATCCACACCCTGGGAAGATCCGTATATTTGAGATACAAAGCGATGTTCGGCCAAAAAGTGACATTTCCGGATGAATGCTATCAGGGGGATTATATTCGCGATCTGGCCGCCGAAATTAAAATGGAGCAAGGCGATGCACTTTTAAGCCAACCGGAAGCAGATGCCCTGATGATATGTGCGCGCTTTGCGGCCGCAAAAATATTGGCCGGCATTCGCGAAGATTTAAAAACGTTTGGCATTGAGTTTGATTGCTGGTTCAGCGAACAGAGCTTATATGATTCCGGCCGCGTGGATCAGATTCTCGATAATTTTCGCAGCCAGGGAATTATTTACGAAAAAGACGGGGCCCTGTGGTTTAAATCCAGTGATTTCGGGGATGAAAAGGATCGGGTGGTCGTAAAGAAGAATGGGGAAACAACCTATTTTGCATCCGACATTGCCTATCACCAGGATAAGTATGATCGCGGCTTTGAAAGGGTGGTTGATGTATGGGGGGCGGATCACCATGGGTATATCCCCAGAATGAAAGCAGCTGTTGAAGCCTGCGGGCATCGGCGTGACCAGTTTGATGTCATTTTGGTGCAGCTGGTGAACTTGCTCAGGGCCGGTGAACCGGTTGCCATGTCGACCCGGGCCGGCAAATTTGAAACCTTAAGAGATGTTATTGATGATGTGGGTCGGGATGCCGCCCGCTTTATATTTCTGACGCGTCACCATGAAAGCGCCCTTGATTTTGATCTGGAAGTCGCCAAGCAAAAGAGCAATGATAACCCGGTTTATTATGTTCAATACGTGCACGCCCGCATTTCAAGCATTGTGCGCAAAGGAAAGGAGCGGGGAACACCCGATGTTTCCTGGGATGATCAGGCCGTTGCACGCTTGGAAGCGCCCGAAGAAATCGATCTGATCAAAAGCCTGGCCCGTTATCCCGATGTTCTGGCAGGCAGCGCCAGAAGCATGGAGCCCCACCGCGTTACCTATTACCTGATGAACCTTGCATCCGCCTTCCATACCTACTACAATAAGCACCGTGTTTTAAACGATGATTCGCAGTTGCAGTGCGGCAGACTCAATCTTGTTCTGGCGGTTCAAAAAGTCATTCGTAACGGCTTGACATTGTTGGGTGTCTCGGCTCCGGATAAAATGTAAAACCGGCTTCTAAATATCCATCTTTTACCCAATGGTCCGTCGGCGGGTATGAGCCAAGATTTTTTCGCGGCAAGATGCCGCTCCCACCGCTTGCTTATTGATGAATTGTGGGGGCAGCTTCCCAGCCACGAGATATAAGGTATAAAATATGCCAATCAGAAAAAAGAATAAGCGCAAAGAACCGGAATTTAAGAAACCGTTTATCGTCATGACACGCAGAAAAATTGCAGGCTGGGTCTTTGTCATTTTTTTTCTGTGCGCCTGGATGTTTGTTCTCGGCATATTGGTCGGTAGAGGCACGGCTCCGGTTAAATTTGATATCGCCGCGATTGAAAAAAAGATAGAGGCCTCAAAAAAAGACGATCCCGGCAAACCGGGGAAAGTGCCGGCCCACAAGGATTCCGCTACCCTAAAAGATAAAACAAAACTCGAATTTTATGAAGCCCTGAAGGAAAACTCGGAAGATACAAAGGTACCGGCGCTGCAGAAGCCCAAGATTATCAAACAAAAGATCGAAAAACCGGCTGAAACAGCCGTTTCCCCAAAACCGCAGGAGGCGACTCCCCAAGAGCCAACATCGGCAAAGGCTGTTTCCCAAAAAGCAGGGCTCCAAAAATCCAAACCGGTTACAACTCCTCAAAAAGATACGCCCATAAAGGAAAAGGTTGCTGCCGTTAAGCAAACCGCCACCACAGGGCCCCTATATACCATTCAGGCAGCCTCTGTTAAAAACGCTAAGGACGCGGATCGATTGATCGAGAAATTAAAAAAAAGCGGCTACCCGGCATACCGGGCGATCGGTAAAGTTGAGGGGAAAGGGATCTGGTTTCGGGTCAGGATCGGAGAGTATAAAAGCAAATCAGAAGCCCTGGGCGTAATGAAAAAGTTAAAAAAAGACGGTCTAAAGCCCATTGTGGTAATGAAGTGACGAACGGACAACGGACACTGAAGGACATGAAAATAACCAAAGACGAAGTTTTATACGTTGCCCACCTTGCACGCCTGGATCTGGATGCGGAATCTATTGCGAAGTTCGCCGGGCAAATTGACGAAATCCTGGGATACATCGAGAAATTGAACCAGGTCGATACCCGGAACATAAAACCAACTTCGCGCGCCATCTTTCTGACCAATGCGTTTCGTGAAGACCAGGAACGCGAACATATCGAACGCAAGCTGGCCCTGGCCAATGCACCTGAAAAGGAAGGTGGGAGCTTTGTCGTTCCCAAAGTCGTCGGATGATGCATCTGCAAAAGGCCCCCTTAAACGCATTAAAAATTTAATTACGAAACGCAAAATTTCGAAAGCACGAAATTTTATAATTTATTCCTTTTGCGTGTTTTTGTTCTTTCGTGATTTTGTGTTGAAATAAAAGTTACAGGGAAATAATAGGGAGATTTACCTGTGAAATTATACCAACTGACAATCGGAGCGGCTCACCGGTTATTAAAAAATAAAGAAATATCTTCGGTGGAGTTAACCCGCGCGGTTCTGGATCGCATCAACACGGTGGAAGGTAAAGTTGATGCATTTATTACGATCTCGGAACAAACGGCCATGGAACAGGCTAAAGCAGCGGATCAAAAGATAGCAGGCGGCCATTGTGAGCCGCTGACCGGAATTCCGCTTGCGGTTAAGGATGTTATCTGTATTCAGGGGATGCGGACCACCTGTGCCTCTAAAATACTTGAGAATTTTATCCCCCCATATAGTGCGACGGTTATTGAGAAGCTCAGGCGGGAAGGGGCCGTGACCATAGGGAAGACGAACATGGATGAATTTGCCATGGGCTCATCCACTGAAAACTCCGGGATTAAGAATACACGCAATCCCTGGGATTTAAGCCGCGTCCCCGGCGGATCCAGCGGCGGCTCTGCGGCGGCTGTCGCCGCCGATATGTGTCTGGGGGCTTTAGGCTCGGATACGGGGGGCTCCATTCGCCAGCCGGCGTCATATTGCAGTGCAGTGGGAATGAAGCCGACCTACGGGCGGGTATCGCGATTTGGCCTTGTGGCCTTTGCCTCGTCTCTGGATCAGATCGGCCCGCTGACAAAGAATGTGTCTGATTGTGCCATCATGCTGAACACCATTGCCGGTTATGATTCTGCGGATTCTACATCCGTTCCCGAAGATGTGCCCGATTATACAAGCGCCTTGCAAAAGGGCTTAAAAGGCGTTCGGGTGGGCATCCCCGGAGAATATACAGCCACTGAAGGAATGGATCCCGAAGTTTCAAAGGCCATAAATAATGCGGTGCAGATCTTCGAGGAGATGGGCGCTGAAAAGATTGATGTCTCGTTGCCGCACACCGAATACGCCGTCGCTGCTTACTATGTAATTGCACCCTCAGAGGCAAGCTCAAATCTGGCGCGCTACGACGGTGTCAAATATGGCATGCGCGCTAAAGATCAAAACGACCTGATTAAAATGTATCGAAGCACGCGCTCAAATGGATTCGGTCCCGAAGTTCAGCGGCGCATCATTATCGGGACCTACTGTCTTTCCGCCGGGTATTACGATGCCTATTACGGCAAAGCCTCCCAGGTGAGGACGCTCATTACTGAAGATTTTCATAAAGCTTTCGAAATCTGTGATTTGATATTATGTCCGACAGCGCCGACGCCTGCATTTAAGATCGGTGAGAAAGTCGATGACCCGCTGACGATGTATTTAACCGACATCTTCACCTTATCAGCGAACCTGGCCGGAATCCCGGGCATGTCCATACCCTGTGGATTTTCTAAAGAAGGCCATCCGATTGGACTGCAATTAATGGGCAAACATTTTAACGAAGCGATGCTTTTAAAGGCCGCTTATAATTTTGAACAGGCCACTGATTTTCACAAAAAAAAGCCCGATTTATAGCTCGGCGCTATAAATCGGGCTTTTTTGTCAGTTGTCAGTTGTTAGTCGTTCGTTGCTTTATTTTTACCGAGCGTTTTAATTGCTCTTGTGCTTAAGCAGAGTGGACAAAAAGCTTTTAACAACGGACAACGGACAAATGACTACTGACAAAGGAGAATCCTTTTATGACCACTGTGCAGCCGCAAGGTGAAGATTTAAGAAAAGCCGTCAAATGGATTTCCGAAGAGCGCAAGTACGATTCCGGGCAAAAGCTTGCGGTGCTGATTGAAAAGGCGTGCTTGAAATTCGACCTGTCCCCGATGGATGCTGAATATCTTTTAAATTTGTTGAAACAGAAAAAATAAATAAAGGAATCGCGGCTGGAAGCCGCTCCCACCCACACAGTCATCTTTATGAAGTGGGAGCGGCTTGTGGGAGGGGCCTGTGGGAACGGCTTCCAGCCGCGATCGAAAACAATCCAAAACAAGCAATCCAAGCCTAAGAGCAAGGGTATAAGATGGCCAAGATTAGGGTACTCCCGGAAAACCTGTCCAACAAAATCGCAGCCGGCGAGGTTGTCGAGCGGCCGGCTTCGGTGGTCAAGGAGCTGGTTGAAAATGCACTGGATGCCGGAGCCACCCGGGTAATCATAGAAGTGGAAAAAGGCGGTCAGTCCCTGATTCAGGTGTCCGACAACGGCGCCGGCATGCGACGTGATGATGCGCTTTTAGCTATCCAGCGTTACGCTACCAGCAAAATTTCCATGGATGACGATCTTTTTGCCATCCGCACCCTGGGATTCCGGGGCGAAGCCCTGCCCAGTATTGCCGCGGTCTCGCGCTTTGCATTGATAACCCGCGATAATACCTCAGATGCCGGCACCCAAATCAGCGTTGACGGCGGTAAAATCAAAAATGTCTCTGAGATCGGCGCCCCGGAAGGGACGCTGATTTCCGTCAAAGAGCTGTTCTTTAATATACCGGCAAGAAGAAAATTTCTAAAAACAGTCGGCACTGAAATGAGCCATATTGCCGATATCGTTGCCCGGATGTCCCTGGGACATCCGGAGGTTCAGTTTCGACTGATCCACAACGATAAAGTTGTTAAGAGCTGGCCCCTGGTTTCTCAACACCTTGACCGGGTTGTGGATGTGCTGGGCAAAGATTCGAGGCCGGATCTTCATTCCATCGAATTTAACGGCGATGCCGTTTCGATTTCAGGCTGGATCAGTTCTCCAAAAGTGACCCGGCGGACATCCAGAGGGCTTTATATTTTCGTAAACGGCCGATTTGTTCGCGACCGCAGCATTCAACACGGCGTATTTCAGGGGTACGCCCAACGCCTGGTTAAAGGGCAATTTCCGATCGCCGTTGTTTTTATCAAGGTTCCTTTCGATCAGGTGGATGTCAACGTTCATCCGACCAAAAATGAAGTTCGATTTGTGAACCCGCGCCAGGTGCATGAAGCTGTAAAAAGCGCCATTGCACAGACGCTTTATGAAACTGATAGGCTCAATTGGGGTCCGCAAAACGGGCTGCAAAGCCAGGCGCCTCAAAAAACATCACAGATTCTTGAGTCGATATCAACCTTTAGACCTGCCGGCGAAAGGGCAGTTAAAGATGATTTCGGATTTCGGCCTGCGACGAGCTCCCCTCGGCATGCTCGGGGCCTGAGCCTGTCGAAGGCAGACTTCGACGAGCTCAGTCGAGTCGCCGAATCGATTTCGGATTTCGGAATTAAGAACGGAGAACCGAAGACAACCGACGGCAGACAGAGACAACAGGAACAGATCTTTGACCATAGCGGCTTTAGCGCTTTGCGGGTCGTAGGCCAACTGCACAACCTCTATATCGTTTGTGAATCGGATGGCGGCCTGGTGCTCATCGACCAGCATGCGGCCCACGAGCGCATTTTGTTTGAACAACTCAAGCGACGCGGCAACGATCGGCCATCAGCCGCCCAGAAGCTTCTGGTTCCCGAAACCCTTGAGTTAAATTTCAGGGAAGCGGAAATCCTGGGACAAATGCTTTCTGATTTAAAGAATCTGGGATTGGATATCGAACCCTTCGGGAAAAATACGTTTATTGTAAAGGCCGTACCGGCCTTGCTTTGCGGGCGGGATCTTAGGCCCATGATTTATGAAATCGTGGAAAAAACCGCGGCGGTCGGTTATTCAGCGGGTCTGGAAGATACCCTGGATCAGTGTCGGATGGTGATGGCCTGCCATGGTGCCATTCGGGCCAACCAACAGCTTAGCGACACACAGATCAGGGAACTGCTCCATCAACTGGATCAATGCGAGAACCCCGCCCATTGCCCCCACGGCCGGCCGAGCTGGATCCGATGGGACCTGAACACCCTGGAGAAGTTGTTCAAGCGGATGCCATGACGAATGCTGCCCATCAGACCTACATCAGCAGACTGGAACATTTTTTTGAACGCGCAGATTCCCAAACGCTTTTCGATTCGACCGATTCGACCTATTTCCGGCGGCTGCGGGATGAAATCTGGGATGCCCTGATCCAGCTTCTGGTGTGGCAACGTTCCTTTCTGGAAGCTGAAAGGGGGCTTGACTGGCCCTATGAAGGTTTCAGAAAGCGGATTTCTTTTTTCGAAAAAGCGGCCCGGGAGAGTAGCGATGCCTTTATCCAAAAGCAAGCCGGCCTGTTTCTGGCGCGGTTGCCCTTCCCCGGGCAGTGGCAATGGCTGGCGCGGGCCCAAAATGATTTTGGAACCGACCCTGAAATCAAAGCGTTTTTGAAGCTTGAAGCGCAGCGGATCGCGGCGAAGCTTAACAAAAAGAAACAAAGGCAATACATGCTGCGCCATTTTTGCCAGATCCTCAAAAAGCCCTACCTGCCTGAAGAAAAAGGGATCTTGCGAATTTTTTCATTGCCTTATCTGTTTGTCAATCCTGAGCTCCTCAAGGCGCTGAACCGCCTTTATTTCCTTTATGTAGAACCGCCCTGGGGTGTCGTTTTCCGCCATGCCTGGCTGCGGCCCTTTTCGACCCTGGCCGATCCGACCCTTTTCGGATTGAATGGTGAAGAAGATGCCGCATTTATGCGCAGTCAGCCCGGAATTCTAACCACCGCGCTGGCCCATGCTGATTTTATGCAAGATGACGAGACCCTGGATTTTGAGCAGGAGAAACGCTTTGATCTTGTTTTCAACGCGACCTTTGACGATATGCCCCGCAAACGACACGCCTACATGCTGGAATTACTGCGGCATCCGCTTCTAAGTCAAACGACGGCGCTTTTCATCGGGCGCGGTGATGCGCGCAACGTCGATGCTTGCAAGCTGCAAATTGAGGCGGCCGGATTATCCTCACGCGTAACCGTAAAGGACAACCTGCTGCGCCAGGATGTGCCCGGGCATCTGGCCCAGGGCAAAATTGGCGTGCAAATCTCTTTGCACGAAAATGGCTGCCGCAGCATTTATGAGTTTTTGCGGTCCAATCTTCCCTGTGTTATTTCCACCTCCATGGCAGGCGTTAATCCGGCCAGCATTAACGCGCAGACCGGCATTGCCGCACCGGACCGGGACCTTGCCCGGGCCATTTCAAAGGCGCTGGCGCAGCGCGAAAAATTTGCGCCGCGCGACTGGTTTTTGACCCATTCAGGCAGCCTTAATTCCAGCCGCATGTTAAACGATCAGCTTAAGGCCATTTTTCTTGAGCGGGGATATTTGTGGCGGGAAGATATCGTACCGCTGGCAAGCAGCGGTGCCAACCGCTATGCGGATAACTTGCACTATAAGCGCTTTCGGCCGCAATTCGAAGAGCTGCTGAAAATTTTTCGTCAGCAGGCCCGTTTGCCGATGCCGCTTGATGTTGATTAGAAGTGGTTTCAAAACCCCAACTCCCCGCTTAATGAAGCGGGATTTCGCATCTAATTGAAAGATAATTTAAGGAGCTCAAAAGGCTCCAATGGCTGCGTTGCAGGCCTCCGCTAAATGCTCACATACGCCTATGCTGCGCTTTCTCGATCGGCCTGCGTCTTGATGCAT
>JAQYWI010000405.1 GCA_030145015.1 Desulfobacterales bacterium
CATCAAGGCCTTCCTGTTCCGCCTGATCTGTACCGAGAATAGCAGCGCCACCGGATGTTGTAATAAAGAGAATACGGTTGCCTTTCGGCGGTTTCAGATAAGCCAGAGCCTTGGCAAAATCATAAAATTCCTCCAGAGTATAGGCGCGGTAGATTTTATATCTGGCAAAAAGTGCGTCATAGATTGCATCAGCACCTGCCAGTGCCTTGGTATGGGATTCGGCGGCGACCTTGCCTTTGGGCGTGCGGCCCGACTTAAGGACAACCAGCGGTTTTTGGAGCTGTTCTACCGCCTTGATGAACTGCCCGGGACGTTTTATCCCTTCGATATATGCAGCGATAACTTCGGTGCTTTGATCCTGGTTGAAATAGGCGATCAGATCTGTTTCATCTACGTCGGCCCGGTTGCCCATACTAACGAAACTGGCTGTACCCAGCTTTTCTTCGGATAACCAGTCCATCATGGCAGCGCCCACGGTACCGCTTTGGGCAATAAGTGCGATTTTACCCTTGAAGGTTAGCAACGGCCAGGAAGCACATACAGGGTAATGAGGATTGTTTACGCCCTGGCAGTTCGGTCCGATAATACGAATGTCATACCTTTGAGCAATGTCAACGACCTGCTGCTGAAGAACCTCTCCCTCGGGTCCTGCTTCGCTGAATCCGCCGGTAATGATCACCGCGCCCTTGACCCCCTTTTGGCCGCATTCCTCCACGGCCTGGGGTACGAATCGGGCCGGAATGATGATAACGGCCATGTCCGGCGCTTCTGCAATATCTTTAACGCTCACATGGCAGGGGATGTCCAGGATAGCATCGGCCTTGGGGTTGATGGGGTAAACAGTTCCTTGAAAGCCGCTGTCCAGAATGTTTTTCATAATTTCATGACCCAGTTTGTCCGGGCTGGTGGATGCCCCGATAACTGCGATGCTTTTGGGTCTTAAAATGGCACTTAACTTTTTTACGGAATCTCCTGCCCCCATGGCTTACTCCCTATATCCCTGCCTTTTTTGCCACACGACTGTTGAATTTTTCGGCATTGATGATAAAACGCTGGTGGGTTGCCTCGCCGATCTTATCCACTTCATCAAACCCTTCCACCTCAAAGGTGAGTTTATTGCCATCCACCTCGGTCAAGCTGGCGTTGAACCGAACTTTCATACCCAGGGGCGTAGCGGCCATGTGTTTGAATTTCATTCCGATTCCAACGGTTTGCTCACCTTCACCCAAGTGAGGAAGAACCAGATCCGCACAAACTTCCTCAATATGCCCCACCATGGCTCGAGTGGCATATACATCGGGTACATGGGGGTAGACTTTTTGTGCTGACATTTCCGTCGTTGTTTCGCGCTCTATTTGGTGAGTCATGCCTACCTTTAGTGCCTCAGTCATTATTTTCCTCCAAAAATAATTATACGTTAACGAAATAATTACTAAACGAAATTCATAAAAAAAATAGTATTTCAATTTTTTTGCATTAAGTCAATAAGCATTTTACTGGGTTTCGGTGGGAATGGATCATATAACTTCAAATTCTGACTCAGCTGTCAGCCCAAAAAGGATTTCCCGGAAGTGAGGGTGACCCAGGAGCTGCTCTCCGGTTCCAACGAGGGTGATTCTTCCATCTTCGATAAAAAACGCTTTGGTGGCCACCCTTAATATTCGGCGTACATGCTGGCCGGCCAGAAAAAGAGTAATTCCGTGACCACGAATTATCTTCAGCGTATTACAGAGACGGTTCACATCTTTCGGGGCCAGACCCAGAAAAGGATCGTCCAGCAGGAGAAGACGGGGATTGCTCATCAGCCCGCGGGCAATCGTCAGCATTCTTTTTTGCCCTCCGCTCATGGTTCCTGCCATCTTCCGGCGTTTTTCCGCCAGAACAGGAAAGATTTCGAATACAAAAGACAGGAGGTCGTTCTTTTTTTTTCTGGCGACATAGGCGCCTACTTCCAGATTTTCCAGCACACTCATAAGAGGAAAGACATTCATGCCTTCGGGCACATAAACCAGACCCCGGCGAACCACCTCGTGTGCCGGAAGCGTCTGAATAGGCTCGTTTTGATAGGTGATAACGCCCTGAATCGGGCGCAGTATACCGGCAATCGCTTTCATAACCGTAGTCTTGCCGGAACCGTTGGTTCCTACAATGGAAACAATCTGGCCGGCACACACCGTCAGGTTAACCTGTTTTAACACTTGGATGCCCCTATAATACACATTCAAATTGCAGACCTTCATAAGCGGTTTGAGAGTATCCATGTTCAACCTTTCTCAGGGGTGGAAATCAAGACCGTTGGTAAACGCTGATGCCTTTCTATTGACAAACCGTGGCTCCGAAGCTTTTTTTAGTTGTAAGGTGTCAGGTGTCAGGTGTCAGCTAATTCGTTTCTTACTCCTGACACCTGAAACCTGAAACCTGAAACCAAATAGCCATGGCAATCTTAGCAAACAACAGTCTTGATTTACACCCCTTTCTCAGGGGTTAAGGGTTGAGACCTTTGACTCCTGTTTCCCGGCCCTCTTCAGTCTTTCTGGTATTGCAGGCCCAGGTAAGCACGGCCCACCTCCCGGTTTTTCATGACCTGATTGGGCGGACCTTCAGCAATCTTTTCTCCGTGATCAAGG